>NZ_DASYTH010000029.1:0-3794 GCF_036002505.1 Actinophytocola sp. | reverse complement strand
CACCGTGGGCCGGGCGCTGGCCGACGATGAGCGCATCAGCGAGCAGACGAAGCTCCGCGTGCGTCAGGCCGCCGCCGAGATGGGGTACGTCGGCAACCGGGCGGCGCGGATGATGCGTGGCGCCTCCAGCAAGGTCGTCGGGCTCGTGATTCCCGACATCCGTAACAGCTTCTACGCCACGATCGCCCACGAGCTGTCCAAGATCATGGAGGCTCAGGGCTTCCAGCTCATACTCGCGGAGACCAACGATGATCGGACGGTTGAGCTGCGTCACCTGCGTGAGCTATCAGCCAGCAGGGTCGCGGGCGTCGCCATCGTGCCGACCGCGCGCCCGCACCGCGACTCGGTGAGGCTGCTCCAGGGCATCCGTCACGTGCAGCTGCTGCACAAGCACCCGTCGCTCGGGTCGCAGTGGTTCGGCCTCGACGACCACCTGGCGTTGCGGCAGGCGACCGCGCACCTGGTCGATCTGGGACACACCCGCATCGGCTACGTGGGTGGTCCGGCCGAGCTACCCACCGGCGGGCAACGCCTGGAGGGCTATCGCAAAGCTCTGCAGGAGGGTGGCGTGCGGAGCGGGGCCGGCCTGGTTGAGCTCGGACCGCCGTCCTCGGTCGAGCACGGCCGGGAAGCGATACGCCGGCTCCTGGGCGTCTCGCCGGTACCGACCGCGGTCGTACTCGGTTCGGTCCAACACACCGTCGGGGTGTTGGACGGGCTGTTCCGGATGGGCGTCAAGGCGCCCAAGGAGCTGTCGGTCGTCGGCTTCGGTGACGACCCCGGGTTCTCCTGGTGGGGGCCGGGGCTCACCACGATCAGCCTGCCCATTCGGGACATGGCCGCGGCCTGCGGGCTGTGGTTCATCCGCCGCCTGAGCAGCCAACCCGGCGATGACAGTGCGTACGCTTCGGTGTCGCCCGGCTCGCTCATCGTACGCGGCAGCACGGCACCGCCGGCGGCCGCGCGCAGGCGCTCTGCCTGAAAAGACCTCCTGCACACCCTTGCGCTTCCGGCGTTGCAGGAGCCATAGTTCTTCTGATGAGTGCTATCGATAGCAATACCTCGGTGGTGCAACTGAGAGGAGCGTTCTCACCATGTTGCCACCGGTGAACCTTACGGCCGCCGTTCAACATCAGCCGATCGAGCCACCTCCGTTTGACCGTCGCCGATCTCGCGGAGAGCCGCAACTTTTACACGAACATTCTGGGTCTCGTCGTGACCGAGGAGGACGACTCCGCCTGCTATCTGCGCGGCCTGCAGGAGGCGTGCCACCACAGCCTCATCCTCGAGCAGTCGAGGGACGGCGGTACGTGCCGACGGATCGGGTTCCGGGGTGTTCTTCGACGAGGACCTCGACGTCGCCTACCGCTACTTCCGGGATCATGACCTGCCGGCCACCTGGGTGGAGGCGCCGCACCAGGGCCGGACGTTGCACGTGAGCGATCCGATCGGGACGCCGATCGAGCTCTGCGCGACCATGGAGACGCGGCCGCGGCTGCACATCGATTTCGAGGAGTACAGGGGCGCCCACGCCCAGCGGCTGGACCACTACCAGATCCTGGCGCCGGACACCTACCAGCTGTGCGAGTTCTACAGCGCTCTCGGGTTCCGGAACTCCGAGTATCTCGCTCACGGCAGCACACTCATCGGTGCGTTCATGTACGGCAAGGGAACCTGCCTCGACCTCGCCATCGTCACCGGTAGCGCCCGCGGCTCCACCACTTCGCCTACACCGTCTCCGAAAGCCGCGACATCTTCGCCGCGTGCGACTTCGCCGGTATCCGCGGCTACGGCGACTCGGTCGAGCGCGGTCCCGGGCGGCACGGGCCGGGCGGCATGCTCTTCGTCTACCTCCGCGACCCGGACGGGCACCGGGTGGAGGTGTTCAACAGCCACTACCAGACCATCGACATCGAGGTCGAGCCGGTGCGCTGGGACGCGGCGTCGCTGACCACCAACGCCAGGTGGGGGTTGCCAACTGTTGCCTGCTGAGTGAGCAGGAGTGAGTGTTGGTGAACTTGAGTGAGTGGGGCGGCCGTTGACGGGGGCGGAGGAGTGGGTGGTGTGGCGCTGGTGGTCGGGTGGGTGGTTGCGCGGGTTCGTGTTCGCCGGTGGCGGGCCGGTGTGGGCGGCGTTCGTGCCGGGAGTCCGGTTGCTCGCTGGTTTGTCGGAGACTGCGGTTATCGTCGTCGTCATGGGTTTTCGTGACTGCCTGACCGGGTTGAAGGCGGGGTTGCTGGCCGATCGGCGCGCCGTGGCGGGCGGCCGGATCGGGGCGCTGGGCGTGGGCGGCGCGAGTGAGCGGGGTGGGGATGTGGTGGGTGGCCGCTTTCAGGCGTGGTTGACATGGCGGCGCGCGGCCGCGGCGGCCGCGGTGGCTGGCCGGGGCGGCGGCGGTGGGCGGGGATGAGCGCGGTGGTCAGGCAGGCGTACCGGTTTGCGTTGGATCCGAGTCCGACGCAGGCCCGCGCGCTGGCGCGGCACGCCGGGGCGGCCCGGTTCACGGTCAATTGGGCGCTGGCGCGGGTGAGGGCGGACCTGGCCCAGCGCGCGGCCGAGCGCAGCTACGGGATCGCCGCCCAGGATCTGACTCCGGCGCTGGGCTGGTCGCTGCCGGCGTTGCGGCGGGCGTGGAACCAGGCCACGGACGAGGTGGCGCCGTGGTGGGTGGAGTGCTCCCAGGAGGCGTTCAACACCGGGCTGGACGGCGTGGCCGGTGGCCTGGCCAACTGGGCCGCGTCGAGGTCGGGCAAACGCAAGGGCCGCCGGGTCGGCTTCCCGCGGTTCCGGTCCCGCCGCCGGGCCAGGCCGTCGGTGCGGTTCACCACGGGCGCCATCCGGGTGGCGGCCGACCGGCGGCACCTGACGCTGCCCCGGCTGGGCCGGATCCGCACGCACGAGTCGACCCGGAAGCTGGCCCGCCGGCTGGAGGCCGGCACGGCCCGGATTCTTTCCGCGGCTGTCCGGCCGGAAGCCGGCCGCTGGTTCTGCTCCTTCACGGTCCAGGTCGACCGCGCCGTCCGCGCTCCCCGACGGCCCGCCGCGGCGGTCGGGGTGGACCTGGGGGTGTCCAACCTGGCGGTGTTGTCCACCGGCGCCCGCGTTCCCAACCCGCGCCACTTGGACGCGGCCACGCGCAGGCTCCGGGCGGCCGCCCGCGCCATGTCCGGCCGAGCCGGCCCGGACCACCGCGCCGGGCTCCGGCCCTCGAAACGGTGGGAGCGCGCCCGGCACCGGGCGGCCCGGCTGCACGCCCGGGTGGCCAACCGGCGCCGCGACGGGCTGCACAAGCTCACCACCGGCCTGGCCCGCGGCTACGGCACGGTGGTCATCGAAGACCTCAACGTCGCCGGCATGCTCGCCAACCGGCGGCTGGCCCGGCGGCTGGCCGACGCCGGGTTCGGCGAGATCAGACGGCAACTGGCCGACAAGACCGCGTGGAACGGCGGCGTGCTGGTGGTGGCCGACCGCTGGTTCCCCTCGTCCAAGACGTGCTCGGCCTGCCAGCCGGTGAAACCCAAGCTGTCCCTGGCCACGCGCGTGTTCATCTGCGAGGACTGCGGCCTGGTCCTGGACCGCGACCTCAACGCCGCGCGCAACCTCGAGCAGCACGTCGCCCGGAGTGGCCAGGAGACGCAAAACGGACGTGGAGCCGACCAGAAGACCCGGCCCAGCCGGGCAGGTGGCTGCGAGGCGTCTACCCCGCACCGGACAACCGGGCAAGACGGGGACCGCCCGCTGGCAACAGCGAGCTGCGAGTAGGACGCTCACTAATGCTCACTCACTCGCAACGG
>NZ_DASYTH010000028.1:0-2420 GCF_036002505.1 Actinophytocola sp. | reverse complement strand
CTCCGCGTCGAACCGGTCCGCGTCATACAGGAAACCGCCGTGCCGGGTAGTGGAATGCCCGGTCCGGCCCGGATCGGGATGGTAGAGCCGCTCGACCTCCCAGCCCCGGTTGTCCGGAAACGGCCCGATGGCGTCGACCCCGCCGTCCACCAGCCGCCACAGCTCCTCCGGCGACGCCACGCCGCCCGGATACCGGCAGGCCATGCCCACGATCGCGATCGGCTCCGGCCGCACCGCCTCGAGCTCCCGCAGCCGCGCCCGTGTCTGCCGCAGGTCGACCGTGACCCGCTTCAGATACTCGCGAAGCTTCTCCTCGTTCGAGGCCATCGGGTGTCCCCCTGTAGGCGGCGGAACAGCTCCCAAGCTCGTCGACCGGGCTAACGGCTATCTTGGTGCGTCCTAAAGCGGCACCGGACCCCGCCGGGTGCACGCCCCGGCGGGCCGGTTTCGGCTGGCGGGTGGCTGGGTTGCTAGCAGCTGTTGTCCCGAAGGGCCCCTTCCTGTCGTTGAGCGTCCCGAAGGACGCCTTCATGGCACCGGCTCACCCGCATTAGCCGGCTTGGACGCTGGCCGGTGTGGACAGCGCGAACGCCTCGGCGAACAGCTCGTAGGAGCGCACCCGGTCCTCGTGGTCGTAGGTGATGGTGATGGCCATGAGCTCGTCGGCCTGGGACGCCTCGAGCAGGTCGGCGGTGTCCCGGCGCACGGTGTCCGGGCCGCCGATGATCTGCGAGGCGAGGTAGCCGGAGACGAACTCCCTCTCCTTGGCGGAAAAGGAGTATGCCGCCGCCTCCTCGTTGGTGCAGTACGGGAGGTGCCGGTCGTTGGTCACGTCCAGCGCGCCCATCCCGACCGGCCCGGCGAGCCAGTCGGCGTGCTCCTCGGACTCCCCGGCGATGACCATGGCGGCCACGATGGCGTACGGCTTGTCCAGGATCGCCGAGGGCTGGAAGCTCTCCCGGTACAGCCGCATCGCCGGCACGGTCACCTGGGCGCCGAAGTGGTGCGCGAACGCGTAGGGCAGGCCGAAGCGCGCCGCCAGCGCCGCGCTGGACGCGCCGGAACCCAGCACCCAGACCGGAACCGGGTTGCCCAGCGCGGGGATCGCGGTGATCGGCGGGATCGGCTCGTCGTCGGCCGGGCCGGTGAAGTACCGCAGCAGCTCGGTGAGCTGGCGCGGGAACTCGTCCGGCGCCATGGTCGCGGCACTCCGCCGCAACGCCCGCGCCGTCATGTCGTCCGTTCCCGGTGCCCGCCCGATACCCAGGTCGATCCGGCCCGGGTGGATCGCGGCCAGCGTGCCGAACTGCTCGGCCACGATCAGCGGGGAGTGGTTCGGCAGCATCACCCCGCCCGAGCCGACCCGGATGGTTGACGTCACGCTGGCGATCTGGCCGATGAGCACCGCGGGCGCGCAGCTCGCCACCGTCGGGGAGTTGTGGTGCTCGGCGAGCCAGTACCGGTGATAGCCGAGCTCTTCCACGCGCCGCGCCAGGTCGACGGTCTCGCGCAGCGACTGCGCGGGGGTCAGGCCCTTGCGCACCGGCGCGATGTCGAGCACGGACAGGGGTACACGGGGGAGCTGGGTCATCGGGTTTTCCGTTCGTCTATTGATTCGTTACTGTGCCGGTAGATACCAATCCGGCCGGAACAGGCTGTTTCCGCTTGTGCCGGGGTTGCGTTGGTCGGCCTGTTTCGGCCTCCCTGGCAAGTTGACAGCTGTGCGGGGGAGCGCGGCGAGCAGCTCCCGGGTGTACGGATCCCGGGGCGCGGCGAAGATCTCCTCGACCGGGCCGGTCTCCACGATCCGGCCCGCCCGCAGCACCAGCACCCGGTCGCTGACGTGGTGGAGCACGCCGAGATCGTGGGACACGAACACCACCGCCACGCCCAGCCGGTCCCGCACGTCCGCGAACAGGTCCAGGATCTGGGCCTGCACCGAGACGTCCAGCGCGGACACCGGCTCGTCGCAGACCAGCACGTCCGGTTCCGGCGCGAGGGCCCGGGCGATGGCCACCCGCTGGCGCTGCCCGCCGGAGAGCTGCACCGCCCGGCGCCCCAGCAGGTCCGGGGTCAGGCCGACGAGCTCCAGCAGCTCCGGCACGCGGTCCCGGCGCCGGGTCCGGCCGGCCGCCTCGCCGACGATCCGGGCCACCGGGTAGCGCGGGTCGAACGAGCTGAGCGGATCCTGCGGCACCAGCTGGATCCGCCGGCGCAGCGGCCGCCGGCGGGACTCCGGCTGGTTCGACCAGGCCGTGCCGTGCACCCGGATCTCGCCGGTGTCCGGCTCCAGCAGGCCCATGAGCAGCCGGGCCAGCGTGGTCTTGCCGGACCCGGACTCGCCGAGCACGCCCAGCGTCTCGCCGCGGTGCAGGGTGAACGAGACGCCGTCCACCGCTTGGCGGGTGTCGAAGCGCTTC
>NZ_DASYTH010000027.1:0-10129 GCF_036002505.1 Actinophytocola sp. | reverse complement strand
GCGTCGTCACGAACGATCCTCCCCAGGTCCAGTTCCACGACCCGGCGGCGCATCGAGTCGACGATCGAGTGGTCGTGGGTGGCCATCAGCACGGTGGTTCCGGTTCGGTTGATCCGCTCCAGCAGCAGCATGATGTCCTGGCTGGTGTCCGGGTCGAGGTTCCCGGTCGGCTCGTCGGCCAGGAGCATCAGCGGCCGGTTCACGAACGCGCGGGCGATGGCCACCCGCTGCTGCTCGCCGCCGGAGAGCTCATGCGGCATCCGGCTCGCCTTGCCCTCCAGGTTGACCAGCTCCAGCACCTCCGGTACCACCTTGCGGATGGTGTGCCGCGGCTTGCCGATCACCTCGAGGGCGAACGCGACGTTCTCCGCCACGGTCTTGTTGTTCAGCAGCCGGAAGTCCTGGAAAACGCAGCCGATCGACTGGCGCAGCCGCGGCACCCGCCGCCGCGCCATCCGGGCCACGTCGAAGTTGGCCACGTAGACGCGACCCCGCGAAGGCGTCTCCTCGCGCAGCAGCAGCCGCAGGAACGTCGACTTGCCCGAGCCGGACGGACCGATGAGGAAGACGAACTCCCCCTTGTCCATCTCGACGGTGACGTCCTCCAACGCCGGACGCGTGGACGTCTTGTAAACCTTTGACACGTGCTCGAGCCGAATCACGAGCGGGGAGTCTACCGCTGGCCGTGTTATCCGTTTGTTGCCTACCGGGCGCACCCATCCCAGTAGCTGACCGGTTACTCCCGAGCGCCGAACGGCCTGGTCAGTTCTCCTGGGAACGGCGCCAGCGGATGCCGGCCTCGAGGAAACCGTCGATGTCGCCGTCCAGCACCGCGGTGGGGTTGCCGACCTCGTGCTCGGTGCGCAGGTCCTTGACCATCTGATACGGATGCAGCACGTAGGAGCGCATCTGGTTGCCCCAGCTGGAGCCGCCGTCGCCCTTCAGCGCGTCCATCTCGGCGCGCTCCTCCTGGCGCTTGCGCTCCAGCAGCCGGGCCTGGAGCACCCGCATGGCCGCGGCCCGGTTCTGGATCTGCGACTTCTCGTTCTGGCAGGAGACCACGATCCCGGTCGGCAGGTGGGTGATCCGCACCGCCGAGTCGGTGGTGTTCACGCTCTGCCCGCCGGGGCCCGAGGAGCGGAACACGTCGATGCGGATGTCCTTCTCCGGGATGTCGATGTGGTCGACCGCCTCGACGAACGGGAGCACCTCGACCCCGGCGAACGACGTCTGCCGGCGACCCTGGTTGTCGAACGGCGAGATCCGCACCAGCCGGTGGGTGCCCTGCTCGACGGAAAGGGTGCCGTACGCGTAGGGCGCGCTGACCTTGAACGTGGCCGACCGGATCCCGGCCTCCTCGGCGTAGGAGGTGTCGTACACCTCGGCCGGATACCCGTGCCGCTCGGCCCAGCGCAGGTACATCCGCAGCAGCATCTCCGCCCAGTCGGCGGCGTCCACCCCACCGGCCTCCGAGCGGATGGTCATCAGCGCGTCCCGCTCGTCGTAGTCCCCGGACAGCAGGGTGCGCACCTCGAGCATGGAGATCTCCTTGCCCAGCCGGGCGCGTTCGGCGTCGGCCTCGGCGGCGGTGGACGCGTCCCCCTCGTCCTCGGCGAGCTCGTACAGCACATCGAGGTCGTTGAGCCGCTGGCGCAGGTCGGTAACCCGGCGCAGCTCGCCCTGCTTGTGCGAGAGCTGGCTGGTGATCTGCTGCGCCGACTCCGGGTCGTCCCACAGGTTCGGCCGGGCGGCCTGCTCCTCGAGCTCACCGATCTGCTTGCGCAGCGCATCGAGGTCCATCACCGCCTCGACGCTGGCCAGCGTGGCGGAGAGGTCCCTGAGATCGGTCGCGACGTCCGGGTTCACGGTGCCTTCCTATTTTGCTCGCTGGCTTAGCGCCAGTTTAGAAGGCTACGTGAACCCGGACGTCTAGGCGTGTCGGACCCGGCCGGGTCCGTTGGGTTGTCAGGCCGTGGGGATGGAGTCCAGCAGCTTCAGCACGGCCCGGGCCCGGGCCGCACCGAACTCGTGCACCGCCTTGGTGTAGGGGTCCTCCGAGGACTTGGCGGCGGTCCGCGCCGCCTCCGCCTCGTCGGCGTAGGACTTCTTCGCCGAGTCGACCAGTGCTGCTCGCTGTTTCGCGGTCAGCGCGCTCGCGTGCACCAGCCGGAGGATGAGCGGGCTGCGAAGGTGATCGGGGCCGGGATCGCCTCCCAGCCACATTTTGAACGCCTTCTTGCCGGCCGCCGTGATCACGTACTGCTGGCTCGAGCGCGGGCCCTGCTTGCCGAGGCGCACCAGCCCGGCGCTGGCCAGCGCCGGAAGCTCGCGGTAGACCTGGCTTCGGGTCACGCTGAAGAACGAGCCGAAACGGTCACGGGCGGCGGCGACCAGCTGTCCACCGGTCTGCGGGCCTTCGTGAAGTAAGCCCAGAAGTGCCGCGGCGGTTGCATTCAGTTCAGACACGAGTCCACCGTGCCACGCCGAAGCCCCGGTGTCCACAGTGGCCGGCAATCTGTCCACTGTGGCTCGTCGGACCTTGGCCACTTTCGACCCCCCGAATGGCCGAATGATTGCGCCACCTAGCGGAACAGCACCCCCGGATTGAGAATCCCCCTGGGATCCAACGACTTCCTCGCCGCGCGCAGCGCCGAAGCGAAGATTTCCGGTCGCTGGGCTTCGTACCAGCGAATATAGTCCCGGCCAACGGTGTGGTGTGGGTGATCGTGGCGCCCAGCCGCATCAGCACCTCGCTCGCCGAAGCCTTGATGTCGTCCCACATGGAGACTTAGCAACCACTCGAGCCCCGCACGAGAACCGTGACGTACGGCGCTACTCCATCCGGGTAAACATGGGTGGTCCTGCACGTGAGGATGCCCGGTTCTTTGCACAGTCGCTCGATCGCGGCGCCGACCTCCGCCCGGACCGCCCCGTACAGCCCGGCCGCTCGGTCCCATGTGCACGCTGTCTCAACGGTCTCCACGACGACACCCAATCGGGCCAACGCATCCCTTGAGTACGGCATCCGCAGAAATGCCCGCCCGTCAGGCACCGACCATATTGGGCTGGTCCGGGCTGTCCTGAGTGGACACCCACCGGTATGTACCGCCGTGGTCGGCGGCGAGCTCGCAGGCCCGGGCCAGTGCGCCGGCCACCGGATGGTCGCGGATTCGAAACCCAGCACCAGCACGGCGGAGCCGTGCCCGGGCACCGGCGTTGACCGCCGCCCCGGCCACGTCCAGCAGGCGTATGCGGCAGTCCGCACCGCGGCGAGCCCGGAGAACGAGCCGAATCGGACGTCCACGGCAGCCTTGCGCTCCGGGCGCGCCCGCAGCCGCAGCCACGCCTCGGTGATGACGCCCAGAGTCCCCTCGGAGCCCAGGAACATCCGATCCGGCGACGGGCCGGCCCCGGATCCCGGCAACCGCCGCGACTCGGCGATGCCGGCCGGCGTCACCACCCGAAGGGACTCCACGAAATCGTCGATATGCGTACAGCGCATGGCGTAATGGCCACCGGCCCGGGTGGCCAGCCACCCGCCCAGCGTGGAGAACTCGAAGCTCTGCGGAACAGTGCCAATGATTCGCTCGCAAGCTCGCTCATGTGCCTCGGGGTCAGCCCGTGCCCGGCGAACTGCCGCACCAGCGCCGGTCCGAGCACCCCACCCTGGATCCGCGCCGCCCGGGATACCGCATCCACTTCGAGCACTTGGTCCAGACCAGAAAGGTCCAGGCTCACCACGCCCGGATGCCCGCCTCCGCGGTACTCCACCCCGCCGACCACGGAACTGCCGCCGCCATAACGAATCACCGCGATCCCGGCACCGCCCGCCCAATCGAGCACGTCCACCACGTCCGCCTCGGTCCGCGGAAACGCCACCAGGTCCGGCGGGTTCGGCAGATCCCCGGCCAGCGCCCGCATCACGTCCCGATAGGACTTTCCGTACGTGTGCCCGGCCCGCGCGGAAGGCTCGGTCGTGCAGATCCCGGCCAGCGCCGCCGGCGGCTCGATCCGCGGGACACCCAGATCCAGATCGTCGACCCGGGGCGGCTGAAGCATTTCCTTAATCCAGTGCGGCGGCAGCCGCGCCGCCAGCCCCGCGAGCTCTTCGCCCCCGACGGCCGCGTCCACCCACCCCCCAGCCCACCACGACCGTGTCGAATTGCGCTCGCTCCGCTCGCGCGGCTCGCGGCCTCTCATCCGACTCGCGCCCGCACGGTCATGCACCCAGTACGTCGACCCAACCGCCGGTGCGCCAGTACATCCCGTGTTCCCGGCCGAGCAGGCCCTCGTCCACCAGCCGCCCGTCCGGAACGAAGGTGCGCAACAACGCCGCCAGCCGTCGATCCTCGACCCGATCACTCATGCTTCGACGCTAATCGCGGCACCGCCGACCGGCACCTTGTTTCCCTCGTGGCGTCGTGTAGACCCCCACGAACTACACGACGCCACCGGGAACAGGGTCCCCGCCCACCCCGGCAAAACCTTGCGGAAAACCTTGAAGCGCCCGGTCAGACCGGGTATACCGGCCTGAAGTGACGTGGGAATCGAGGGGACGAGTCAAGTGGAGTTCCGGCTCCTCGGCGCCGTGGAAGCACGCTTCAACGGCCGCGCCGTCGACCTCGGCCCGGCCCCGCAGCGCTGCCTGCTGGCGGCGCTGCTGATCGACCTCAACCACGTCGTGCCAGCTGACCAACTGCTGACCAGGGCGTGGGGCGACCGAATTCCGCGCCGCGCCCGGGATACGCTCTACAGCTATCTCTCCCGGCTGCGGCATGCGCTTGCCGGAGCGGAGAACGTCGACATCGCGCACCGGTCGGGCGGCTACCTGCTGACCGCCGACCCGTCCACGGTCGACGTGCATTGCTTTCGTCAGTTGGTGCGGAGCGCCCGCGAAGCCGAGGACGACGAGCATGCCGCGGTCCTGTTCGGACGGGCGCTGGCGCTGTGGCGGGGTAACGCGTTCGCCACGCTGGACACGCCGTGGCTCAACCAGGTGCGCACCGTCCTCGCCGCCGAGCGGCGGGCGGCCGAGCTGGACCGCAACGAGATCGAGCTGCGCCAGGGTCGGCACGGCGAGCTGCTCCCGGGCCTCACCACGAGCGCCGCCGAGAACCCGTTCGACGAGCGTCTGGCCGCCCAGCTCATGCTGGCGATGTACCGGGCCGGCCGCCAAGCCGAGGCCATCCGGGTTTACCACGACACGCGCTCCGCACTGATCGAGGAGTTGGGACTGGAGCCGGGACGCGAGCTCGTCCAGCTGCATCAGCGCATCCTGTCCGCCGACCTGCCGCCGACCGGCCCGGTGACCAGGTCCGCCGTGCCGCGGCAGCTGCCGGTCGACATCCTCCGCTTCACCGGGCGGAAGCGATATCTGGCCGACCTGCGAAACGGGCTCGAGTCCGGCGAGCCACCGGCCGCGGCGATCACCGTGATCGAGGGCACCGCGGGCGTGGGCAAGACCGCCCTGGCTGTCCACTTCGGACACAAGATCGCCCACGGCTTCCCGGACGGGCAGCTGTACCTCGACCTCCGCGGCTACGCCCCGACCGCACCCTTGACGACGGCGGAGGCACTCGGCTGGCTGCTGCGCAGCCTCGGCCTCCCGGCGGAACAGATTCCCATCGACGAGCAGGAGCAGGCCGCCCTGTACCGGTCCGTGCTGGCCGGCAAGCGGTTGCTGGTCGTGCTGGACGACGCGCGCGGCGCCGCTCAGGTCCGCCCGCTCCTGCCGGCCGGCCCGGGCTGCCTGGTGGTGATCACCAGCCGGACCACCCTGACCGCCCTGGACGGAGCCCGTCACCTCCACCTCGACATGCTGACCGAAGACGAGGCGTTGGCACTGCTCGCCAAGCTGACTGGCGATGACCGGGTCCGTCAGGAGCCCGACGCGGCCAGCACGGTGATCAACCTGTGTGCGCGGTTGCCGCTCGCCGTGCGGATCGCCGGCGCACGGCTGGCCGCCCGTCCGCACTGGACCATCGCCGCGCTCGTCGACCGCATGACCGACGAGCAACGCCGCCTCGACGAACTCGAGGTGGGCGACCGGGCCGTGCGCGCCAGCTTCGCGGTCACCCAGCAGGCCCTCGCGACCAGCGCGGACCCGATCGACCGGCGCGCGGCCCGCACCTTCCGGCTCCTCGGTGTGCTGGACTGGCTCGAGATCAGCGTGCCGGTGGCCGCGGCCCTGCTCGACCTACCCCAGCACGACACCCGCGAAGCGTTGGAGCGGCTGCTCGACGCCCACCTCCTGGACTCCACCGCACCTGGCCGCTACCACACCCACGACCTGCTGCGCATCTACGCGCGGGAGGCCGCCCGAAACGAGGAACCCGAACCTGTCCGCGAGGCGGCACTCCGCCGGGCCCTGGTCACCTATCTGGCCGCGGCCGAGCAGGCCACGCTGCTCCTCACGTCGGTCCCCCATGATGCCGGCGCCGAGTGCACGTCGCCGCCGCACGGCGGGTTCACGCTGCCGACGCCGGCCGACGCGGCCGCGTGGGTCGGAGCCGAACAGGTCAATCTGGTCGCCGCGGCCCGTCAAGCGGCCGCCAACAAGTCCACGGCGGCGCTCGCCGTGCGGCTCACCGCGAGCCTGACCCTGCCGTTCGAGATCCGGGGTCACTGGCGCGAGCTGGTCGCCCTGCGCGAGCTTGCCGCGAGCACCGCGCGGCAGTTGGCCGACCGGCGGGGCGAGGCGCTCGCCTGCCAGGACCTCGGGTTCGCCTACACCCGGTTCGGTCGCGTCGATGAGGCGATCACCGCGGTCCGCCGGGCGCTGCGCATCTGGCGGGAGATCGGGGACCGCCGCGGCGAACCGCGCGCCCTCAAGTACCTTGGCTTCGCCTATTTCGAACAGAACCGGATGGACGAGGCGATCACCTGCCACCAGCAGGCGCTCGCCATCTGCCGGGACATCGACGATCGCTATGGTCAGGCGGGCGCGCTGAACGCCCTCGGGCTGGACTACCAGCGTCTGGGGCGGTTCGCGGAGGCGATCGGGTGCCACGACGAGGCGTTGGCGCTGAACCGGGCGATCGGCAACCGCTACGGCGAGGCAAGCGCCCTCGGTAACCTCGGCTGGGCCAACCTCCGGGCCGGCGAGCTCGATCAGGCGGTGGCCGGACACCAGGGCGCTCTCCATCTCGCCCGGGCCATCGGCAACGACTACCAGGAGGCAGAGTCATTGTGGGGCCTGGGCCAGGTGCAGCAGGCCCGCGGCCGTCTTGACGAGGCACGCGGTTACTGGGATCAGGCGCTGACGATCCTTCACGACCTCAGGGCGCTCACCGCCGCGGCTGCCGACACCTTGCGCCGGCAGCCGATTCCGGACACGCCTGAGATCATCCAACGCAACACCTGACTCGCTGCCGGCCGAGGAGAGAACGGTCCATGACGCGCTATGTCGCCCTGCTGCGTGGTATCAACGTCGGCGGCCGCGCCAAGGTGCCGATGGCGGGCCTGCGCGCCACCTGCGAGTCGGTCGGCTGCACCGACGTGCTCACCTATATACAGAGTGGCAACGTGGCGCTCACCAGCCCGCTGGATCCGGCCAGGCTCCGCGCTACGCTCGAGGCCGCGATCGCCGAGCAGCTCGGCGTCGCGCCGGTCGTGGTGATCCGCACCCACCGCCAGCTCGCGGACGTGGTCGCCGCGAACCCGTTCCCCACCGACCCGGAGAATGTGCACGTGGCATTCCTGGCCGAGGCGCTTGACAAGGACCAGTCCGCCGCGGCGGCCGGTCTCGAGCGGCCGCACGAGGAGATCGCCGCACGGGGCACCGAGGTCTACTTCCACCTGCCCAACGGCATGGGCCGGGCCAAGCTCCCGGAGCTGTTCGGGCGCCGGGTCAAGACGCCCGCGACCGTGCGGAACTGGCGCACGGTGAACAAACTCGTCGAGATGTCGGCAAGTTGATCGATTACAAAGGGTAGTTGCGCTAGTATATCTGGGTGGTCATCAGCTGAACCCAGTGAACCGGTCTCCGGTGCGGCTTAACGTCGTAGCCACGACTGCGGGGGTCGCCGGTCGCCCTGCGAGATCTCCTGGCGGTGAACATGAGGGGTCGACGCCCCGGCTTTGGCGAGGTGCTCGGCGTCGGGGAGTTCCGCGCGCTGTGGGGCGCCGAGCTGTGCTCCATCCTCGGCGACCAGTTCGCCCGGGTCGCCCTCGCCCTGCTGGTGTTCCAGCAGACCTCCTCGGCCGGGCTGACCGCACTGACCTACGCCCTCACGTTCGCGCCGGCGGTGCTCGGCGGCGCGCTGCTCTCCGGCCTCGCCGACCGCTACCCGCGGCGGCGCGTCCTCGTCGTCACCGACCTGCTCCGGGCCGCGCTGGCCGGCGCGATGGCCGTCCCGGGGCTGCCGCTACCCGCGTTATGGACGCTCGTGGGGGTGCTCTGCATGGCCGGCGCACCCTTCAAGGCCGCCCAACTCGCACTGCTCCCGCAGATCCTGACCGGCGAACGGTACGTCGTCGGCCTGTCGTTGCGGCAGATCACCGGGCAGACCGCCCAACTCGCCGGGTTCGCCTCCGGCGGCCTGATCGTCGCCGCGGTCGAGCCGCACCTGGCCATCGCCCTGAATGCCGGCACGTTCCTGGTCAGCGCGCTGCTGATCATGCAAGGCGTGCGCCCGCGCCCGGCCGCCATGATCACAACCGACTGGCGGGCCACCGCCGAGCCAGCCGTGCGCATTGCCTCCAGCCGGACCCTGCTCCCGCTGGTCGTGCTCGTCTCCATCGCCGGCCTGTTCGTGGTGCCCGAAGGGGTCGCGGCTCCCTATGGCGCGGCGATCGGCGTCGGCTCGGTCGGGGTCGGCCTGCTGATGGCGGCCGACCCGCTGGGCAGCGTGCTCGGTGCCTGGCTCATCGCCCGCGTTCGGCTGCGGCCGACCCGGTCCTCCATGCTGCTCCTCGCCGCGGGTTCCGGCGTGCCACTGGTGATCTGCGGGCTCGGGCCCGGCCTGCTGATCTCGATCATGCTCTGGGCGATCAGTGGCGTGCTCTCCACGGCATACCTGATCCAGACCCAGGCCACTGTGGTCACGCTCGTGCCTGATCATCGTCGCGGTCAGGTGATGGGCCGGATCGCCACCTGCCTGTACGCCTCGCAGGGAATAGCGATCGTGGTCGGCGGTGTCGCGGCAGAGGCCACAGGACCCTTCCGAGCGGTCGCCGGAGCAGGTTTACTGGGACTCGTGCTCGTACTCTGCGTAGGCGGATGGTGGCAGCCTGTTGCTCGCTCCCGACGCGACCTGGTCGTCGGGAGCGAGCACGGAACTACTGGCGACCGCTCTCTTCACCACTCCTTGTTCGGCATGCAAGACACCTCCTCCCTAACTGGTCGCAAGTACGACGTGTCGACTGAGGACGGACCGCCTCACCACTCCTTGTTCCGCATGCCAGACACCTCCTTTCCAACTGGTCACGAGCACGACGTGTCGACTGAGGACGGACCGCCTCACCACTCCTTGTTCCGCATGCCAGACACCTCCTCCTGGGCAGGGCACCGACGCGATGACGTGTCGAATGAGAACGAATCGCCTCACCACTCCTTATTGCGCATGCCAGACACCTCCTCCGAGGCGGACGACGGGTACGATGACGTGACACAGCTTGCGGCCGAACGAATACCGCCACGGAACCGTCGATGGGGGCCAGGAGCGCCCTCATTATGGGGCTGGCTACACGGCATGGCCGGGGGTCGGGTATGCAGGGTGAGGATGGCCCGATGACGACCTGGATGCTGTGGACAAGACCCCGGCGGATCGTTTGCTACGTGCTCGGAGTCGAGTTCCTCACGGTCGTGCTGGCGATATGGGCGGGTTTCGCACACACGGTCACCCGGCCGGACGTGATGCGCTTCGCCACGATCGTCGTACTCGCTCTGCTGGCCGCCGAGGCGGCGAGGCACGTCGAACGCATGCGGCGCCATTTGGCGGATGCCCTCCACGTCAACCTGACTTCCGTGTGGACACTTGCGGCCGCCCTGCTGACCACGCCCAGCCTGGCCACCGCCACGGTCGTGATCCTCTACGGCCACCTGTGGGTGCGGACCTGGCGCCGGATCGCCGGCCGACACCCGCACCGCGTGGTGTTCTCCGTCGGCATGGTCGTGCTGTCCTGCCTG
>NZ_DASYTH010000026.1:0-18262 GCF_036002505.1 Actinophytocola sp. | reverse complement strand
CACCGACGCCATATAATTTAGGTAATACACTTGATCAAGGAAAGTCAAGCTCCCCGACAAGCGTGTCGTCCCAGATCAACAACCATCCGACAGGCGTCGACCCGCCTCAAGATCAAACTAAGGGGGAAACTCCCGCTAGGCGCACCGCGGTCGTCTCATCAGCCCCTGTAGCAACATCCGTCACCACCGTTACTGTGGTGCGGCTGTAGTGCTAACCGCTGGCGATCATCGTGGTGGTGCTGACCGTCCGCCCGTTCTCCACCCGGCTGTACCGGACCGGCATGCCCGGGTAGGCCGCGCTGAACCAGAACGTGGTCACCCCCTCGTCGTCGCGCACCGTGTACCGCAGGCACTCGACGACCCCCACCGGGATGTCGATCGTGTCCTCCTCGATCGTGGTCACCTCCGCCGGAAACGCCGCATGCTCCTGCAGCTCCCGCCAGCTCGACCGGTCCGTGACCACCTCCCGCCCGCCGTCCACCCGTCCCCGCTCGGTGACCGCGCCCGCCTCGTCGCAGGAAGTGAAGTGGTTGAACCGCAGGTACGGCTCCGCGCCCTCCTCCTCGACCAGCAACCGGATCATCCGCCCCGCCGGACACCCGGCCCGAATCTGCTCAGCCGTGAACGGCGTCGGCGCCAACCCGGGCCCGAGCACCCGCGGATCGTGCTCCACGTTCATGCACCGACCTCCTTCTCCCGCTCGCAGCCCGTGGAGGAGTGTGCCACAATTGTGGCCATGAGTGTCGAGCCGCTGCGAGCAGTGCGCGACCACCTGTCGGATTTCGTCGACAAGGCGGAACGCGAGCATGAGCGGGTCGTGGTCACCCGCAACGGCCGGCCCGTCGCGGTGCTCATCGGATATGACGATCTCGTGGCGCTGGAGGAGACGCTGGAGATCCTCTCCGATCCTGAGGCCATGGCGGACATCCGGCAAAGCCGCAGCGAAGTCGATCGTGGCGACGTGGTCCGCGGGGTGGATGCGGTCCGTGCACTCCGCCGGCGGTCGTGACGGAACCCTTCGAGCTCCACGTCTCCGCCAGCACGGCCCGGACCTTTCAGCACAAGCTTCCGGAAGGCGTGGCCGCCGCGGTGATCGAGTTCATCACCGGCAGCATGCTTGCTGATCCCCATCGTGTCGGCAGACCTCTCCGGTACGAGCTGGACGGGGTCTACTCGGCGCGGAGGGGTGCGTTCCGGGTTCTGTACGAGATCGATGACGCGCATCGACGCGTCACGGTGATCCGCATCGAGCATCGCGCGGACGTGTACCGCCCCCGTTGAGTGAGGGCCGGTGCCGTGTCACGCAGCGTTGGACAGCTCGCTCATGCGGAATCGTCCTGTGCGATCACCTGCATCATGATCGGGGAAGACTCTGGATACGATCCCCCGCGGGGCAGGTGGCCGATGGCGTTCGCCAGGCGGCGCAGTTTCTCGTCCGCGATGAGCACCTTGGGCTGGTCCATGGTGAGTCCGGTCAGATACACGTTCTGGTCGATCCAGTAGTAGTAGAGCGCGCCTTGCTCCACGTCGAGCACGGTCCGGACCAGAATTCCACCGTCGAGGCGGCGCATGTAGGTGTTGAGCCGGGAGATGACCCAGTCCAACTGGCGGCCGGCGCGTTCATAGGCCAGGCGTCGATGGTTCCGGTCGAGGCCGCGAAAGAACCGGTTGAGCGTGGTGCTGTCGAGCACATCCAGATGGAAACGGCAGTCGCCGTTCACGTAATAGCCGATGAAATGTACGTCGTCCGCGCTCAGCTGGTCTCGGCACAGCGTGACGACTTCCTCGTCGCCGGGGGAGAACGATGGCAACGTGGTGAGCAGCTGGTGCCGCTGCGCATCTCTGACCAGTTGTGCCGGTCGGTTCTCATCTTTCTTGGGCACAGCGAGGAAGACGTCGGCTCCCGTCCGCTCGAGGTAGATCGCGTACGCGGCGATGCTGGTGGTCGCGAGGCCAAGACAGACCACGGCGACGGCGGCCCTGCTGCCGATGTTTTCAGTGCCGATCGTGAGCTGAGAATTCCAGTGCCGGCGGTGACGAGACCGAAGACCGCGACGGTGAACTCCAGTAGGAGGCTGATCCTTCTGGTCATTGCGCGCAGGGCGGTCAGAACAAACAGTAGGACGGCCACGGCGCCGAGAACCACCGCTGCCCGACCGAGGCTGTAGTGCTCATCCTTGATATAGGAGATCAGCCATTCGATGGCGATCGGGACCGCCAGCAGACTGCCGGCCGGTACGAGCAGACGTCGCCACGGTTGGGGCATGGCGACCTCCGTGCTCGACGCCTATGGCCGGTAGTCCATTTCTACCAGGAGGGACCGCGCTTACCGGCGCCAGGCGGTGCGGGCGCGGATGCGGTCGTAGATGAGGGCGATGACCATGGCGGTGCCGATGGCGATGAGCCAGAGGTCTTCGGTGCGGCCGGTGTGGTTGCCGATGAGCATGAGGAACATGGTGGCGGCGGTGAACCAGCCCATGATCCGGACACCGCGCGGGAAGCCGCCATGCCATCCCCAGGATGCCGACGGCTCGTCGTGCGGGTCGACCGCGTTGGCGGGGCGTTTCTCCAGCTCCGAGCCTGCCACTGAACCTCCACGCTGCTCCGGTGCCTAGGTACGACATCCTATCGGGGACAATGGGCGCCGATGACTGATCCCTCCCGCCGGCGGCGCGGCGTGCTCCTGCTCGGGTCCACCGGCTCCATCGGTACCCAGGCTCTGGACGTGGTGGCCGCGAACCCCGACCGGTTCCACGTGGTCGGGCTGGCCGCGGGCGGGGGCGATCCGGCGGCGCTGGCCGCGCAGGCCATCCGGTTCCAGGTCAGGGCCGTGGCCGTGGCCCGGGCGACCGCCGCGGAGGACCTGCAGCTCGCGCTGTACGCGGAGGCCCAGCGACGCGGCTACGAGCGCGGCGGTTTTCCGATGCCGCGCATCCTGACCGGGCCGGACGCCGTGCTCGAGCTCATCGCCGGCACCCCGGCCGACGTGGTGCTGAACGCGATCACCGGGTCGGTCGGCCTGGACTCGACCCTGCATGCGCTGGCCACGGGCGCGACGCTGGCGCTGGCCAACAAGGAGTCGCTGATCGCGGGCGGGCCGCTGGTCCTCGACGCGGCCGAGCCCGGCCAGATCGTGCCGGTGGACTCCGAGCACTCGGCCATCGCCCAGTGCCTGCGCGGTGGCGCGCGGGCCGAGGTGGACCGGTTGGTGATCACCGCGTCCGGCGGGCCGTTCCGCGGCCGGACCGCCGCAGAGCTGCGGGACGTGACGGTCGAGCAGGCGATGGCGCACCCGACCTGGGACATGGGCCCGGTGATCACCATCAACTCGGCCACCCTGGTGAACAAGGGGCTCGAGGTGATCGAGGCGCACCTGCTGTTCGGGGTCCCCTATGACCGCATCGACGTGGTCGTGCACCCGCAGTCCATCATCCACTCGATGGTCACCTTCACCGACGGCTCCACGATCGTCCAGGCCAGCCCGCCGGACATGCGGCTGCCGATCGCGCTCGCCCTGGGCTGGCCGGACCGGGTGCCCGGCGCGGCGCCGCCCTGCAGCTTCGCCGAGCCGTCGGCGTGGACGTTCGAGCCGCTGGACGACGCGACGTTCCCCGCGGTCCGGCTGGCCCGGCAGGCCGGCGCGGCCGGCGGTTCGCTGCCCGCGGTGTACAACGCCGCCAACGAGGAGGCGGTCGCCGCCTTCCGCCAACGAGACGTGGGCTTCACAGTCATCATGGACACTGTGAGCCGGGTACTCGACGACGCGGACGGTTGGCGAGCCGACCCGCGCGATGTCGAGGACGTGCTCGCGGCCGAGCGCTGGGCTCGGGCCCACGCACGGGAGTTCCTGGCTCGCGCCAAGACCGAAGTCCGGTTGGGAAGGGATTGACCGTGCTCGCGTGGCTATTCGGAGTCGTGCTGTTCGCACTGGGCATCTGCGTGTCCGTGGCGCTGCACGAGGCCGGGCACATGTACGCCGCCAAGGTCTTCGGCATGAAGGTGCGGCGGTACTTCATCGGGTTCGGTCCGAAGATCTTCTCGTTCCGGCGGGGCGAGACGGAGTACGGGCTCAAGGCCATCCCGCTCGGCGGTTTCTGCGACATCGCCGGCATGACCGCGATCGACGAGGTCACGCCGGACGAGTCGGAGCGCGCGATGTGGCGCTACCCGACCTGGAAGCGGGTCGTGGTGATGTCCGCCGGCTCGGCTACGCACTTCGTCCTCGGGTTCCTGATCCTGTACCTGATGGCGGTCGGCATGGGGCTGCCGAACCTGGCCGGCACGCCGGTGGTCAGCGCCACCGACTGCGCGGCGGCCACCCAGGACCCGAAGACGTTCGAGTACTCGCCGTGCACCGCGGGCGACCGGGCGCCGGCGCGGGAGGCCGGCGTCCAGGCCGGGGACGAGATCATCATGGTCGACGGCCAGCGCACGCCCACCTGGACCGACGTCGTGACGAAGGTGAAGGACCTGCGCGGGGAGCACACGTTCGTGGTGCGCCGGGACGGCAAGGACGTCTCGCTGGTGGTGAACGTGCCCGAGGTGCAGCGGGTCGCCGCGGACGCGAAGCAGGGCGCGGACGGCAACAGAACGGTGGCGGTCGGCGCCATCGGGGTGCGCAGCACGCCCGTCTACCACTACAGCGCGCTGGGCGCGTTCGGCGGGGCGGCCTCGTTCACCGGCGACATGTTCGTGCGCACCTGGCAGGGCCTGATGGCGTTCCCGCAGAAGATCCCGAAGGTGATCGAGGCGATCGGTGGCGGGCAGCGCGACCCGGACACCCCGGTCAGCGTGGTCGGCGCCAGCATCATCGGCGGGGACGCGGTGCAGGCCGGTGTGTGGGAGCTGTTCCTGCTGCTGCTGGCCAGCCTGAACTTCTTCGTCGGCGTGTTCAACCTGCTGCCGCTGCTGCCGCTGGACGGGGGGCACATCGCGGTGCTGGCCTACGAGCGGGTCCGGGACTGGCTGCGGCGGCTGCGCGGAAAGCCGGCCGGCGGTCCGGTGGACTACACGAAACTGACCGCGGTGACCATGGTCGTGATCTTCATCGGCGGTGCCGTGGTATTGCTCACAGTGACAGCTGATCTGGTGAATCCGATTAGGATCGGGCAATAGTAGTATTGGGGTCGTGACTGATTCCGTGATGTTGGGAATGCCGGAGGCACCGCCTCCGGTGCTGGCCCCGCGCCGCCCCACCCGCCAGCTCATGGTCGGCAAGGTGGGTGTCGGCAGCGACCACCCGATCTCCGTCCAGTCGATGACCACGACGGTTACCGCCGACGTCAACGCCACGCTGCAGCAGATCGCGGAGCTGACCGCGTCCGGTTGCGACATCGTGCGGGTGGCGTGTCCGTCCCAGGACGACGCCGACGCGCTCCCACAAATTGCCAAAAAGTCGCAGATCCCGGTTATTGCCGACATTCACTTCCAGCCGAAGTACGTTTTCGCAGCTATCGAGGCCGGCTGCTCCTCCGTGCGGGTTAACCCGGGCAATATTCGAAAGTTCGACGACCAGGTCAAGGAGATCGCGCAGGCCGCGAAGGATCACCGCACGCCGATCCGGATCGGGGTGAACGCCGGGTCCCTGGATCCGCGGCTGCTGGAGAAGTACGGCAAGGCGACCCCCGAGGCGCTGGCCGAGTCGGCGCTGTGGGAGGCGTCGCTGTTCGCCGAGCACGACTTCCACGACATCAAGATCTCGGTCAAGCACAACGACCCGGTGGTCATGGTCCGCGCCTACGAGCTGCTGGCCGAGCAGTGTGACTACCCGCTGCACCTCGGGGTGACCGAGGCCGGGCCGGCGTTCCAGGGGACGATCAAGTCGGCGGTGGCGTTCGGTGCGCTGCTGCGGCAGGGGATCGGCGACACGATCCGGGTGTCGCTGTCCGCGCCGCCGGTGGAGGAGGTCAAGGTCGGCCTGCAGATCCTGCAGTCGCTGAACCTCAAGCCACGCAAGCTGGAGATCGTGTCCTGCCCGTCGTGCGGGCGCGCGCAGGTGGACGTGTACAAGCTGGCCGACGAGGTGACCGCGGGCCTGGAGGGCATGGAGGTGCCGTTGCGGGTCGCCGTGATGGGCTGTGTGGTGAACGGGCCGGGTGAGGCGCGTGAGGCCGACCTCGGGGTGGCATCGGGCAACGGCAAGGGACAGATCTTCGTCAAGGGGCAGGTCATCAAGACCGTGCCGGAGCACCAGATCGTCGAGACCCTCATCGAAGAAGCGCTCCGCATCGCCGAGGAGTCCGGCTGACCTCGCGAGTCCCCGTTTCAGGACCGCGAGTCCCCAGTTCAAGACGGTGAGTTGCCAGTTCAGGATGGTGAGTTCGCGGTCCGGAGCCAGGAACTCGCGTGCTGGGACCGGGAACTCGCGTGCTGGAAGTGGGGACTCGCGGGAATCCGGTTGGCTACGTTCTGGTGGCTGGTGTTCGCCATCCGCGGTTCATCTGGCACGCTTGAGGATGTGTTGCGGCTTGCTGGAGCGCGGCTGCTCGACGAGCGGGACCGTGCGGCGGTTCGTTCCGTGCTCGTGGCCGATCCGGTGGCCGCGTGCATGGTCGCGGCGCGGGTGGACGCCCTGGGCCTGGACCCGTGGCGGCTCGGGGGTGAGCTGTGGGGGTGCGAGCCGCGCGGGCGCTCGCACCGGCTGGACTCGCTGTGCTTCGCCGGGCCCAACCTGATCCCGTTGCAGGGCAACCGGTCCGCGTTGCGCGCGTTCGCCGACCGGGCGCTGAGCCGTAGGCGGACGTGCTCGTCGGTGGTCGGGCCGGCCGAGCAGGTGCTGGGCATGTGGCAGGAGCTCGAGCTGGACTGGGGCCCGGCCCGGGAGGTGCGTCCGGAGCAGCCGCTGATGGCCACGATCGGGGTGCCGCGGGTGCCGCCGGACCCGCTGGTGCGGCCGGTGCGCCCGGACGAGCTGGACCGCTACCTGCCGGCGGCGATCGCCATGTTCGTCGAGGAGGTCGGGGTCGACCCGCGGGCCGGCGACGGCGGCGTGAGCTACCGGGCCCGGGTGGCCGAACTGATCGCCACCGGGCGGGCGTTCGCCCGGTTCGAGGGCGGCGACGTGGTCTACAAGGCGGAGATCGGCGCGCTGTCCAACCTGGTCGGGCAGATCCAGGGCGTGTGGGTGCATCCGGACCGGCGCGGGCACGGGCTGGGCTCGGGCGGCACGTCCGCGGTGGTCGACCGGCTGGTGCGCGGCATGGGCCGGACGGCGAGCCTGTACGTCAACTCCTACAACCACGTGGCCAAGGCCGCGTACAAGCGGATCGGGTTCACGCAGGTCGGGGAGTACGCGACCGTCCTGTTCTAAGCGCCGTGAGCGAGCTTGCGCGCGAACCATCGGGCACTGATTTCTGCCATACCTCACATGGGCTCTCCGTGGACCGGGGCATACTCGCCGCCGTGCGCCTACCGATCCTCGTCACGATCGCACTGCTCACCACGATGTCGGCCTGCTCGGACAGCAAGCCGGGGCCGGACGCCGCGGCCGACCAGTTCCTGGCCGCGTTCGCCGGCGGAGACGTGGGCACCGCCTCCGGGCAGACCGACTCGCCGGACTCGGCCAAGAAGACCATGGACAAGGTGCGGGAGAGCCTGAAGCCGGCCGCGGTCAAGACCGAGCTGGGGAAGGTCGACACGCAGGAGGGCACGGCGAAGGCCGCGTTCACGATCACCTGGGATCTGGGGTCCAACCGGAAGTGGAGCTACCAGGGCCAGCTGGAGCTGCGGTCGGAGAACGACCAGTGGAAGGTGCACTGGGCGCCGAGCCTGATCCACCCGAAGCTCGCCGCGCAGCAGTCGATCTCGGTGCAGGTCCAGCAGCCGCTGCTGGCGCCGGTGCTAGACCGGGACGGGGTGCCGCTGCTGCAGCCGGACCGGGTGGTGTCCGTGCTGTTCGAGCCGAAGAAGGCCGGCGACGCCGCCGGGGTGGCCGGGAAGCTCGCCGCGGCGCTGTCCGGGTTCGACCCGACCATCACGCAGAGGTCCATTGTGGACGGTTCGGCGGCGGCGCCGGACCAGCCCTACCAGGTGGCGGCGCTGCGCCAGGCCGACTACGACTCGGTCAAGCCGGACATCTACGACCTGCCGGGAGTGCGGTTCACCTCGGGCCCGCGGCTCCTGGCCGTGGACAAGAAGCTCGCGCCGGCGCTGTTGCCGGGTGTGCGCAGGTATGTCGAGGGCCAGGTCGCGGGGCTGTCCGGGTGGCGGGTGGTCACCGTGGACGGGGCCGGCGCGGAGGTCGAGGAGCTGTACAGCAAGCCGGCCGAGCCGGCCAAGGCGGTCAACGCCACGCTGAGCACCAAGATCCAGAGCGCGGCCCAGGCGGCGCTCAACGGCGTGCCGACCTCGGCCATGATCGTGGCGATCCAGCCGTCCACCGGCGAACTGCTTGCCGTGGCGCAGAATCCGGCGGCGGACAAGGAGGGCCCGATCGCGCTGATGGGGCGGTACGCGCCGGGCTCCACGTTCAAGATCGCCACGTCGGTCGCCGCGCTGGAGTCGGGGAAGGTCAACGCGGACACCCCGGTCGGCTGCCCCGGCACGATCACCATCGACGGCCGGGTCATCCCCAACAGCAACAAGTTCGACAAGGGCACGATCCCGATGCACAGCGCGTTCGCGTTCTCCTGCAACACCACGTTCGCCTCGCTCGCCGTGGACCTGCCGGCGGACGCGCTGAGCGGCGCGGCCAAGAAGCTCGGCATCGGGATGGACTTCGTGGTGCCCGGCATCACCACGGTCACCGGCTCGGTGCCGCCGGCCACCGGGAAGACCGAGCGCGCCGAGGACGGGTTCGGCCAGGGCAAGGTCGTGGCGACCCCGTTCGGCATGGCGCTGGCCGCGGCCACCGTGGCGTCCGGTTCGACGCCCACCCCGTCGCTGCTCCGCGGCGCCGAGACGAAGGTCAACGGTGCCGGCGCACAGCCGATCGGCGCCCCGGTGCTGGACGCGGTGCGGGCCATGATGCGCGAGGTGGTCACCACCGGCACCGCCACCGCGCTCGGCAGCCTCGGCGACGTCCGCGGCAAGACCGGCACCGCCCAGTTCGGCGACGGCACCCACTCCCACGGCTGGTTCGCCGGCTACCGCGGCGACCTCGCCTTCGCCGTCCTCATCACCGATGCGGGTGAATCCTCCAAGGCCGTCCAGGCAACCGCCCGATTCCTCAGCGCGCTGGGCTGACCTCCGCGTGCCGCCGTGGGCGGGACGATGCAGGGACCGATGGTTGGCATCGTAGGGTGGAGATATGTCCGTCCGTGCCCCGTTGAAGCCTGGTGTTCAGTCGCCCCGCCGCTCGGTGCCGCCGCAGATCGCGCGGCCCGAGTATGTGGGGAAGCCGGCGCCTGCCCGTAACGCGTATCCGCATGTGCAGCCGCCGGAAGTCATTGCGGCGATGCGGGTGGCCGGGCGGCTCGCCGCGCAGGCGCTCGAGGAAGGTGGGAAGGCGGTGAAGCCCGGCGCGACCACGGACGACGTGGACGCGGTGGTGCACGAGTTCCTGGTGGATCATGGGGCGTACCCGTCGACGCTGGGGTACCGGGGCTACCCGAAGTCGTGCTGTGTCTCGCTGAACGAGGTCATCTGCCACGGCATCCCGGACTCCACCCGGATCGAGAGCGGCGACATCGTCAACATCGACGTGACCGCGTTCATCGGCGGGGTGCACGGCGACACCAACGCCACGTTCCTGGCCGGCGACGTCGACGACGACGCGCGCCTGCTGGTCGAGCGCACCCGCGAGGCCACCCTGCGGGCGATCCGGGCCGTCAGCCCCGGCCGCGCCCTGAACGTGATCGGCCGGGTCATCGAGTCCTACGCGAAGCGCTTCGGCTACGGCGTCGTCCGCGACTTCACCGGCCACGGCATCGGCCGCACCTTCCACAGTGGACTCGTCATCCTGCACTACGACGAACCGGCCGTGGAAACCGTGATCGAGCCCGGCATGACGTTCACCATCGAGCCGATGATCACTCTCGGCACCATCGAGCACGACATGTGGGACGACGGCTGGACGGCCACCACCAAGGACAAGAAGTGGACGGCGCAGTTCGAGCACACCATCCTGGTGACCGACGACGGTCACGAGATCCTCACCCTGCCGTAGCGGCTCAGAGGTACTGGCAGATCTCGTACTCGATCTCGCCGCCGGACGCGGTGATCCGGACGTCGGCCTGGTCGCCGGGGAGGTCGGCGATCTTGACGCAGAGGTGGTCGCCCGGATAGGCGTTGAAATCGGTGCTGCCGCTGTCGTTCGAGTTCCACGTCTCGATGCGGACGGCGATGGTGTCGCCCCCCGCGTTGTGCACGCAGAGCACGATGGCGTGGTCGTTCAGCGGCACGGTTCCCAGGTGCTGCTCGCCATGGGCGATGCCCTGGGACCAGACGGTGTTCTGCCCGGGATGGTCAACGCCGTGGAAGTTCATCGGGGTCTGCCTCCGTCAGGTTGGCCAGGAGTTGAAGGATCGCCTCGGCGACGGGTTCGGGGCCGGTCGCGGGCGCGAGATGGGTCAGCTCCAGCTGTGCCGTGGGCCAGCCGAGTTCACGCGCTCGCTCGAGTTCGGTGACGTAGGCGTCGCTGAGGGCGAGATAGGCGGAAGGGCCGGGCCATTCGACGTCGGGGCGGGATTCTTTGAGGAAAGCGATCGGGACTTCTGGCGCCTCGTCGGCGATTTCCGCGCGCAGGGCGGGATCCGGGATGAATGTCTCAAGTGGATGGTCGGGGAACCAGAGGTGCCAGCGGGGGAGGAGGCCTTCGCGGGTGCGGTCGCGGAGCGCGGTGTAGAGGGCGGGATCCACGGTGTCGCGCCAGCTTTTGCCCGGGGTGGGGAGGGCGGCGTCGAGGTAGATCAGGCCGGTGACGGGCTCCTCGAGGGTGTCGGCCATGGCGGGGAGGAGGGGGCCGGCGCCGCTGTGCCCGGCGAGAACCACCGGGCCGGCGAGGCCGGCGTCGGCGATGACGTCGGCGAAGACGCCGAGGAGGACCTGATGGACCGGTGGGGAGACGATGCTGGGGCGGAGGTCCAGCAGGACCGCGGGGTGGCCGTGGGCGGCCAGGGCGTCGGCCAGCGGCCGGAGGCTCGCGGGGCCGAGGAACGGGCTGTGCACCAGGATGATCGTGGCGGTCACGTCAGCCGTCCAGCGGTAGGTTGAGCAGCGCGTTCTCCACGAGCTCCGGCAGCGCGGGGTGGATCCAGTACTGACCGCGGGCCATGGCGCGGGCGTCCAGGCCGAAGCTCATGGCCTGGATGAGCGGCTGGATCAGGGCGGACGCCTGCGGGCCGATGATGTGCGCGCCCAGGATCTGTCCGGACGACGGATCGGCGAGCACCTTGGCGAACCCGGTGGTGTCCTCCATCGCCCAACCGTACGCGATGCCCGCATAGTCCTGTGTGGACTGTACGAAGCGGACACCGCGCTCGGTCGCGGCCTGCTCGGTCAGGCCGACCGAGGCGACCTGCGGCGAGGTGAACACGGCGTGCGGCACGAACCGGTGGTCCGCGGCGATCAGCGCGTCCGGGTGCAGCAGGTTGTGCTGCACGATCCGCGCCTCGTGGTTGGCCACATGCTTGAGCTCCCACGGTGAGCAGATGTCGCCGAGCGCCCAGACGCCTTCCGCGGTGGTGCGCTGGTACTCGTCGACGATCACATGCCCGTCCGGCCCGACCTCGATGCCGGCAGCCGCGACGTCGAGCCGGTCGGAGTTGGGCATCCGCCCCACGGCCACCAGCACCTCGTCCGCCTCGACCGACTCGCGGCCGTGCGGCCCGTCGAGGCGCAGCACCACCCCGCCGGCGGTCCGCTCGACGCCCAACTCCTCGCGGCCCAGCCGAACGTCCCACCGCTTCGCGGCGAGCTCGGTGAACCGGGTGCTGATGTCGACGTCCTCGTACCGCAGCAGCGCGCCGGACCGGGCGACCATCGTGATCTCCACCCCGAACGCGGAGAACACGTGCGCGAGCTCCGCGCCCACGAACCCACTACCGATGATGATCATTCGGCGGGGCGGCGACTCCAGCCGCATCACCGTGTCGCTGGTGTGGAAACCGGCTTCGGTCAGGCCCGGCACGTCGGGGATCCGCGGCCGGCCACCCGCCGCCAGCACCACCGACGCGGCGGTGACCACCTCGGCCGGCCCGCCGGAGTTCGGGGTGACCTCCAACCGGCGGTCGCCCACGAACCGGGCCGACCCCTCGTACACGGTCACGTTCGCGTTGTCCGGGTGCGTCAGCCGGTACTCCCGCCCACCCGCGGAGATCGGGTCGATCCGGCCGAAGATCCGGTCCCGCACGTCGGCCCAGCGGACGCCGTCCAGCGTCTCGTCCACCCCCAGCCGCGCGGAGCCGGCCGGCGTGGCTGCCACATCGGCGGTGTGCACGAACATCTTCGTCGGGATGCAGCCCACGTTCAGGCAGGTCCCGCCGAACACACCCTGCTCGACGATCGCGACGTCCCAGCCGGCGAAGCGCGGGTCGAGGATGGAGTTCCCCGAGCCCGTTCCGATCACGACCAGGTCGTGGTGCGGCACGTCAGTGCCGGTACGTGGGCGTGATGACCGCCCGCGCGAGGGTGTGGAAGGCAAGGTTGAAGCCGACCACGGCCGGGGTGGCGCCCTCCACGTCCAGCTTCTCCACGTCCACCGCGTGCACCACGAAGTAGTAGCGGTGCACCATGTCGCCCTGCGGCGGCGCGGACCCCACGTAGTCGTTGCTGCCCATGTCGTTGCGCACGTGGAACGCGCCGCCCGGCAGGCTGCCGTCGCCCGCGCCCGCGCCGGCGGCGAGCTCGGTGGCCGAGGCCGGGATGTTCACCGCGATCCAGTGCCAGAACCCGGACACGATCGGGGCGTCCGGGTCGAAACAGGTCACCACGAAGCTCTTGGTCTCCGCCGGGAAACCGCTCCACGCGAGCTGCGGCGAGACGTTCTCGCCGCCGGCACTCGTGTGCACGTGGGTCAGCGCGAGCTGGTCGCCGTCCGTGACGTCTGTCGAGGTCACCGTAAACGAGCCGGCCGCGGGCAGCAGCTCGTACGGGTCCGGTGCGACGGGACGCTCGAGGCTCATCGTCTCTCCTCTTGACCTGATCTTTCCAGGGACGGTTCAACTCTAGTGATGTGGCCTAGTGTGGGTTCCAGGACCGAGGGAGGATGGCCATGACCGAGGAAAGCAACGACGTCGAACGCACGACCCGGGTGCGGTTCCAGCGGATCAGCCCGCGTGCCTACGAGCATCCGGCCGACCGTGGCGCGCTGGCGACGCTGCGCGCGGTCCCGGGCATCTCCTCGGTGCTGAAGGCGATCGCCGGGATGTGGACCGAGCGGGGTGAGCGGCTCTACGCGCTGGCCTCGGCGATCCGGGTGGGCGAGCGGCAGTACCCGCGGATTGACCGGCTGCGCAACGAATGCGCCGAGACGCTCGACCTGGACACCGTGCCGAACCTGTTCGTGGCCCGGCATCCGGTGGCCAACGCGTACACCATCGGCATCGACGAGCCGTTCATCGTGCTGACCACCGGCATGGTCGAGGCGATGGACACCGAGGGCCTGCGGTACACCATCGGGCACGAGATGGGGCACGTGCTCTCCGGCCACGCGGTGCTCAGGACGCTGCTGCTTCGCTTGCTGCGCCTGCAGATGACCGTGAGCTGGGTGCCGATCGGGGCGCTCGGCCTGCGCGCGGTGATCGCGGCGCTGCTGGAGTGGTACCGCAAGGCCGAGCTGACCGGCGACCGGGCCGGCCTGCTGTGCGGGCAGAACCCGGCGGCGGCGCTGCGCCATCACCTGTACCTGGCCGGCGGCACCGGCCCCGGCGAGATCGACATCTCCTCGTTCCTGGAGCAGGCCAAGGAGTACGAGGAGGTCGACGACATCCGCGACTCGATCCTCAAGCTGATGACGATCGAGGGCATGACCCACCCGTTCGCCGTGGTGCGCGCGGCGGAGCTGCAGCGCTGGGCGGCCTCCGAGGGCTACCGGGCGATCCTCTCCGGCGACTACCAGCGCCGCGACGACGAGGACCCGTCCGGCTCGATGATGGACGACATCCGCTCCGCGGCGAAGTCGTACAAGGAGTCCTGGTCCGCCTCCCAGGACCCGCTGATCAAGGTCTTCAGCGACGTCGGCGAGGCCGTCTCCGGCGCGGCCGGCAAGGTGTTCAGCAAGTTCGGCGGCCGCTCCGGCAACGCCGAGGAGGAGCCCACGCCGAACTAGGGATCCTGCGTCTGGAGTTCGTTGCCCAAGTTCTGCGCGGAAGGCATGGGGAGTACAACGTGACGTTGCTTCCCAGTGGGGAAGCAACGTCACATTCATGCCGTAGAGGGCAAGGAACGTCACGTTCACTCCCTCGAAGGGGGGCACCTAGCGGCCGGTGGCGCTGAAATGCTGCAGGTCGCGGGGTGAGGTCCAGGTGCCGCCCCAGGTCCAGCCGATCGCGGTGAAGGCGCGGACCGTGGGATCGTTGGGGAAGATCATGCCCGGGCGGTGGTTTCGTCTGTCTACATAGGACGAGGCGAGCTCGGGGAGGACCAGGTTGCCCTTGGTGTAGGGGTTGCAGAACGGGTTCACGTCGATGGCGAGGCCGTAGGCGTGGGCCGACCACTGCGACTGGGTGACCACGGGGCGGCAGACGAACGCGGTGGTGTTGTTGCCGTCGCCGGTCGGCGGGGAGTCCAATTCGGACTGTGCGGTGACACGCATCTCCTCGATCGGGAACCTGGCGGCGAAGAGCTTGCCGAAGACCGTGGTGACGTCGGCGGCGACGCGGGCGTTGACGATCATCTCGCCGGTGTGCGGGCGGCCGTCGAAGCCCCAGAACGACAGCGTCAGGTAGCGCAGGTCGGCGGCGGTGACCGGGCAGCCGGGGCGCCAGGTGCTGCGGGCGAGCACGGTCGCCGGGACGGTCGCGGTGGTGGCCGCGAACCGGCCGTCCGCGGGTGGCGGGAGGCGGTCGGCGCTGGGCAGGCTGCGGTTGACCAGTTCGGGCGGGGTCGGCAGGACCTGACCGAACCCGTCGGCGCGGCGCGGCAACGGGTTCGCCCCTACTTTCCAGACCGGCGCCGCGGCCGGGGTCGGTGTCGGCTCCGCTGTCGCCGTGGTCGATTCCGGGGTGGCCGAGGACGACGGCGGTGAGGTCCCGGTCGGCGCCGCGCCCGGTGCCGGATCGCAGGCCACGAGGGCGGCGGTCGCCAGGACCGCCGCGGCCAGGGGTCCGCGGGACATGCGTCCAGCATGCCTTAGCCGGACAGCCCGACTTGTCGCGGGAACTTTCCGTGACAGGTCGGACCTGTCGTGGGAACTGCCCGCGACAAGTCGGGCTCTGAGCAAGAGCACCTGATCGGGTGACATGGTCAAGTTGCTTCGACGGGCCCGTTCGGCGGAGGGTTTCGGGCGTGCGCCCCGGACGTCTGCTGCCTGCCCTCGGTCTCGCTTTCGTGATCGTGTTCGTCCTGCTGTCCGGGGGCGCCCACGCCGATCAGCGGGTGGTCGGGGGCACCCGGGTCAGCACGGCCGATCATCCGTACGCGGTGTTCCTGACCACCGCGAGCGGCTTCCAGTTCTGTGGGGGCACGTTGGTGTCGCCGCGCAAGGTGGTGACGGCCGCGCACTGCGCGGTCGGCCAGGGCCGCACGGACATCCGCGTGGTCGCGGGCCGCGACGACAAGCAGAGCGACGCCGGTGTGGTGGTCAAGGTCATCGGCGTGTGGGTGCATCCCGAGTTCACCGGGGTTCGCGCCGGCGCCGACCTCGCCGTGCTCACGCTGGCCGCCCGGGTCAGCTACCGGCCGGCGGCGATCGCCACCGACCAGCGGCCCTACCGGCCCGGCACGCCCGCCACGGTCCTCGGCTGGGGCCGCACCTCAGAGGGCGGTCAGGCCTCCCGCTACCTGCTCGGCGCGACCGTGCCGGTGGTCGCCGACCCGGACTGCGCCCGCGCCTACCCGGACTTCGCGCCCACGTCCATGGTCTGCGCCGGCTTCTCCGGCGGTGGCGTCGACACCTGCCAGGGCGACTCCGGCGGGCCGATGGTCGCCTCCGGCGTTCTCGTCGGCATCGCCTCCTGGGGCGACGGTTGCGCCCGCCCGAACAAACCGGGCGTCTACACCCGGGTCGCCAGCTACGCCGAGGTGATCGCCGAGCAACTCTGATATGCAGTCCCGGTGACCGACCTGCACCGGGCGACCGGCGACCAGCTCTCCGCCGCCACCCTCTACGCGTTGCTTTCGTTGCGCGTCAACGTCTTCGTCGTCGAGCAGAAGTGCCCGTACCCTGAGCTCGACGGCCGCGACCTGCGCGCCGACACTGTCCACTTCTGGTGGCAGCCCGGCGCCGACATGCTCTCCTACCTCAGGCTCCTCACCGAACCCGACGGGAGCGCGCGGATCGGCCGGGTCTGCACCGCCCCGGCGGCCCGCGGCACCGGTCTGGGCACCCGGTTGATGGCGGCCGCCATGGCCGAGATCGGCGACCGCGACGCGGTGCTCGACGCCCAGGTCCAGGTTCAGGGCATGTACGCCCGCTGGGGTTTCCAACCCTTGGGCGAGCCGTTCGACGACGACGGGATCCTGCACATCACCATGCGCCGGAAAGCAATGTGACATTGCCGTGTTGGCCGAGTGCGCGTCGCGGTCACCGTCAGTTGTGTCCGGCTTCGTCGTCACCAGCCAACACACCTACGCCAGACGCCAACACAGCACCGTGGCGAGCCAATACAGCGACGTGAGAAGCCAACACGGTTACTTGTAGCGCGGGTTGGTCGCGTGCCATTCGAAGCCGCCGCCCATCCACGCTCGCGCGCCCCGCAGAAATCGTTGCAGCTCAAGCGATGGCACGGCTTGGAGCTCGCGATGGCCGTCCTTGAAGTCGCGGACCAGCTTGTTGTGCAGGTCGACGGTGATCTCGGTGGCCTCCTCGATCGAGCAGCCGCGCTCGGCGGCGATCTGCAGAACCATGTTGCACACCGGGTTCTCGTCGGCGGCGTCCTTGGCCACCGAGAAGAGGTCGTTGACCATCACGGACGCGGTGCCGGCCTGAATGAGGAGGCGCCGGACCCGCGGGTCGTAGTAGAGGTCAGCGTTGAGCTCGTAGCCGCTGACGAGGTCGATCAGCGTCATCGAGGTGTAGAAGCTGTCGTGCTGCCGCGCCGCGAGGTACTCCCACGCGGGCGGGTAGGCGCCGGTGTGGCGCCAGGCCGCGTAGGCGTTCCAGGTGACGAACATGGCGAACGTCGAGTAGCAGGCCCGCTGGACCTGCGCGGGGGTGCCGTAGCGGGACATGCGTTCGGTACCCGATCTCAGGGCCACGAGGACGCGGTCGGCGCGGAGCGCCTCGTCGAGCTGGTCGGAGAACTCGCCGGCGGGCGCGACCGGGTCCATCGCCGCCATCGCCAGCGCGAGGCGTGGCGGGAGCTCGGTCGGCGCGGCGCCGAGGGAGCTGTCGTCGGCGTAGAGGTCGTCGGCGGCCCACCACGCCGCGTTCATCTGCGCCGCGATCAGCAGCCGGTCCGGGTCCTCGCAGTCGGCGTGGGTGAGCATGACCAGCCGCCCGAACCCGGCCCCGCGGAGCGCCTCGAGCTCGTCGTCGGCGAACCCGCAGTCCGCGGCCCAGGCGACCAGCCGCTCGTCGACCTCGGCGGCGAGGGGGTCGTTGACCCGTTCGACGATCGGGACGTAGAGCGGCGGCGCCGTCCCGTCGCCCCAGGACCGTTCCACGTACGCCGGGTCGTCGTCACGGATCTTGGTGAGGTCGGCCGCCACCCGGGCCGCGGAGGTGCCCAGCCCGGAGGGCCCGGCCAGCACGCTGGGAACCGTGTCCATGATCGCTGTGCCTCAGCATCGGTCGGCGGAGATGAGCAGGTAGTGGAAGCTGCCCTCACGGTACGCGGTGAGGAACGCGTCCTCGATCCCGGTCGCGACCGAGGACCGCGCGCGCAGCTCCCAGTACGGAATGGTCGCCGCGGTCAGGTCGACCACGTTGATCGGCACGAAACCGTTGGCGGCCAGCGCCGCGAAGTACTCCCCGCGCGAATGGATGTTGCAGATGTAGTGCTGGTCGATCTGACTGACCGCCCGGGACCGCCCGCCGGTCACGTCGTTGTAGCACCCGGTGATGCACACATACCGCCCGCCGTGCCCGAGCAGCCGGGCGTACTCCCCGAACAGCTGGCGCAGGTCGACGTACATGGTGGACTCGTTGTTCCAGATGCCGCGCATCGAACCGGTGTCGAACGTGGTGTCGAGCATGTTCCGGAAATGGAACCGAACCTGGTCG
>NZ_DASYTH010000025.1:0-10425 GCF_036002505.1 Actinophytocola sp. | reverse complement strand
CAGTTCGCACGGGGGTGTTCGAAACGCGCTGATCGTTGTTTACTCCAACTACCGGGTTTCCCTGCACCTCGGAGGACATCGTGCTGATCCGACGCGCCGCCACCGCGGCTGTCCTGGCCACCGGACTGGTCATCGCCGGCTCGCCGGCCGCCCTTGCCAGACCCCTCGACCTGGCCGCCCCGCTCGCCGGCCTCCGCGCCTACTTCGTGATCACCGCACCGAACGACACCACCGGTGCCAAGTCCGCGGTGGCAACCAACGGCGGCATGGTGTTCGCCTCCTACGACGCCATCGGCGTGATCGTCGCGCACTCCACCTCCACCACGTTCGCCGCCACCATGCGCGGCGTCACCGGCGTCCAGAAGGTCGGCGCCACCCGCACCACCGACGTCCCCGCCGAGGCCTCCAACCCGGCCATCCCGACCCTCCCCGCCGAGCAGACGCCCACCAGCTCGGAAACCGTCCGCTCCGACATGCGCCAGATCGGGGCCGACCGGGCCAACGGCGTGAACCCCGGCTCCCCCTTGGTCACCGTCGGCGTCCTCGACACCGGCGTCGACGACCAGCACTTCGACCTGCGCGCGAACTTCGACGCCACCAAGTCCGCGTCCTGCGCCTACGGCCGCCTCGACACCCGCGCCGGCGCCTGGCGCCCGGTCCACCCGCACGGCACCCACGTCGCCGGCACCATCGCCGCGGCGCGTAACGGCCGCGGCATCGTCGGCGTCGCCCCCGCCGTCCACCTCGCCTCGGTCCGCATCGCCGAACCCGGCACGGTGCTCTTCTTCCCCGAGAACACCGTCTGCGCCTTCGTCTTCGCCGGCGACCAGGGCTTCGACGTCACCAACAACAGCTACTTCACCGACCCCTGGCTGTACAACTGCCCCAGCAACCTCGACCAGGACGCCATCCTCGAAGGCAGCCGCCGCGCCGTCGCCTACGCCGAGAGCCACGGGGTGCTGAACGTCGCCGCCGCCGGCAACGAGAACGCCAACCTCGCCAACAAGACCACCGACACGATCAGCCCCGACGACTCCACCCCGGTCACCCGCACCGTGAACAACACCTGCCTCAGCGTCCCCACCGAGCTCTCCGGCGTCGTCTCGGTCTCCGCCCTGAACTCCAACAACACCAAGGCCTCGTTCTCCAACTTCGGCCTCAACAAGATCCACATCGCCGCCCCCGGCGTGAACGTGTTCTCCACCCTCCCCGGCGGCACCTACGGGTCCTTGTCCGGCACCTCCATGGCCTCCCCGCACGTCGCCGGCGTCGCCGCCCTCCTGGCCAGCGTCGACCCCGCCGCCACCCCGGCCACCCTCCGCACGCGCCTGGCCGCCCAGGCCGACGACCTCCGCTGCCCCACCTCCGACACCCGCTGCACCGGCACCACCACCTTCAACTCCTTCTTCGGCGAAGGCCGCACGGACGCTTTCCAGGCCGTCACCGGCTAAGTTCGCGTGATGTGACCTACGACTGGATCACGTTCACCACCGACTACGGCCTCGACGACGGCTTCGTCGCCGCCTGCCTCGGCGTGATCGCCCGGACGGCCCCCACCGTCCGGGTGATCAACGTGACCCACACGGTGCCCCCGCACGACGTCCGCCGCGGTGCCACCGTGCTTGCCCAAACCGTCCCCTACCAGCCGCCGGCAGTGCACCTGGCCGTCGTCGACCCCGGCGTAGGCACCTCCCGCCGCGGAGTCGTCATCGTCGCGGGTGAGAGCCTCCTGGTCGGCCCCGACAACGGTCTCCTCATCCCCGCCGCCGACGCCCTCGGCGGAGTCTTGTCCGCCTACGAGCTCACCCGCCCCCAGTACCGCCTCCCCACCGTGTCGGCCACCTTCCACGGCCGCGACATCTTCGCCCCCGCCGCCGCGTTCCTGGCCGCCGGCACCCTCCCCCACCGCATGGGTCCCTCCGTCCACCCCGCCACCCTCGTCACCTTGCCCACCCCGAAAACCGTGACCGACCAAGGCAAAGTGACCACCGAGGTACTGGGCATCGACCATTTCGGCAACATCCAGCTTGCCGCCACGGCAAAGGATCTCGAGGCCCTGGGCCAGATCCGTGCCGTCCACGTCCGCGCCGGCCACCAGTCCGCCGCCGCCATCCTCGGCCGCACCTTCGCCGACGCCCCCGCCGGCATCATGATCGTGTTGATCGACTCCGCCGACCACCTCTCCCTGGCCATCAACAACGCCTCCGCCGCAGCCGCCCTCCCCTGCACCCCTGGCGACCCAATAGTCCTCACCGCGGCCCGGTAATCATTGTAGCTGCGCGAAGCGTGCCCGTTATAGCTCAGCAGCCGTATAGCTTCCCGTTTTGCACGCCTAGCGGATCAACAAACTAACCGAATGCACGCAGCAAGGAGCCGCCTTTTAGCTTGCGATCAGCTGCTAGAAGGTAAGATACCGCAGACTCATTTCGCAGGTTCCTCCGTACCTTGGCCTTTCCTGCTGCGTAGGGCACGACCGCCAGGGCTACAGCCGTCCCGCCAAGCAAGAGGTTCCCTCCTACTGCGACCGCGCTGGCCATTAACGCACCAAGGGTCGGGCCCAGATCTACCTTCAGCGCAAGTGCACCTGCCAGCGATTCTATGCCCATGCCACGTAGGGCTTGACGAAGTTCGTCCAACTGTCGCCTGGTGGTCCTGTCATAAAGCGCCTGCAGGTGCGCCCGAGCAACGTCTAGATTCTCGATTGCGGCAACCGCTTCGAGTTCAGCAGCAAGTCCAGCAACATGCCGCTGAAAATCGATCAACTCAGCGCGATACCGCTGGCGAAATTGAACCAATCTTGAAACAGGTATGTCAGATAGCCGAGTCGGCTCGAGAACCGCATTTATCGCAAGATGCACATAGGCACTCTCTGGATCATTTAGTGCCCCATTTCGTGATCTCCCATCGAATAGCAGTTCAGCGATACGATCTGATGCGCCTACGGCGTGGTGTATCGCCAGATCATCCGTGACAGGAGACATCAAATTGTTATTGCTTTTAGCGATGACATCCGCCAGTGTAGCCATGTAGATTGAACCTAACATGGGCCGCACTCCGATCCATGGTTGTCCACCAGGCTCCGGCGTGCCAAGTTCGACATCAATCAGCAAGCTACGTAGCTGGTCGGCCATTCGTGAACCACCCGAGCCGCAGTAGATCCAGAATAATTCTCTACTGAAGGAAGGTGAGCCAGTATTATGATTGCCATCCGCAGGGTAGTAGGTCGAGCGAGCGCCACGCTTTTGGGAATCCGCTAGATCGGACCAAGAGCCACCGCCGTGTTCAATGTGATACAGCTCGACGAGATGCTGACGGTCAGCACCCAGAATCTCGAGAAATTCGGCAGATACGTGTTCGAGATCGGATGAGCTGGGCGCCATCTCTTCCACCAAGTCGGTTTCAGCACACACTTGACGGACCACTTCAGTGTCACGGTTGTCGACATCGCGTGGTCGAATTCTAAAAACCTTGTCCCACGTCAAGAGCGCAAGCTTCAACCAATTGTCGTCCTGAAAATGCATCCAGGGGTAGTAGAGAGCGACTGGCTGCATGAGATCGCTCCACCTCCTCCGCACGTCACTTGACAGCCGGCTCTGCAAACGCGCCCACGTCGACAACGCTGCGCGACGAACCTGTCCCTAGTCTGTTGTATCGGCTGGGCGAACCCGAACGTTGCGTAACGGACAAGATGATCAAGTAGCGCATTGATCAAGAAGTCACCACGGCCGCCGGGACGGAGCGGTGAGATGCGGAGACACCAGTTAAAGCCAGGAGGTGACGGTGATTTCGTCGCCTACGAAGATCTCGCCGGGGTGCAGGACGGCGGCTTTCATGCCGAAGCTGACGCCGCCTTCGGGTTCGCGGCGGTACTCGGCCAAGGTGCGCAACGGTTCAGGGCCGGAGCGGACGCCGGCCAGCTGGTCGACCGTGGTTACTACGCAGCGGATGTCGCGTTTGCCGTAGGCGATCTCGACCGGGCCGATCTGCATGCGGTGGACTTGGTCTTCGGTGTGGGGGTCGGGCCAACCGGCAACCACGATGTTGGGGCGGAAGCGGTTCATAGGCAACGGGTCTGCGCCCTTTTCGAGGAGGCGGGCGTTGAGACCGTCCAGTGAGGACAGGGAGGTGATCAACAACGCGGTGGAGTCGCTGTAGAGAATCTGGCCGGGGGTGTCGCCGCTGCCTTCGCGGTTGAGGCCGATGGGGGCGCGCATGAGGCGGGCGGGGGTGTTGAGGACCTCAGTGAACCAGGTGGCGGCGTCGTCGCCTTGGTCGTGGGCGGTGCCGTGCCACTTGTGGACGGTGACCTCGCGGAGTGGGCCGTGGGGGTTGACGTCGAGGATGAGATCGTCGGTGGTGGGGGCCGACAGGGCCAGCTTGGTGCCGGCGTGGAGGACCTGGGCGCGGATGGTGGCCAGGCGGGCGACGTTGCGTTGGGTGAGGGCTACACCGTCGGGGTCGGTGACGACGAAGCTGCGGTCGTGGGCGAGGCCGGTGGGCGTCACCTCGGCGCGGTCGACGGTGACCCCGGCGCAGCCCTTGATCGGGTAGTAGGTGAGCGCGGAGACGGTCGCCATGGCGCCAAGCTACTCCGGGTCAGAGTATTGGCGCTGGTGAATAACCTGCGGCGTCGCCGAATCGGGCGAGGGCGTCGGACACGCGTTTGACCACGGCGGCGACCTGGTCGGAGGCGACGCCGGTGAAGCCGAGGGGGTCGGACAGCAGGGCATCCAGATCTTCGCGGTCCAGCGGCAGGCGGGGGTCGGCGGCCAGGCGGTCCACCAGGTCGTTGCGCTCGAGGCCCTGCTCACGCATGTTCAGCGCGACCGCGACGGCGTGTTCCTTGATCACTTCGTGGGCGGTTTCGCGGCCGACGCCCGCGCGGACCGCTGCCATCAGGACCTTGGTGGTGGCCAGGAACGGGAGGTAGCGGTCGAGCTCGCGGGCGATCACGGCGGGGTAGGCGCCGAACGAGTCCAGCACCGTGATGAAGGTCTCAAAGAGACCGTCGGCGGCGAAGAACGCGTCGGGCAGGGCGACCCGGCGGACCACCGAGCAGGACACGTCGCCCTCGGCCCACTGGTCGCCGGCCAGCTCGCCGACCATTGACACGTAACCGCGGAGGACGACGGCCAGGCCGTTGATGCGTTCACACGATCGGGTGTTCATCTTGTGCGGCATGGCGGAGGAGCCGACCTGGCCGGGTTGGAAGCCCTCGGTGGTGAGCTCGTGGCCGGCCATCAGCCGGATCGTCTTGGCCAGGCTGGACGGGGCGGCGGCGAGCTGGACCACGGCGGACACCACGTCGTAGTCCAGGGAGCGCGGGTAGATCTGGCCGACGCTGGTGAGCACCCGGTCGAAGCCGAGGAACTCGGCCACCCGGCGTTCCAGCGCGTCTACTTTGGCCGGATCGCCGCCGAGCAGGTCCAGCATGTCCTGACCGGTGCCGACCGGGCCCTCGATGCCGCGCAGCGGATACCGCTCGATGAGACCGTCGAGCCGCTCGAACGCGATCAGCAGCTCGTCGGCCGCGGACGCGAACCGCTTGCCCAGCGTGGTCGCCTGCGCGGCCACGTTGTGCGAGCGGCCGGCCATCACCAGATCGGAGTGCTCCGCGCTGAGCCGGGCGAGCCGGGACAGGGCCGCCGCCGCCCGGGACCGGAGGATCGACAGCGACGTCCGGATCTGCAGCTGCTCCACGTTCTCCGTGACGTCCCGCGAGGTCATGCCCTTGTGCACGTGCTCGTGCCCGGCCAGCGCGTTGAACTCCTCGATCCGCGCCTTCACGTCGTGCAGGGTCACCCGCTCCCGCGCGGCGATCGAGTCAAGATCCACCGTGTCGACAACGCGCTCGTAGTCCGCGATCACCGAGTCCGGGACGCCCACGCCCAGCTCGGCCTGCGCGCGCAGCACCGCGAGCCAGAGTTGCCGCTCCAGCACAACCTTGCGCTCCGGCGCCCACAGGGCGACCAGTTCGGCGGAGGCGTACCGGGACGCGAGCACGTTGTCGACACGGGACTTCACAACCCGAGCCTAGAACGTCAGCCGCGGATCGGCGGCGATCGCCGTCAGCTGCTCCTGGGAGAGCACCGGACCGGTCTTGCCGTGTGCGGACTTGTAGCCGGTGTCAACCTGAACGACCACCCCGTCGGGGCGTACGTGCGCCACGGCGACGCCCTTCGCGCCGGCGCCGTCACTGAACTTGTAGAGCTGCAGGTGCGAGCCGTCGGGGTTGGCCGTGTCGCTCACCACCGGTCCCCAGTCGCCGCCCACCGCAGGGGCCTGGCCGAGCCCGGTCTTCTGTTCGTGGCAGATCGACACCGAGACCGCGCTGTACCCGTCGCCGTTGACCCAGTAGGCCCCGGCCACGCACCGCCGGTCGTCATAGGGCTTCACCCCGACCGAGTCGAACCGGGTGCCCGGCACCTTGTCGGCGAGCACCGGCGGCACGACCCTCTCGAACTGCTGGACCGCCTGCTCCCATCCGGTGAACGGCTGCTGCCCCTTGCCGGGGTCGTCCTGCGGGGGCTTCTTGCAGGACGGCGGGATCGGCTTGGTGCCGCTCGGCCGCGGTTTCGTCTCGGTGGGCTTGGGCACACTCGAGTCGGGCTCGGACGGCTTGGTTTCCGCCGGCTTGGTCCCGGTCGGCTTCGTGGCCGGAGGCTCGCTCGGCTTCGTGCCGGTGGGCTCCGGGGACTTCGTTCCGGGCGGATCGCAGGGGTCGGTGGGCTTGGTGATCGTCGGCTTCGACGTCGGCGCCGAGCCGAACCCGCTCACCCCGGAGTCGACCCGGAACACCTGCAGCACCGTCACCACGCCGAGCACGACCGCCGCGGCGGCGGTGGCCGCGCCGATCATCGCCGACCGGCGCCGGGTCGCCCGCACCGCGCGGTCGACCACGTCGTCGGGGTCGAAACCGAGCGTCGGCTCATCCGCAAGTGCTCTCCTAAAGCGGTCGCCCAACTGCTCTTCGTTCATGGAAGCTCACTCCTCAACGCTGTCGGGGCGGAAGAATCCAGCGCCGCCTTCATGGCGGCCAGGCCCCGTGCCGTCTGGCTTTTGACAGTGCCTTCGGAGCACCCGAGAGCCTCCGCCGTCTCGGCGACGGAGAGCGACTCGAAGAAACGCAGGACGAGCACCGCTCGCTGGCGGGGCGGAATCGCCGACAGCACCCGGAACAGCTCCGCCCGCAGATCCCGGTGCGCGACGGCGACGGCCGGGTCCGCGCCGGCGTCGGCGCTTTCCGGGACGACGCCGTCCCGCTGCTCGGCCCGGCGCCACGGCCGGCGCCGCTCGTCGAGCCAGCAGCGGAGCAGGGTCTTGCGCGCGTAGCTGACCGGCCGGTCGGTCCGCACCACCCGCGGCCAAGCGCGATGCATCTTGATCAGCGTGGTCTGCACGAGGTCTTCCGCCAGATGCCATTCGCCGCAGAGCAGATAGGCGCTGCGGCGCAAGGCAACGGACTGGCTCCGGGCGAACTCCCGGAACCGGATCTCGTCGGCCTTCCGCATGTGCACTCCCTTCGCACCGACGCTACTTACGGCACCGGCGCGAGAGGGGTTGCACGCAGGATCAGATGCCCAGCGCGGGATCCGTGGCCAGCGCGGTCAGCTGCGCGACCGTCACCGGTACGGCCGGCTGCATGGCGAACGTGCCAGCGCCGGTCGGGTCGTAGTTGTAGCCCGCGGCGCGCACGACCGTGCCGTTGGTCCGGTAGTGCAGCACCGACGTGATCACACCGCCGTGCAGGTTCGCGTCGATGTTCTGGGTGGTGACCAGCACCGAGCTGCCGTCCGGTTGCTTGACCACGTCGCACTGGGTGACGCCGCCCTCCGTGCACTGCTGAGCCGGTGGGGGTCCCTCGGTTCCCGGGGCGGAGGTGTAGATGTCGACGGCGGTGCGCACGCCGTTGATCGTGAAGCTGGTGAACGCCTCCAGGTAGGCCTGACCGTCCGCGACCGCCCCCTCGGCCTCGCCGCCGAACTGCTTCGGCAGGACCTGCTTGGCGTTCGGCACGACCTCGGCGAACTGGGTCTTCAGGTGGTTCTGCATGGCCGTGCCGCGCTGCTTCAGCTGCGTGGCGGTGTAGTGCGGCGCCACCACGTTCGGCGGCGGCCAGGGAATGTCCACCTTGGCCGAGGCCGACGTCGTCGGTGGTGCCGTCACGGTCGCCGTCGGCTTGCCGGACGATGCCCCGCCCGGCGCCACGCTGGTGATCTCGCCCCGCTGCTGCCCGAGCACGGTCGGCACGGCCACCGCCGTCACCGCCACCACCACGGTCGCCGCACCCGCCCCGACCAGCGCCCGGCGCCGGCGGATCTCCTTGCGGGCGCGGACGATCAGCGCGTCCGGGTCGAACGACAGCGCCGGCTCGGCGGCCACCGCCACCCGCAGGCCGTCCCGCACATCCTGCTCGCTCACGATGCCACCCTCCGTTCGTCCGCGCCCAACCGCGCCACCACCACCCGCAGCGCGTCCAGCCCGCGCGCCGCCTGGCTCTTCACCGTGCCCTCGGAGCACCGCATGACCTTGGCCGCCTCGGCCACCGACAGATCGTCGAAGTACCGCAGCACCAGCACCGCGCGCTGGCCCGGTGGCAACTCCAGCAAGGCCCGGTGCACCAGGTCCTTCGCCCATGCCCGGCTCGTGCCGGCCGCCGGATCCGCCTGCGTGTCAACGACTTCCGGCACGTCCACACCGGGCAGCTCGGACCGCCGGAACGGCCGGCGCTTCTCGTCCAGCCACGTGCGCAGCAGCACCGTCCGCGCGTAGTTGGTCAGGCTCTCCCGCTTCTGCACCCGCGACCACGACCGGTAGATCTTGACGAGCGTGGTCTGCATCAGGTCCTCGGCGAGATGCCAGTCCCCACACATCAGGAACGCGGTCCGGCGCAGCGTCGCCGCGTGCCCGACCGCGAACTGCCGGAAGCTTTCTTCGTCGCCCGTGCGCATGAGGCTCCCTTCCGCCCCCAACTCACGACGGGCGGCGGTTCAGGGTTGCATCTTCACCGTGACAGGGCGTCCCGGAGCATCTCGCGGGCCGCGCGCCGCGGGTCGGGATCCACCTCGATCAGGGCGTTCACCACGGCGCCGTCGACCAGGGAGATCAGCACCTCGACCCGGCGGTCGTCCACGTCGGCCCCGGACCGGATGAAGATCTCCTTGAGCAGCGTGCGCAGCTCGGCGCCGAGGGTGCGGGTGAGCGGGCGCAGGTAGGGGCGCCGGCCGGTGGCGACCAGGCGCTCGTAGCGGGACAGCACCGACTCGGCGTCGTGGTCGGACGGCGGGCCGAGGAGCATCTCCAGCACCAGCTCGACCAGCGTGTCGGCGCTGCGCTGGCGGGTGACCAGCTCGTCCAGCCGGTGCCGGCCGCGGGCCAGCTCGACCCGGCCGTGGTGCTCGACGGCGGCGGTGACCAGCTCGTCCAGCGACTCGAAGTAGTACGTGGTGGAGGCCAGCGGCAGGCCGGCGCGCTCGGCCACGGCCCGGTGCCGCACGGCGTCGAAACCGCCCTCGATCAGCAGCGCCGCGGCCGCCTCGACCAGGGCCCGCCGGCGTCTTTCGCCCTTGGGCGTGCTCCCGCTGGTCATCAGATTCGCTTGGCGAGCCTGTCCACGATGTTCTGCAGGTCGAACTCGAACGGCGCGTCGACCGAGCCGGTGCCGGGCTCGCTGAGCAGGACCACATGCCTGCCGCCGGACGCGGTGCCGGTGCGCAGCTCGGTGTTCTGTGGCTTGTCCTGGGTCAGGCTGCCGAACACACCCTCCTTGGGCGCCACGACCAGCGAGATCAGGCCGCTGTTCCCGCTGGCGTCGGTCACCGGGAGCGCCACGCCGCGTGAGTTGGGCGGGCAGAAGAGGTTGGGTGGCCGCTGAGTTGTGGAGTCAGCGGCCCGGAGCTCGCCCGCGAGGGCAGCAGCGAGCTCCGGGTCCGCCTTCTCGCACCCACTGGGTGCGGTGCCAGGCCCCGGAGGGCCGGCGTTGCCGGTCGGAGTGCCTCCCTGCTTAGGCGACTCCGCCGACAAGCTCTTGTCAGACGGACTGGCGTCCTCCCTGGGTACCTCGTTCGGAGCAGCCGGAGCGTTACGAGTTGATCCGACAACTTCTCCTGAACCTCCGGCCGAGGTGGCCACGGTGTTGGCGTCCGTCCCTGTCCACAATGCCACGCCGATGACCGCGGCGCCGGCAAGAATCGCGATCCCGAGCGCGGATCCACCCAGAAGTGCGGTGCGCCGGCGCTGGGCCTGCACACGGTGTGACTCCGCGACGACGTCCCGGTGATTGAAGGACGGCGGCGGCACGTTCGGGACGGCCGCGCTGAACAACTCACCGAGCTTGCGCTCGTCCATCTCGTCCACCTCCTCCTTCGCTCAGGACGCCGAACGCAGGTCGTCCAGCGCGTCACCCAGCACGTCCCGCAGGGCGGT
>NZ_DASYTH010000024.1:0-6446 GCF_036002505.1 Actinophytocola sp. | reverse complement strand
CATGCTCTTGTCCCCGCTTCGGCCTTTCAGCTGCGGGTCAGCCATCAGACCCAGGAACCTCCCTTCGAGTTCCTCCCGGCTGAGCCGGGGATATGACCAGGTGCGACGTGGCGCACTGGAACCGTTCGACCTTGCCGCAGGTGGTGGGGTGGTTGGGTCGGGAGTTCTTTTGCACGATGCCGAGGCGGCGCAGCTCGTGCTCCAACCCGTTGCGGCCCGGGGTGCCGCGCAGGCTGCCGCCGGAGAGCCGGGTGGTGAACACCATGCCGTTGTCGGTCAGCGTGGAGGCGGGAATCCCGTGTGTGGCAACGGCTTTGCGGAACTCGGTGAGCACGATCGGGCCGGTGACCCGGACATGGGCGGTTACCGAGAGCGCGGACCGGGAGCAGTCGTCGAGCCAGGACAAGATCTCGATGTCGGGCCCGGGTCGGCCGTCGGGACGGGTGAGCCGGTAGTGGGTGAAGTCCGCCTGCCAACACTCGTTGGGCATCTGGGCAGCGAACCGGGTGTAGGACGACTTCGGTCGCTTCTTCGGCTCCGGGACGACCAGCCCGAGCTTGACCAGGTACCGCGACACGGTGGCCCGGGAGACGGTGCGGCCGTGGTGGTGGGCCAGGTGCCACACGATGGTCTCCGGGCCGGCGTCCAGGCCGGTCGCGGTGAGCTTCTCGCGCAGCTCCACGATCAGGTCGGTGACCTCGACCGCGTGCGCGGTCGGTGAGACCTTCGGACGCCGCGAGCGGGGCGCGAAGACGGCCTCGCCCTCGGCGCGGTAGCGGGCCAGCAGCTCATAGAGCCAGGACTTGGAGACGCCGTAAGCGGCGGCGACTTCGCGGACAGGTCTGTTCTCGACCACCACGGCGGTGATCAGCAAACGGGTAAGAGACATGGCCGCAGGCTTGACGCCCGCGATCGGCTAGTCCGGGATCTCTGGAGACATCAGTCCGGCGTGTCTTGAGACATCGGTCCGGGATGTCCTGAACCAGAACACTGTCGGGGGCACAAGATCTCACCAGCACTTTCGGGCCGCTGACCAGCGGAAACGCAGTCCGCCACTTCGTACACTTGTCCGACCACATCCGGCCGTCACCGGCCCTCTACGAGGATCTGTGCCGAATACGTGCCGAAGTTCGGCGTAGCTTGCTTGCCGCCGTAGCCCGCCTCCATCCGGCGGCGTAGCTCGGCCTGTCCGCCGGCGAGGCACTTGGCGTAGTTGCGCCACAGCACCTCCGACGACTGACCCGCCCACTCGGCGACCTGAGTCGGCGAGATCCCGGCGTTGAGCCACGTCGACACGGCGGCGTGCCGCAGGTCGTAGGGCGTCTCCGCCAGCGGCGAGGCGTACACCTCCGGGGTGAACACCGCCGCCCGCGCCTGCCGCCAGATCCGGTTGATCGTCAGTACCGGCAGTTCCGCCTTGTTGCGTTCCCCGACGAACAGCCGCCCGCCGGGGCCGAGGCCGAACCTCGCAATGTGACTGCGGATGATCCCGGTCAGCACCGGCGGGCACGGCACCCGGCGCACCTCCCCGATCGCCCGCTGCTTGAGCTGCCGACGGTCTCGGTTCCTTCCGGAATCGGTCCACGCCTTCCCAGCATGCGGCTCGGCCGCTTCCAGGATGAACTCGCCCCACTCGTCAGGCTTGTCTATGCCACGCCGTCTTGAGAGACGTGCCGGGACGGGAGCGTCTGTGACGGGACAGTGACGGGAGCGTCTGTGCCGGGCTCCACTTGATCCGTTACGGATCAGCGTCGTTTGATGGGTGACACTTCCGGCTAGACGATCATGGCAGAGTACTACGAACCAGCGCGGGTTGTGGCGGATCCACTGATCGGAATAGGGGCGGTGCCCGGGCGATTCGGGCGGCGGGGTGGTTCGGCTTGTGGACCTTGAACCTGGCGATGGGGTTCGTCGTGGTGCGGGCGACCTCGGCGACCAGGCCGTCCTCGTCGTAGACCCGCCAGGTGGAGTCCGCGGCTTGGACGGTCAGCGTGCGTCCAGCGTGGACGATGCCGACGTGGATGCGTTGCTTGGCAACGACCAGCGCGCCGCGGCAGGAGACGCGTCGCTGCACACGCAGCGGCTCGGGCGCCGAATCGATGCCGGCGCGGCCGCGCCCTTACCGGGAGGCGACCAGGCTGCCTGATGAGCGGACGCCCACCGTTCCGGGTCCGGCTCAGCTCGGCGTGGCCGAGGGCTCGGGCGGGGCCTGCAGGCCGGCGGTGCCCGCCGGACCGGTCCGGACGAAGGTGAGGCGGAACGTGCCGGTCTGGATCACGAGCCGGGTGCCGTCCGCGCTGACCACCGTGTTCCGCGCCGGGCCACGCGTCGGCGTGGCGCCGTCCAGGTTGCCGAGGGCGAGCGCGTCCATTCCCCTGATGGTGGCCGCACGCACCGGATCAACGTCGAGGATTCCGACAGCGGTCGTGTAGGTGTCACGCACCTCGAACCCGTCCGCCGTCTTCGTGAACTTTCCGCCGACGGCGTTGACGCTGTCGTCGATCTGGATCCGGCCGTCCGGCCACAGAGCCATCCGCGCTTTGCTGTGGGCGGGGATCGCGAAGGACCGTTCCCCGTCCTCGACGTCCGTCAGGAGCCAGACGCTGCCGACGTAGTCGGCGGCGCTCGCCGTGACCACCGGCGTCGCGGCGCGGTCCGGCCCGGGGATCCAGCCGGCCACCGCGGGTACCGCCACTGCCACCCCGCCGGCGGCCACGGCGCCGGCCGCGAGCGCGACGCCGGCCCGGGCGCGTCGCCGGTGGACCACCCGCCGCCGCAGCTCGACCGGCCAGCCACGCACCGGGAACTCCTCGGCGGCGCGGGCCAGCCGCTGGCGAAAGGTCGTCGTCGCGCATCACCTGTCCACCTCTCCTTCAACCGGAGCATCTTCTTCGATCAGGGTCCGCAGCCGTTGCAGGGCCCGCGACGCGTAGGCCTTCACCGCACCGGTACTGAGGCCGAGCAGCCCGGCCGTGTCCTCGACCGAGCAGTCCAGGTAGTAGCGCAGCACGAGGACCTCGCGGTACCGGCGGGGAAGCGCCCGCAGCCCGCGGATGACCGACTGCCGCTCGAACCTGTCGATCGCCGCCTCCTCCGCGCTGGCCGCGTCGGGCAGGCCGGATGCCGCGTGCCGGCGCGCGAGCAGCCGGCGCCGCAGCGAGTTGCGCGCGTTGCGCCGTGATCTGGGCGAACCGGCGTTGCAGCGCCGCGGTCCATTCGGTGTCGAGGTCGTCGTCCCCAGTCGGCTCGTACGCCTCTAGTTGCTTGATGAGATTCGTCTGGGCTCGGCCGAGCTGATCCAGTTGTTTGCGCAGGGCTGCCCGCTTCGCGGCCGCTCCGTCATCGTCAGACTGCGGTCGTCGATGGTTGGCGAGCCGGGCCTCGTCGGGCAGTCCACGCAGCGGTGGCGGCGGTCCCGGATCCCGCCCGTACGGCGCCGGGCCGGGGTGGGCCAGCACCCAGGCGTGCTCGCCCTCGCGGCGCGCGAACGTGTGCCGGGCGTGCGCGGTCTTATCCGAACTAATCTTGAAGCGGCACGGACGCCGAGATCCGTCACAAAGAGTCGCGGCCAAATTTCTTCTCAGCAGCGCGCCGTTCGGCGTGTCGCGGCTGTCGCATGGATCGGCTGCGGCAGGCTTGGAGGCGAGGCCACTGTGCAGCGCCGCCGATGAGTGCGTGGGCTTATCGGGGTTACAAGCGTGTGGCCCATGACGCTCCGTAACGAACGGCAGCGCTCTTTGCTGGCAGAATCTTCACTATCAAGCCACGTCGCTGAGCGGTGGCCGAGCTCGGTGCCGATGGCCCGGCTGTCACACGTCCGCTACCGGGCCGCGAGGCGGTAGAGCAGGCGGTACGGAAGCAGGCGCACCAGCGCCGCCGCCACCGTCGCGTCCGGCCCGACGACGCGCCGGGGGCGTGGACGCGGGGCGGTCAGCGTCCGTACCACCGCTTGGGCGGCCCGGGCCGGCGGAATGCCGTGTGCCGCGCTTCGGGCCGCGTTGGCTCGGGTGGCCGCGATCTGCTTGGCATACCGCTCGGCGCCCGCCGGCAGCGTCTTCGCCAGGTCGTCGGCGGCGGCTGTGCCCCGGCCCCAGATCGGCGTGGCCACCGCGCCCGGCTCGATCAGCACCACCCGTATCCCGGACGGCGCCAGCTCTGCCCGCAGGCTGTCGGTCAGCCCGACGAGCCCGAACTTCGAGGCATGGTACGGGCCGAGCATCGGGCCGGCAATCCGGCCGCCGATCGAGCCGATCATCACGATCCGGGCGTCCTCGCCCCGCTCCCGGGACAGCCGCAGCGCCGGCAGCATTGCCTGCGTGACGGCGAGCTGGCCGACCAGGTTGACCTCGATCTGCCGCCGGAATACGTCGACGGGCAGGTACTCCAGCGGGCCGGGCAGGGCGACCCCGGCGTTGTTGACCAGACCGTGCAGCGGGCCTGCCGCCCGTACCAGCTCGCCGGCCGCCTCGATCGAGGTTGGGTCGGTCAGGTCGAGCCGGAGCACGCGGACCGCCTCCGGGTGGTCGCGGTGCAGGGCGGCCTCGTCCTCGTCGGTCCGTACCGAGGCCCAGACCGTGAAGCCGGCGCGGACCAGCTGGTCCACGCACGCCCGACCGATCCCGGTCGACGCGCCGGTGACCACGACGGATCTGCTCATGACGCTCGCCTCCGAGTGGACGGTGGGCTGGCCGGCGTGGCCATAGGTCCAAGCTTCGCGCTGACTTACCGGGTCGGCGGACGAGCCCGGATCTCGGATACGCGCTCGGCAAAGTGCCACCGGTGCCCCTCCAGGTCGAGGGCCTCGTAGCGCCGGTCGCCCCAGAACATGTCCTCCAGCGGCATGACGATCTGGGCTCCCTCCGATGCGGCCCTGCGGTAGTGGGCGTCGATGTCGTGCACGTACACGTTCACCATGGCCGTGGGAGCGCCCGCCTCCAGCGGGCTGTGCAGGCCGTGGCGCTCTTCCCCGGCCCGACCGATCATGACCACGCCGTCTCCGATCTCCAGCCACGCCAGCATTCCCTCGGGGTGCTCCATCCGCGATTCCCGGCGTTCGACGAGGCCGAACGCTCGGGTCAGGAAGTCCAGGGCGGCCACCTCGTCCCGATAGGCAAGTCGCGGGTAGATAGACGGGCTGCGACGATGCTCGCCCGCGCCGTCTCGCCCGGTGATGGCCGACATGAGACGGGCCTTCTCCCGAACCAGGATTTCGGGGTCGGGAGGATCGTCCGGCAGCAGCCGGTCGGGGCGAGACCGGCGAAGGGGCTCCAGGTCGTCGGTCATCTCTCGCCTCCAGCGTCGCACGGAGTGAGGGGCACATCGGTGGTTGTGTCACGGCCCCGCGTCAATGCGGCCAATCGGGCCCGACCCCGGCTAAGGCGGGAGCGCACCGTTCCCACTGGTACGCCGAGGGCCAAGGCTATCTCGTCGTAGCTCAGTTCCTCCCAGGCGAAGAGCAGGAGGACCTGTCGCTCCGCCTCGGGAAGTGTCCCGATGGCATCCATGACCCGGGTCCAGCGGGCGCTGGCATCAGCCGCCGCCACCGCCCGCTCCGCCGGATCGTCCTCCAGCCGCCGGTCGGTGGAGACCCGGGACATGGCCCGAAGCCTCCGGGCCTCGCTCCGGTGGTGCTTGGCCACCACGTTGGCGGCGATGCCGTACAGCCAGGGCCGGGCCGAATCCCGATCCCGCTCGAAGGTCGACCGCCGCTCGAAGGCGATCCGGAACACTTCTCCCAATAGGTCCTCGGCCTCAGCTGGGTCGACGCGACGGGCCAGGAAACGCAGGAGCGTCGATCCGTGCCGGTCGAAGATGACACCGAAGGCCGCCGGCGTATCCAGCGAATCGGCGATCACGGCACTGTCTGACTCCTCCATGCTGAGCTGTTCCCCGTTCCGTCGGTCCTGGTTCGCGCCCGCCTGGCGGGCGACCAGAGCCGGCCGGGGAGCAGATTGTCACATCACAGCGGCCGGACCGGGAACCAGGGCGCCGCCGGGGGGAAACGACAGGTAGTGGACCGGGCGCCGGAGGAGGCAGCGGTGGGGACGACCAGAGAGATACCGGTCGGAGAGCCGTTCGAGCTGTCCGGCCGGATGGTTGGGCTGGAGCGGGAGACGGGTCGCGCCGTGCTCGTGGCGAGAAGCATCGGCAGCCCGTGGCGCATCGACGGCTACACGATCGAGTCTTCCGCGCTTGGCGGACCGCCGGTTAACAACGGGGAGCTGCACCCAGACGCCGACGAGTTGCTGTACCTGGTCTCCGGCCGCATCCGGATCAGGCTGGAGCTGGAGGGCACAGACCGGGAGGCGGAGGTGAGACCGGGCCAAGCCCTGGCGATCTCCCGGGGCACGTGGCACCGGATCATCGTCGATGAGCCGGGACAGCTGATCAACGTGACGCCAAGCCCCGGTGGCCAGAGCCGGCCTCTTCCGGAGGTCTGATGCCCT
>NZ_DASYTH010000023.1:0-10443 GCF_036002505.1 Actinophytocola sp. | reverse complement strand
CAACGACTACGCACCCGCTGCGCTACCACCCGACGAGCACGCGGATGCCTCAACCCCGCCTAACTTCGAAGAGCCCCCATACTGCCACGGCTGTTTCAAGATCACCTGAGTGGTTGTTGTTGCTGATGGGACCGTGGTGACGCCAGGAACGCCAGTGGCTCGGCAGTCGTGCGATGAAGGGGGCCTCCCTCACGCCGAGCGTGACGAAGGCCCCCTTCATCTCACTCACTCCACAATGGACACTGAGGTATCGCCGAGGTCCCGCACCACCGGCACACCACCGGCCTTGGATAGCACGTGCTGAGCCGCTGCTTAAACGATCTTGAAACGGCCCTGCCCATACTGCACAGCCAGCTCGAACGAGTTCCGATGGTGAATGGCAGCCTGCCCATGCTTCGTAGCGACAACATAACTGTTGACAGAGGCCGCCAATTCCACGAGTGCTGTGAGAATTCGCTCCACAATGTGTCTTGCATAGCGGTCGCTACGCAAGACTTCGACGTCAGCCAGATCAGGTCGAGCGAGGTCACTGAGCAGATCTCGGATCGAGCTGAGCTTCGACTGTATGATGGCAGGGTCGAATTGGCGAGAACTCATGTCAGCGACTCCACTAACAGTTTCAGGCTCAACATCCGAAACCACTCCGTGTCCATTCGCTCCATATTGGCTCGATCCAGCTCACGGGCGTACACACCTGGCTCCGACTCGTAAAGCAGTTCACCGACCAGGGCGTGCTGACGAGCGACCGATCCGGCGCGGTCGAGGTCGAGCAAATCGACGTCATCCGAGTCGGTGAGTGCCATGAGGTCAACAACCAGATCGACTATGTCGAAGTGTGTTCCAGGGCGGCCCGACGCAGCGATGTCCACGTCGTGGGCGGTCGGCTCGTCGCGGGAGGCGCTGCCGAAGAGCGTGACCAGCCGCAGGTTGTGGCGCTCGACGAGCGCGTCGAGCTCACCGTTGTCCATGGCGCCGCGGAGCCTGCGCACCGCTTCGGCCGGGGTCGTGCCCATGACCTGAGCGTACTCAGGCGTTCGCGATGAATGGGGGAAGCGGGCGTGAGTCGGCCGACGGAGCCCACCGCCCATCAACCAACGCGTAGTCCCACCGCGGCTCATCGTGCAAACCGGCGATCAACCTGTCGACATGCTCAGCCGTCGAACCAAGCCCCAGACTCGCCCGCAGTGCCCGATCTCCAGACCCGAGCAACCGCCGGGTCGCGATGTGTGCGCAGAACAGCCCGTCCCGAACACCGACACCATGCTCGGCCGACAGCACAGCCGCCAGCAGGCCGGCGTTGCGACCGTCCACGGTGAAGCTCACCACCCCCACCCGGTCATGATCGGGCCCGAACAGGCTCAGCGACCGCAACCCCGGCACCGACGCCAACCCGGACCGCAGCCGGGCCAGCAAGTCCCGCTCGTGCGTGATGATCGCGTCCCAGTGCCGGGCCAGGGTCGAGCAGGCGACGGCCAGCGCGTGGACGCCGACGACGTTGGGCGAACCGCCCTCGTGCCGCTCCGGGCCATCCGACCAGGAAACACCGCGAGAGGTGACGGCGCGAGTGGCGCCGCCGCCGATCAGGTACGGCGGGGCGGCACGGAGCCAGTCGGCGCGACCGATCAGGGCCCCGGCGCCGAACGGGGCATACAACTTGTGGCCGGAGAGCGCGACGTAGTCGACGTCCAGCGCCTGGATGTCGACAGGCCGATGCGGGGCCAGTTGCGCGGCGTCGAGAGCGATCCGGGCACCGTGCCGGCGGGCGACCTCAGCCAACCGGGCCACCGGCCACACTTCACCCGTCACGTTGGACGCCCCGGTCACCACCACGAGCCGCGGACCTGCGGGACACGAGCGGAGCGCATCCTCGAGCGCCAGCACGGCGTCGCCCGGATTCGGCGGCGTCGGCAAACGAAAGACGTGCGGCCCGCGCCAGGGCAGCAGCGCGGCGTGGTGCTCGGTGTCGAACAGCACGACCGAGGTGCCCGCCGGTACCGCGCGAGCCAGCAGGTTCAGCGCGTCCGTGGTGTTCCGGGTGAAGATCACGGTGTCGGACCGGTGCGCGCCGACGAAGCGGCGCAGCACGTCCCGGGCCTGCTCGTAGACCCGGGTGGAGACCTGCGAGGCGAACCCGGCGCCGCGATGCACGCTGGCGTACCACGGGATCAGCTCGTTGACCGCATCCTGCACGGCTTCCAGGCACGGTGCGCTGGCCGCGTGGTCGAGGTTCGCGTACGGCACTGTGAGGTCTGTGCCCACGAGCGGCACGTCGAGCCGGGCACCGGCAACGGCGGGCACAGCAAGGTTGAGAGCGAGGGTCATGGTGGCCTCCAAGGTCCACATCGGACCCGGGGAGGGCCCGCGCTTGCCCACCCGCACCCCGCGGAGGGCCAGGTCCTCACCCGGGGCACCCCACCGCGGTTGGAGGGTTGCCGGCCAGCAAGCCGGGGCTTGACGCTGGCACTCATGACCTTGCCGGCTAGTGTAGCCGACCCCGGCCGGTCAGACTGAGCCGTATGAATGACTTCGACGTGCTGGTGCTGGGCTCCGGCCCGGGTGGGCAGAAGGCCGCGATCGCCGCCGCCAAGCTGGGCCGCAAGGTCGGCCTGGTGGAGCGGCGCAACATGATCGGCGGCGTGTGCATCAACACCGGCACGATCCCGTCCAAGACGCTGCGCGAGGCGGTGCTCTATTTGACCGGGATGAGCCAGCGCGAGCTGTACGGGCAGAGCTACCGGGTCAAGGAGGACATCACGATCAGCGACCTGACGGCGCGGACCAGCCACGTGGTCGGGCGCGAGGTCGACGTGATCCGCAGCCAGCTCGCGCGCAACCACGTGTCGATCATGCCGGGGCTCGGCCGGTTCCGGGACGCGCACACCGTCCAGGTGTCCGACGGCTCCGGCCAGGAACGGGTGGTGACCGCGGACAAGATCGTCATCGCGGTCGGCACGGTGCCCGCCCGACCGTCCAGTGTGGACTTCGACGGGCAGACGATCATCGACTCGGACGGCATTCTCGGGCTGGACCGCGTGCCCCGCTCGATGATCGTGGTCGGTGCCGGCGTGATCGGCATCGAGTACGCGTCGATGTTCGCCGCGCTGGGGACCAAGGTCACCGTGATCGAGCAGCGGATGAAGATGCTGGAGTTCTGCGACACCGAGGTGGTCGAGGCGCTGAAGTACCACCTGCGCGACCTGGCCGTCACGTTCCGGTTCGGCGAGACCGTGGCCGCGGTGAACCGCTACGCGCAGGGTGCGGTGACGATTCTGGAGAGCGGCAAGAAGATCCCGGCCGACACGGTGATGTACTCGGCCGGGCGGCAGGGCATGACCGAGGCACTGGACCTGCCGGCGGCCGGGCTCTCCGCCGACGCCCGCGGTCGGATCAAGGTGGACGAGTACTTCCGCACCAAGGTCGAGACGATCTACGCGGTCGGCGACGTGATCGGCTTCCCGGCACTGGCCGCGACGTCGATGGAGCAGGGCCGCCTGGCCGCACACCACGCCTGCGGCGAATCGGTGCACGAGATGCACGAGCTGCAACCCATTGGCATATATACGATCCCGGAGATCAGCTACATCGGACGCACCGAGGACGAGCTCACCCGGGACCGGATTCCCTTCGAGGTCGGGGTTTCCCGCTACCGCGAGCTGGCCCGCGGGCAGATCATCGGCGACTCCTACGGCGTGCTGAAGCTGCTCGTCTCCCCCGACGACCGCTCCCTGCTCGGCGTGCACGTGTTCGGCACCGGCGCCACCGAGCTGATCCACATCGGACAGGCGGTGATGGGCTGCGGCGGCACCGTCGACTACCTCGTGGACGCCGTGTTCAACTACCCCACCCTCGCCGAGTCCTACAAAGTGGCGGCGCTGGATGCGATGAACAAGATCCGCCAGATCTCGATGATCGGCGAGTTCGGCGGCTAGTTCCCGGTCTCCCCGCGCCACCGCGCGTACCGGCCGGCCCGGTCCACCGCCCGGATCCGCCGCTCGGTGGCGGTGCGCGCCTGCTGGGTGGCGACCACGAGCAGCTCGTCACCCTCCTGCAGGCGGGTGGTCGGACCGGGCGTGAAACCGTTGCCGTTCCGGGAAACGAGGCTCACCGTCGCCCCGGGTGGCAGGCGCAACTCCGCGAGGTACACGCCGTGCAGCCGGGAGCCGGGCGGGATGCGCACCTGGAGCAGCTCCGCGCCGAGGTTGTCCAGCGGCGCGGCGTCCACCTCGAGCTCGACGGACTCCGCGTCGCGGCGCAGGCCCAGCACCCGGGCCAGCAGCTGCAGCGTGCCGCCCTGCACCAGGGTCAGCATGATCACCAACACGAACACGGCGTCCACCAACCGGCGCGCCCCGGGCACCCCCTGCGCGAGCGGGATCAACGCCAGCACGATCGGCACCGCGCCCCGCAACCCCGCCCAGGAGATGAAAGCCTGCTCCACCAACCGGACCCGGAACGGTGCCGCCGAGGCCAGCACGGACAGCGGCCGGGCGACCAGGATGACCACCGCGGCCGCGATCACCCCGGGCACGAGCGCGTCGAGCAACCGCGACGGCGAGGAGAACAGGCCGAGCAGCACGAACAGCCCGATCTGGGCGAGCCACCCGAACCCCTCGGCGAACGAGAGCGTGTCCGCGCGGTGCGGCAGCCGCGAGTTGCCCAGCACCAGCCCGGCCACGTAGGTGGCGAGCAGCCCGGAGGCGTGCGCCAGCTGGCCGGTGGAGAACGCGGCCACGCACACCGCGACCGTGGCCAGCGGGTAGAGGCCGGTGGCCGGCAGCGCGACCCGGCGCAGCGCCAGCGCGCCGAACCAGCCGAAGGCGAGCCCGATGAGCCCGCCGGCGGCGAGCTCGTACAGCACCACCAGCGGCAGGTTCCAGTGCAGCGCGGCGCCGGAGGACAGCAGCACCACCGCGATGTAGCACGGCGCGTCGTTCAGCCCGGACTCCAACTCCAGCGCGCCGACCAGCCTGCGGCGCAGGCCCAGGCCGCGCAGCACGCTGAACACCGCGGCGGCATCCGTCGGCGCCAGCACCGCGCCCCACAGCAGCGCCAGTCGCCAGTCGAAGCCCAGCAGGAAGTGCAGCGCTGTGCCGGTCACCCCGATGCTCACCGCCACCCCCACGGTGGCCAGCGCCAGCCCCGGCCAGAACGCCGGCCGCACATCCGGCCACCGCGTGGTCAGCCCGCCCTCGGTCAGGATCAGCACGAGCGCGGCCAAGCCGAGCACCTGGGTGAGGATCGCGTTGTCGAACCGGATCCCGAGCCCGGCCTCGCCAAGGGCCACGCCGATCGCGAGGTAGAGCAGCAGCGAGGGCAGCCCGAGCCGGACCGACACCCGTACCGCGAGCACGGCCACCAGGACCACCGCCGCGCCGATGCCGAGCGCGATCGTCAGCTCGGCCAAAACCCCGCCTCCCGCTCAGTCATCAGAGGGGGATCATCTTCCCAGGTAGCCGCGAGATGTCCGAATTCAGCCGAGCAGCGTGGTCAGCCGTGCCGGGTCGGCGTCCACCTCGACGAGCTTGTCGCGGCTCCGCTCCCCCCGCACGATCACAACATCCCGAGCCCGAACCCCGAACGCCTCCGCCAGCGCCCGCCGCACCGCCTCATTGGCCCGACCGTCGACGGCAGGCGCGGAGACCGCGACGATCAACGCGTCCCCTTGCCATCGGCCGCCCACCCGGGTTCGAGCGGCCCCGGGCTTCACCCGAACAGCGAACCTCACGCCGGCTCATTCACCGAGCTCACCCACCAGCACCCGGTTGCGCAACGCCACCCGCCGGACCACCGCCCCCACCGCGGGGTCCGAAGCGTCCACCACCCGTGGCCCGTGCAGCGTCATGGTCCGCCCCGCGCGCACCACCTCAGCACCATCCGCCGCCAGCACGTTCCGCACCCAGTCCGCCCGCTCCCCGTACCACAACACCACAGACAACCGGTCCCCCGACCGCGCCGCCACCACCGGCGTCCGGTACACCCGCCCCGACTTCCGTCCCTTGTGGACGATCATCGCCCACGGCGGCAACCACGGCGCCCACACCCCCTGCACCCGGTTGGTAACCCTCTTGTTGAACCGGGCCAACCCACGCGACCACGCCATGGACCGATTGTGTCAGGCGCGCACGACCTCCACCCGAACCGTGACGCCGTCGCCGACCGTGCCTTCGAACCCCTCGCCGACCGGGCCGTAATTGACCGAGTCGGCGAGGGTCTCGCCGGCGATGAAGGCCTCATGCACCCGGGCGGCCGCTACGACATCCTCGGGGGCGTCGACGGCGAGGGTGATGCGGTCCGACACGTCCAGGTCGGCGGCGCGGCGGGCCTGCTGGACGACCCGGACGAGGTCGCGGGCGAGGCCCTCGGCGGCCAGTTCGGGCGTCACGTCGGTGTCCAGAACCACGAGGCCCGAGCCGCCGGGGAGCTCGGTGGTGGCGCCGCGGTCGGTCGCCACCAGCCGGCGCTCGTACTCGCCGGGCAGCAACTCGATGCCGGCCGCGAACACCGTGCCGTCCTCGGTGGCCCACTCGCCGGCCTTGACCGCGCGGATCACCTTCTGCACGTCGCCGCCCAACCGGGGCCCGGCGGCGCGGGCGTTGACGGCGAGCTCGAAGTGGCCGTGCCGGGCCACGTCGGTGGTCAGCTCGACCGCCTTCACGTTGACCTCGTCAGAGATCAACGCGACGAACGGCTCCAGCACCGGGGCGTCCGAAGCCGCGACCACCAGGCGGGCCAGTGGAAGCCGCACCCGGAGGCGGGCGGACTTGCGCAGCGACAGCGCGGCCGAGCACACCTGGCGCACCCGGTCCATCCCTGCCACCAGCGCGTCGTCAGCCGGCAGAAGGTCAGCAGCAGGCCAATCGGCGAGGTGCACCGAGCGCTCGCCGGTCAGCCCGCGCCACACCGACTCGGCGGTCAGCGGGAGCAGCGGGGCGGCCACCCGGCAGACGACCTCGAGCACGGTGTGCAGGGTGTCGACGGCGTCCCGCTCGCCGGCCCAGAACCGGTCGCGCGAGCGCCGCACGTACCAGTTGGTGAGCACCTCGAGGAACTCGCGCACGGTCGCGCACGCACCGGACACGTCGTAACTGTCCAGTTGGGCGGTCACCGAGGCGACCAGGTCGTGCGTCTTGGCCAGGATGTAGCGGTCCAACACGTGGGTGGAGTCGACCCGCCAGGTACCGGACACGCCCTCGGCGTTGGCATACAGGGCAAGGAAGTACCAGCTGTTCCACAACGGCAGCACGGCCTGGCGCACGGCGTCGCGGATGCCGCGCTCGGTGACCACCAGGTCGCCGCCGCGCAGGATCGGCGAGGCCATCAGGAACCAGCGCATGGCGTCCGAGCCGTCCCGGTCGAACACCTCGTTGACGTCCGGGTAGTTCTGCCGCGACTTGGACATCTTCTGCCCGTCGTCGCCGAGCACGATGCCGTGCGCGATGCAGTTGCGGAACGCCGGGCGGTCGAACAGCGCCGTGGCCAGCACGTGCATGGTGTAGAACCAGCCGCGGGTCTGGCCGTTGTACTCGACGATGAAGTCGCCCGGGTAGTGGTGCTCGAACCAGTCGTGGTTCTCGAAGGGATAGTGCACCTGGGCGAACGGCATCGAGCCGGACTCGAACCAGCAGTCCAGCACCTCGGGCACCCGGCGCATGGTCGACGCACCCGTAGGGTCGTCCGGGTTGGGCCGGGTCAGCTCGTCGACGTACGGCCGGTGCAGATCCGTGGGACGCACCCCGAAATCACGTTCCAGCTCGTCCAGCGAGCCGTAGACGTCGGTCCGCGGGTAGGCCGGGTCGTCGGACATCCAGACCGGGATCGGCGAGCCCCAGAAGCGGTTCCGCGAGATCGACCAGTCGCGCGCGTTCTCCAGCCACTTGCCGAACTGACCGTCCCGGATGTGCTCGGGCACCCAGTTGATCTGCTTGTTCAGCTCGACCATCCGGTCCCGGAACTCGGTCACCGCGACGAACCAGGACGACACCGCGCGCTGGATCAGCGGCTCGTTGCACCGCCAGCAGTGCGGGTAGGCGTGGTCGTAGGTCTCGTGCCGCAGCACCATCCCGCGCGCCTTGAGGTCGGCGATGATCTGCCCGTTGGCGTCGAACACGTGCATGCCCTCGTACGGCGGTACCTCCGGCCCGAACCGGCCCTGCGCGTCGACCGGTGTGGCCGGCGCGATCCCGGCCGCGTCGGTGACGACCTTGTCCTCCTCGCCGTACGCCGGCGCGATGTGCACGAGACCGGTGCCGTCATCAGTCGTCACGTAGTCGGCCGACAGAACCTGATGCGCGTTCGCAGTCCCGACAAAGAAGTCGAACGGCGGCGTGTACCGCCGCCCCACCAACTCACTCCCCCGATACCGGGCAACGACGGACGGCTCCTCCCCCAACTCCCGCGCATAAGCCGAAACCCGCGCCTCAGCCAGCAGATACCGCTCCCCGTCGTGCTCAACCACGACGTACTGGACATCCGGATGCACCGCCATGGCCAGGTTGCTCGGCAGCGTCCACGGCGTCGTCGTCCACACCAGCGCCAGCTCGCCGGTCTCCAGCCGCAGCCCGACGGTCACGGCCGGGTCCTGCCGGTCCAGGTAGACGTCGTCCATCTTGGTCTCGGTGTTGGACAGCGGCGTCTCGCAGCGCCAGCAGTACCACAGCACCCGGAAGCCCTCGTAGATCAAACCCTTGTCCCACAAGGACTTGAACGCCCACATGACGCTTTCCATGTAGTCCAGGTCGAGCGTCTTGTAGTCGTTGTCGAAGTCCACCCAGCGGGCCTGCCGGGTCACGTACTCGCGCCACGCGCCGGTGTAGCGCAGCACCGAGGTGCGGCACACCTCGTTGAACTGGGCGACCCCCATCTCCTCGATCTCGGCCTTGGTCTTGATGCCGAGCTGGTGCTCCGCCTCCACCTCGGCGGGCAGCCCGTGGGTGTCCCAGCCGAACCGGCGCTCGACGTGCTTGCCGCGCATGGTCTGGTAGCGCGGCACCAGGTCCTTTACGTACCCGGTGAGCAGGTGGCCGTAGTGCGGCAGGCCGTTGGCAAAGGGCGGGCCGTCGTAGAAGACGAACTCGTTGGACCCGTTCTCCCCCGCGGGACGAGCATCCACAGTGGCCTGGAACGTCTTGTCGCGCGCCCAGTAGTCCAGCGTCGCCCGCTCCAGCGCGGGGAACGACGGCTGAGCGGGCACCGTGCCATCACCGTGGCTCGCCTTGGGGTAGGACATCTGAGTGGTACTCCTCGCCAATCGCAACTGCCAAAAGTTGCGAGGACGAAGCAACAGAGCTCCGCGGTACCACCCCGCTTGCCGCCGCACCGACGCGACGACCACTCGAAGCCGGCTGTGACGGGCCGTCCCGTCCGGTTCTACTAGGGCTGACGCCCGTTCTCCCGGAGGCTCCCCGGTGATGGCCGGATCAGTGCCTGTGTTTCACAGCGTAACCCGTACCGGCAACCCGGTTACGGCGTGGCCCCCTTGCCGGCCCGGTGCTTCGCGGCCAGCACGGCATCAGGCCCGCACCGCGCGCACGGCGTGAACCCCAACTGCCGCGCCTCCGAGATCGCCAGCGACAGCGTCGCGCGACCACCAAGCCAGGCGCAGTCATCGAGGTGGTAGCGCGGATGCTCGTCGACCACCCGCACCTCGACCGACAACTCAGACACCACAAGCAGATCCGAGGCGTCAGTCGCCTCCTCATCCGGCTCGGAGTCATCGACGACCACCGAGACCGGTTCCGGTTCGGCAACTTCAACCTCGTCGGCCGGCTCAAGATCCGCCAGCGACTCAACCTCGTCCGGTTCCTCCGGCTCATCAACCCGGGGCGCCGACGTCGCCGCCACCCGCTGCCGCCCGCGCAACCAGTCGAACACCAGCAGCGCCGCGGCGACCACACTGATGCCGACGGATACCCACGCCCATACCGTGTTGGCCGTGGTGAGGGCGGCGATCAGCAGCGCGAACGCCGCAATGACCAAAACAAGAACGAGATACAGCATCAACAATCCAGTCGACGGCCGCAGCACTCCGGCCGATGCCATTCAGCCCCGAGTCGGGGGGTCCGGGGGGCGGAGCCCCGCCGGCCGGGGGTCTGGGGGCTTGGCCCCCAGAAGACACCTGAACGAGGGCCTCCAGCGAGCGCGTTCCGCGAGCACACGTCGCCCAGGCTCCTCGGTCAGCCGGCTTCGGCGCGCGGGCCGAAGGCGTAGCCCTGCTGGCTTCGCCCGCCGCCGTCCGAGGCTGAGGCGGCCGATGGTGCCGCGGACCCGCGGTCGCCGAGCTCGCGGAGGCTGGACTCGAGGAACGTCTTCAACCGGGTGCGGTACTCGCGTTCGAACGTGCGCAGCTCGTCGATCTTCTTCTCCAGCGAGGTCCGTTCCGCCTGGACCTGACCGAGGATCTCGTTGTGCTGCCGCTGCGCGTCACGCTCCAGGGCGGTGGCCTTC
>NZ_DASYTH010000022.1:0-1749 GCF_036002505.1 Actinophytocola sp. | reverse complement strand
AGAACGAGTTCGTCGAGGTCGGTGGCGCCGCCGTCGAGCCAGTGCCGGCGCCAGTGGTGCGCGTCGCACCAGGCAAGCGCTTCATTAGTCATAGCCCGGGACGGCGACGGTGCTCGGGGGACTGCGCCGACAGCGGCATGTGCGTGTGATCGCGGAGCCGTTGTGCCGCCCGGTGAGCGCGTATTGGTAGTCGCGGTGTGTCGCGTTCCAGCGTTCCTTCGGCCTTGCGAGGCCACCCGTCCGGGCGGTGGGGTCGATGGGCGCGGTGGCGTCCACATTCCGGACCGGTGTCCGGATTCTGGACGTGAACACCACCAGCAGCTATTTGGTTTCACAGCAGTCACACTGGTTCCAGCGGAAATCGGACATGGCCACGATCATCGCCCTCGGGGTGACGGTGTGGCGCGACACACCGGGCGTGTCGCGCCACAGCGTCACCCCGACGGGCCCGCCCTGCGCGCGCGGCGAGGATCGCCCCGGCCGACGCGGCCGACGCCGATCAATCGCAGCCCGCCCTGAGTCGTGCGTTCGCGTCGGCGATGCAACAGCGTCACGCCGAGAGGCCGGCCGCAGATTACCCGTCATCCTCCCCTTGCGCGGAAAGCCTTCGTGATCACCTGCGTCTGGGTATTCGGGATGGCTGGTGCTGCGGTGCTCGCGGCGGCTGCCACCGGGGTGGGAGCGGAGGTGGGGGCGTCGGCTTGGTGGCCCTCGACGACTCGAACACCGCCGGCAGGAAGTGCTTGACAAGCCGTGATCCCGAATTACCAGCCACACGCCGGTGGCACCCAGGACTCCGCAATCCGGCCGGCAATGGGCCGAGCCCGGCGATCGCGGAGCCGGTGTGCCGCCGGTGGCACCCAGGACTCCGCAATAACGTCGATGAGGGCACGTCCAGTCACCCATACGGAGACGTGGCCACGTGCGGCGTCAACCCCCGAACGCCACCCCGCTAAGTTGACCTACGCGGCGCGGGCGGTGGTCGGCCCTCTAGCCGGCGAGGTGAAGGTGAACTGGCCGGTGTGGTCGCGGTGGATGCGCCAGCCGCCTTCGTGGACGGCGCGGTGGTGCCGACGACATAAGAGAACGAGTTCGTCGAGATCGGTCAGTCCGCCGTCGAGCCAGTGCCGGCGCCAGTGGTGCGCGTCGCACCAGATCGGCGGGTGGTCGCAGCCGGGGAAGCGGCAGCCGCGGTCGCGGACGGCCAGGGCGCGGCGCTGTGCGGGGGTGACCACGCGGCTGGCGCGGCCGACGTCGAGTGGTTCGGAGCGGGCGCCGCCGATGGCGGCGGGCAGCGCGGCGAGCGCGGCGCGCAGGATGGCTTGCACCCGCTCGCGGACGCCCCGGGCACCCCCACCGCCGTCGCCGCCGCCGCTGTCGTGGTTGCTGTGGTCGCCGCCGTCGCTGTCGCCGTCGTCATGGCCGTCGGTGTTGTGGTGATCGGGGTGGATGATGACGCGGCTCAGGATGGCGTCGCAGGCGAGGCGGCGGGCGGTTTGGCCGCTCAGGGGGCCGGTCCAGGCGAACTCTCCGGCGGGCGCGCCGAGCGCGCCGAGTAGGGCGTGGAAGTCGATGGTGATGTTCAGGTGCGGCCGGGCGCCGCCGGTGTCGGGGAGCTCGGCGGTGTCGAGGGCGCGGCGGGCCAGTTCGGTCAGCGCGTCGGCGCGGCGCTGCGCGGCGCTGCGGTCATCGTCGGGGCCGGCGGGTTTGGCCAGGGCGTTGATCGCGGCCAGCACGGTCTCCCCGGCC
>NZ_DASYTH010000021.1:0-57229 GCF_036002505.1 Actinophytocola sp. | reverse complement strand
CTCCGAAAAGATCCTGTTCGGCGAGCTGCAACCCGGTCACATCATCATCTGCGACGTCGAAGGCTGGGACGGCGAAGAAGGCGCCTGGGACAAAGCCCGCTTCGTCTTCCGCGGCGAGCGGCGTCGACCAGGCTTCATGGCCCGACCGCTCACCACGAACTATTCGGGTCACACGACGGAGTGAATTTATCGATCCCGATCAGGTCCAACCCCTTTACTCGCGCGCGATTTAGCAATACATTTCTATAGTAAGTTGGTCGGGCGGGCCCGGAGCGGAGGCCCGGTTCCCGCGCGGCTGCTCGGTATCTGTTTTAGGCCTCAGGAGGGATCGAATGCCGACGCAACTCCAGCGGCGCAAGTTTGAGAAGCTTTTCGAACGGCTTGACGCCGACCACGACGGCAAGGTTGATCAGTCCGATATCGACGCTCTGGTACAGGGGTGGTGCGCGACCGTCAACGCAGCCCCGGGTTCTGGCAAGTGGCGGCAGATCACCGCGAGCGCGAACACGATGTGGCAGGAAGTTCAGCAGCGCTTCAGTGTGAAGGCTGGCACGGCGGTCACCAGGGATCAGTGGGTGGCGGCGCACGACGACCCCACCTTCGTCGACGACGTCGCGATTCCCATGGCAATGGCGGCTTTCGAGCTCGGTGATGCCGAGGGTGAGGGCAAGGTCTCCTTCGCTCGGTGGATGGCAGGCCAAACCGTCTCGGGGCTGAACCAGGCGGAGGCCGCTGAACTGTTCAGGCAGCTCGACCGGAACGGTGACGGGTACGTCACCAAGGAGGAGTACGCCCAGGCGATCTCCGAGTTCTACAAGAGCGATGACCAGGGCGCCGTCGGCAACCTGATGGCCGGTCAGTTGTAGCCATAACCCGGGAACTGCCGGGGACGATCGATACACCATCAAATATCGTCATGCGGTGCACCGGGTGGCCCGGCGGCCACCGCCTGGATGGCGGGTCCGATGGACGACGAGGTGGTTTGCGAATACCTACGGCTCGCGTTGCGCATGGGCAAACTTGTCGAGGGATTCGTCGACTGCTGGTTCGGTGACCCGACGCTCGCCAGGGAGGTGGACGCCGAGCCCCCGCCGCTGCCGCTCGACATCGCCGCGCGGGCGGCCGGGCTCAGGTCCGCCCTGGGCGACACCGGTATCGCCCGGCCGCGCCAGCGGTTTCTCGCCGCACAGCTCACCGGCCTGGAGTGCTCGGCCAGGCGGCTGGCCGGCATTCGGGTGCCGTTCCAGGACGAGGTCCACGCGTATTTCGACGTGGACATCGGTTTGGGCGATCCGGACCGTTACGCGCAGGTGCACGCCGCGATCTCCGAGCTGCTCCCGGGATCGGGGAGCCGACGTGCGCGGGTGGAGGCGTTCTACGAACGCAACCTCATTCCGCCCGACCGGTTCCAGCGGGCGATCCAGGTGGTGTCCGACGAACTGCGGGTGAAGGTTCGGCCGGTACTGGGGCTTCCGGATCGGGAACGTGTCGAATACGAGATTGTGCGGGACGAGCCCTGGAACGCGTTCAACCGCTACCTCGGTGACTTCCGGTCGGCGGTGGCGTTGAACGTCCGCGCCGGACGCACGATCGCCGCCGTACCGTTGATCGTCACGCACGAGTCCTATCCCGGGCACCACACCGAGCGCTGCCGCAAGGAAGCCGGGCTGGTGAACGGGCGAGGCCACACCGAGCACGCCATCGCGCTGGTCAACACGCCGCAGTGCCTGGTGGCGGAGGGAACGGCCGAACACGGAGCCACCGCGCTGCTGGGTGACGGGTGGGGTGGCTGGACCGCCGAACTGCTCGCCGAGCACGACGTGTACTCCGACGGCGAGCTTGTGGAGCGCATGGTGAACCTCGTGCGTCAGTTGATGCCGGCCCGGCAGGACGCGGCCATCCTGCTCCACGACCGCGGGGCTGACGCCGATGAGGTGGTGCGCTACCTCGAGCGATGGCTCCTGCTGCCGGCAGATCGCGCCGAGCACATGGTGCGGTTCCTGCTCGACCCGGTATGGCGGGCCTACTCGGTCACCTATGTCGAGGGGGCCAGGCTGGTCGGCGAATGGCTGGCGGCCCGCCCACCGGAGCAGCCGATCATCGACAGATACCGGGTGCTGCTGGACGAGCCGCTGCTGCCCTCGATGCTCGAGGAGGAGCTACGCCGGCCCGGATCGGCTCAGCCCAGCCGCAGCGACGACAGGTCGAAGGCGTAGTCCAACGTCGGCATGACCGCGGCACCGTGCACCCGCCGGCCCCGTAGCGGGGGGAGTGCCGGTGTCTGGAACAGAATCGGCACGATCGCGGCGTCGGCCAGTATCCGGTCCTCGGCTTGCCGCCACGCGGCGTCCGCCCGCGCCGGCTCCTCGACCGAGGCGAGCGCCTGGGAAATCAGCTCGTCGACCACCGGATCGCGATAGCTGCCGTAGTTTCCGCTGCTACCGGAGGAGAACATGGGCTGGAGGAAGACCCTGCCGTTGCCGTGGAACCAGTCCGGCGACCATGCCGCGGTACAGATATCCCAGTCCTGCGCCCGCACCCGGCGCGGGTCCCGAAGCAGCTCGCCGTAGTCGTCGGGGTCGAGCGCGACCAGGCGCACCGTGAGGCCCGTCTTTCCCAGGTCGGCGGCATACGACCGGGCGATGCCGGTGTGCAGGTCCGTTTCGGGATACACCGCGGTGAGCGTGAGGCCGTCCGGATATCCCGCCTGAACCAGGAGGGCCCTGCCTTTCTCCGGGTCACCACGGCCACCCGGCGTCGCGTACGGATCGATGTCCTGGTGCGCGCTGTTGCCGGGGGGAATGATCGAACCCGCGATTCGGGTCACGGCCCCCAGCCCGGCGAAGATCTCGGCGATGGCCGCTTTGTCGATCGTGTAGGAGATCGCCTGGCGAACCTGGGGCTGGTGCACCGCGGCACCGGCCCGCGATCCGTGGAGGTTGAAGACCAGATAGGGATTCAGCGCATAGCCGAGACCGTGGTCGGGTGGCCCGGGCGGGCCGCCCTGGCGCTCGGCGAGGACGAGCCCCCAGGGTAGGTCCGCGGAACCGTCGGCGATCGTGTGGACCGTGCGGTCCACGCTCACCTCGCCCCTGATGATTTCGATCGTGTCCGGAACCTGCTGCCGGCTGGGATCGGTTTCCTGCCGCCACACGGGGTTCCGGGCCAGGCGCAGTTCCTTTCCGGGCACCCAGTGAACCGGTCGGTACGGGCCGTTCGACCGGACCTGGTGCGGGAACTCCGCGCTGCCCGGGACGATCGAGTCGTACTCGACCGGGGCCGGTGAAGCGCAGAGCAGGGCGAGGATGTTCACGAAGTCGAGAGCCGGCCGGGTCAGCTCGAACACCACGGTCTTGTCGTCGATGACGAGCAGGCCCGCAATGTCGTGGGAGTTCTGGAAAGCGGCGTGGTCGGCGGCGGTGCGCGGGTTCGTCGCCGCATAGTCCGCGCGGAACTGCTCCATTCCCCGGATCGTGCTGGTGAAGTAGGGCAGGGCCGCGGATCGGAGGATGGGGGCGCAGAGCCGCTTGATGCCACGTGCGACGTCGTCCGCGGTGACCTCTCGCGGTGGTGTCGTATCCCAGAACACACCCGGCCGCAGGTGCACGATGTAACACCGGTGGCTTGCCCCGAGCCCGGCGTTGTAGGTGGACGGAATGCCGGCGGCGAGATCGGGTATCGGATCAATCGCCTGCCAGTTGCTGAGGTTCGTCTCGGGCGGATAGGTGAAGAGCTGGCGGGCGAACAGCGTGATCACCGGTCCGGCCGAGCCCCGGTACGAGGCGGCCGGGTCCAGGTGGTCCACGTCGCCGGGCCCGTAGAGCCGCAGCCGCCCACCGGTGCGCGCTTCGCTCGTGTTCATTCGCGGGATCCTTGTCGCGGGTACCTGGTCACGACATGTCGGCGGCCAGGCGGACCATGACCTTGACCGCGTGATCGATCTCGTCGAACGTGTTGAAGATGTGCGTGCAGACGCGCGCGGCGAAATGTTGGTGTGGCGACCCGGGGACGTCGAACTCGGTCCACCGGGTCCAGATGCGGTGCTCGCTCTCCAGCCGGTCGACGAAGGCCATGTACTTCTTGATGTTCCAGGCATCCGCCGCGTCCCGGAACGGGTTGAACGCGATCAAGGGCGAGCGCAGTGCGGGATCGCTGCCCGGCGAGAACAGCGCACTCTCGCCGAACGCCTCGACCAGGCGCTGCCGCGCGTACTCGGCCAGATTCATGATGCGGCGCTCGATGCGATCGCGGCCGATGAGGTCCCACAACTCGCAGGCCTTGGCCAGGGCGGCACCCCGGGCGATGCTGGCACTGCCCGCGCTCTGCACGTAGTCGCCGATGTTGTAGCTCGCCACGCCGGTGCGGGTGCGCGGCGGCGTGCTGCCGATCATGGGGTACCACGTCGAGATGACCGGCCAGAACGTGGGCAGTGGCAAGGAGTTGTACTCGGGGAAGATCTTGTTGCGAAGGTAGATCAACCCGGTGCCGAGCGGTCCGCACTGGAACTTCGAACCCGAGCCGGAGAGGAAGTCGACGCCGGTGGCGCGCAGGTTGCAGTTGAGCATCCCGGGCAGCAGTGCGCCGTCGACGATGGTGATCAGGCCGTGCCGCTGCGCCAGCTCGCAGAGCCGGCGCAGGGGCAGCCTCGTGCCGGTGAACAACGTGATCGCCGCGAAGGCGAGCACCTTGGTGCGCGGGGTGATGGCCCGCTCGAAGAGCTCGAGGATGTCGCCGGCCCGCACGTGGTAGCCGGTCGGCAACGTGATCGTCCTGATGGTGAGGCCGTGCCGGTTGCGCACGAGGTTGAAGTTGGACAGTACGGAGTAGCACTCGTGGGTGGTCGTGACGACCTCGTCGCCGTCATGGAGGTCGAGGCCGTGGATGATGCGCGCGACGCCTTCCGTCGCGTTGTGGCAGATGACCATCTCGTCTTCGTCGACGCCGAAGGACCGGCCGATCGCCGCGCGGTGCTCGGTGTACATACCGGGGGGATACACGTCCCGCATCGAGCCGTTCCACTCACGGGTCACCCGGTCGTTGGTGTCCAGCACCGCGTGGGGCATGGCGCCGATCGTGCCGGTGTTCAGATGGATGGAGCCGGGCTCCAGGGCGAACAGCTTCCGGATGGTTCCCCAGGATGCCTCGCGCAGCCGCTCGGGTGGCGGCACTCCGGGAGCCTGGCCGATCCTGTCGCTGGACGTCGCGCTCTGCGTCACGGGCACTCCTTGGTGAGTGGGCGCTCGGCTCGGGCCAGATTACCATAGATTATTTAATCTAGTTTTCACCCTTTGGGTAGTGGCCGTCCCATCGTCGCCGGCGTTCTCATGCAGCCGCGGAGTTGCCTGATGATAGGCTGTCCGGATGAGGGAGGCGGACGCGGTCTTCAAGGCACTTGCCGACCCCAGCCGACGCCAGCTGCTCGACGCCCTGAACGCGCGCAACGGCCAGAGCCTGTGGGAGCTGTGCGCGGACCTGGACATGACCAGGCAGGCGGTCACCAAACACCTGGACGTCCTCGCCGAGGCCGGGCTCGTGGCCACGGTGCGGCGGGGCCGCGAGAAGTTGCACTACCTCAACGTCGCCCCCATCAACGCCATCGCCGAACGTTGGATCGGCCGGTACAACCGCCAGCGGGTCAGCGCGCTCGCCAACCTGAAGCAGGCGCTGGAGGACAAGTCGATGAGCACGTTCGATTTCGTCTACGTGACCTACGTCCGGACCACGCCGGAACAATTGTGGCGGGCCCTGACCGAATCCGAGTTCACCCGGCAGTACTGGGGCGTCGGGGTTCGGTCGGAGTGGACGGTCGGGTCGCCGGTCCTGGTGCAGTGGGCTGCCGGCGAGGAGTTCCACGACCATGGCGACATGAAGGTGTTGGAGTCCGAGCCGTACCGGCGGCTGTCCTACCGCTGGGGGAACTACCGCTGGCAGAATGCCGAGCTGTTCGGCTGGACCGAGGAGACCTTCGCCGAGTTGCGGAAAGAGAAGATCTCGAAGATCACTTTCGAGATCGAGCCGGTGGGCTCGGTGGTGAAGCTCACCGTGACCCACGACGACTTCGACGGTCGCACCCAGATGTCGGAGAGCGTCCGCCAAGGGTGGCCGCCCATTCTCGCCAACCTCAAGACCCTCCTGGAGACCGGCGAAACCTTCCCCCTGCCGCGCGCCACCGCACCCGCCGGGTGATGTTCGGTGTGTTGCCCCCAGCCCATGTTGGCGTGTGGCGTCGCCGTGTTGGCTTGTGGCGTCGTCGTGTTGGCCGGGTGTGCGTCGGGGTTTGCCGTCAGCGGTGTCCGGCGGCGTCGTCACCGGCCAACACACCCACGCCAGAGGCCAACACGGCGACGTGGCGCGCCAACACGGCGACGTGAGACGCCAACATGGTTACGACGTGCGGCTGCCGGATTGGGCGCGCCTTGACGGGTAACTTGCTGGTTGCGTAACCTTGGGTGAGTAAGCCTCGAAACGCCGCTGCGGCCACTCCTTTCAAAGGAGCATCGAGATGGCTACGGAACCGGACCAGAGCGCGGCACCGGAACAGCCTGCGGGCCGCTCTCCGTCCACTGGGGACGCACGGATCGGGCGTTCGTGGTTCATCCTGGTCGCGCTGGCGCTCGGGGTGGCGATGGACGCGTTCGACGCGACCGTCGTCTCCGTCGCCAACCCGTCGATCGCCGCGGACCTGCAGACCAGCCTTCCGGAGCTGCAGTGGGTGGCCAACGGCTACCTGCTCGCGACCGCGGTCTTCCTGATCACGGCGGGCAAGCTGGGCGACCGGTTCGGCCACAAGCGGATCTTTCTCATGGGGTTGGCCGGGTTCTCGGTCAGCTCTGTCCTGGTCGGCCTGTCCACCAACATCGAGCTGCTCATCCTGTGGCGGGTGCTGCAAGGCGCCTGCGGTTCGGTGCTGATGCCGACCGGCCTGGCGCTGGTGAGCTTCGTCTTCCCGCCGGACAAGGTCAAAATGGCGATCGGGACGTTCACCGGATCGTTCGCGCTGTTCGCCGCCGCCGGTCCGGTGCTCGGCGGAGTCGTCGTCGAGTACGCGGGCTGGCAGTGGGCCTTCTTTCTCAACGTCTTCATCGGCGCCGCCTCGTTCGTGCTGGTGTCGGTGCTGGTCCCGCGCCTGAAAGCCGAAGGCGCCGCGCGGCCGTTCGATGTCCCGGGGATCGCGCTGCTGACCGTGTTCCTGCTTGGACTGGTCTGGGGCGTCATCGAGGTGCCGGCTTACGGGTGGGGTGGCGCGTACCCGCTCATCGGATTCGGCGCGGCGGTGGTCTCCGGGGCGCTGTTCGTCCTGCGCGAACGATCCACGAGCGGGCCGCTGATACCACCGAGACTGTTCGCCATTCCGACGGTCGCGGCCGGAACCGTCATCCTGTTCATCGCCGGCGGGCTGATGTACGCCACCTATTTCTATGTGGCGTTGTACATGCAGGAAATACGCAGCGCGACTCCGCTGGAGGCGGGCCTGGGCCTCATCCTGGTTCCGGTCTCGTTCGCGGTGGGCGCACCGCTGGGTGGCGCGTTGAACCAGAGGTTCGGGCCCCGGTTCGCGGTCGCCGTGGGTCTGCTGTTCCTGGGTGTGTCCATGTTCGGGCTGTCCCGGCTCGTGATCGGTGCGTCCTACGCCGCCGTGTGGCCGTTCGTGCTGGCACTGGGACTCGGCAGTGGGCTCGTGGCCCCCACCGCGACGCAGGCCGTGATCGCCTACGCGCCCAGGGAGCTCACCGGCATCACGTCCGGGATCACACAGACGGCCCAGTTCGTCGGGGCGGTCTTCGGTATCGCGACCCTCGGATCGCTGATCTCCGCGCGAGTCAACAGCGCGTTGCCGGGGCTGCTCGGGTCGGCCGGGGTCACCGGGCCGACCGCCGATCGGGTGGCCGAAGCCAGGACGGTCATCGCGCAGGGCGTGGTACCGGTGCCGCCGGGGACCCCCGACTCCGCCGTCCCGGCCATCACCAGCGCGGCACATGCCGCGTTCATGACGGGTTTCCGGTTCGCCACCCTGGTGGGGGCCATCGTCGTGGTGGCCGCGATCCTGCTGGTACCGCTGGTGAGGGCGGTTCCCTCCGCCGCGCATGACGCCCCCGGGGGCCGCCCGGTGGCCGGATAGCGGTGGGCTCAGCCGTTGCCTTCGATTCCGTCGGTCATGACGCCTTCGGCCACCGACATGACCGAGTCGGTGGGTACGACCTGGACCAGCCGCAGCCCGGACGCCTCGAACAGCGTGGCGAGCTCCGCCTCGGTCCGTTCCCGGCCGGTGAGGGCGGAGAGCATCATGAGATCCATCGCCTTGCTCTGATGCGGATCGTTTCCCGGCGGGATGATCGCGTCGATGACCACCACCCGGCCGCCTGGCGTCATGGCCCGGCGGCAGTTCCGCAGAATCCGCACGCACTGCTCGTCGTCCCAGTTGTGGATGATGCGTTTGAGCAGGTAGATGTCGGCGCCCGGAACCTCCTGGAAGAAGTCACCATGGACCGTCTTCCAGCGGCCGGCCAGCGTGTCGGCGTCGAGCCGGTGCGCGTCGAGCGCCCGCTCCTCGTTGTCGAAGAGCACGCCGTGCAGTCCCGGGTTCCGCTGCAGCACGACGCTCAACAGGCCCCCGTGGCGGCCACCGATGTCGGCCACGGTGCCGGACGCGGGAAACCTGATGCGCTCGGCCACGAGCGGGTTCTCGGCGTCGGAGACCTGTTCCATGCCGTCATAGAAGAGGGCTTCCGTGTCCGCGTTCCGGGCGAAGTACTCGGCGAGCGGCTCGCCGAACAGCCGCTCGAACGACGGATCCGGCTGCCGGGCGCTCACCGGCAGCTGGTGGGTCAGGGTCCAGAACATGGTGTCGGTGAACATGAGGATTCCGGCCCGGGCCGGAAACGGGGAGTCGGCCCGGAGCGCACTGCCCTTCGCGGTCAGGTGGAAGCGTCCCGCACCGTCCTCGTGGAACACTCCGCGCGTGGCCAGCAGCCGCAGCGTCCGGTGCAACGCGTCCGTCCGGGAGCCGGTCGCCTCGGCCAGCTCCGCGGCCGTGCGTGGCCGGTCCAGGTGGTCGGCCACACCGAGCGCCGCCACGGCACGCAGAGCAGCCGAACAGGTGTAGCCCATCGCCTCGGCGAAGAGGAAGTGCGCGGATTGCCGGTCGTCCATCTCGCCCTCCCGTGGCGGTGGTCCACCGGGACGGTGAATCACTATGCATTATAATAGCAAGAGGTGGAAGCTCCGGCCCGAGCGGCACGGGAGGTCGAGAACCATGGCGGTGGCTGAACCACGATACGGTGGCACCCTCCGGTACTACGGGCCAGGAGGCCTGGATCATGTCGATCCGGCCTGTGCCTACTACGCTTTCTCGCACCAGATACTTCGATTGTTCACGCGGCAGCTGTTCAGCTATCCGACCGCGCTCGACGAGTCCGCGCTCACACCCGTCCCGGACGTCGCCGCGGAGATTCCCACCATCGACAACGGGGGCCTGAGCCGAGATGGACGCCGCTACACCATTCGGCTCCGTTCCGGAGTGCGCTGGGACACCACACCCGCGCGCGAGGTGACCGCAATGGATTTCGTTCGCGGGTTCAAGCGTATGTGCAACCCGGTTGCCGGCGCCGGCGCGGTCACCTACTACACCAGCACCATCAAAGGGATGGCTGAGTTCTCCGCGGGTTACCGCGATGCGTTCGCCGGGGTCACTCCGGCGGCGCGCGATCTGGCGGAATTCCAGAATTCACACACCATCTCCGGTCTGCGGGCGGACGGTGACAAAACACTGGTCATCGAGCTGATCAGGCCGGCGAACGACATGCTGAACATTCTGTCCATGATCTTCGCCTCGGCGGCACCCGCCGAGTATGACGTGTTCGTCCCGGACAGCCCGGAACTGATCCGCGACATCCGGTCCAACGGGCCGTACCGGCTGACCGGCTACCAACCCGGCGTGTTCCTGGCGATGGAGCGCAATCCCGCCTGGCGGCAGAGCACCGATCCGATCCGGCACCAGTACGTCGACGGCATGGCGGTGCGGATGGCACGGGTGAGTGACGACCAGGTGCGCCAGGCCATCGAGAGTGGGCAGGCGGACCTGTCCTGGGGGGCTCCGGTGATCCGCCGGGACCGGAAGGTACTGGATGCCGACCGCCACCTCGGCTACGCGCTGAACCCGTATCTCGTGTTCAACATGAGCAGTCCCAACGAGCGCGGTGCGCTGCGCAGCGTCGCGGTCCGGCGGGCGATCGCCTACGCGATCGACAAGGCCGCGATGGTCCGGTTCCTCGACGAGATGAACGTGGGTACGGTGACCGAGACCGCCCACACCGTTATTCCGCGAGGGAACTTCGGTCACCGGGAGTACGACCGGTACCCGACGCCGGGCGATCGCGGTGACCGGGACCGGAGCCGGGCCCTGCTGGCCGAGGCGGGCTACGCCGGCGGGCTGACCCTGCGCGCGCTCTACCGTGCGGACGCGCCGCACGACTCGATCGCGAAGTCCTACGCGGAGGACCTGGCCGCGGTCGGGATCGACGTCGAGCTCGTGTTCGCCGGCTCCGCGGACGAGTATTACCGCGTCCTGCAGAACCCGGCCAACGCGATCGCCGGGGAATGGGATGTCACCGCGCCGGCGTGGACCCCCGACTGGTTCGGCAACAACGGGCGTGCCTATGTCCAGCCGATGTTTCAGTCAAACTTCGCCGTGGGCACGAGCAACTACGGAAACTACCGCAACCCCATGGTGGACGAGCTCATTCTCCAGGCGCTTTCCGAGCAGGACATGGCGCGTGCGGAGCTCCTCTGGCACGCCGTCGACAAGCAGGTGCTGGAGGATGTCGCGATCGTACCCATTCTGGCGTGTGAGCCGACAATTCCGCACATGACCAGCGGGCGGGTCCGCAACGCCCTTCCGCTGCCGCAGGTCGACCGCTGGCTCGATGCCGCGAACCTCTGGCTCGAGCCGCCGGATAGGGTACGGAACACGACGACCTCCACTGCAGGGAGATAGTTCATGACATCGGTGATCTGCCCACCTGATCTGTCCGGCCGGCCGTTCCGGGCGACCGTTGAGGAAACAATTTCCGCGCCCCCCGACGAGGTGTACCGCGGATGGACGGAGAAATTCGACCGGTGGTTCGCGGAGCCCGGCGCCATCCTGATGGAGCCCGCGGTCAACTCGGTGTACTTCTTCCAGTCCTACCATGATGGGCGGGACCACCCGCATTACGGGCGTTTCCTGCGGGTCGATCCGCCGCACCTGCTCGAGTTCACCTGGATGAACCAGGCGGGCACCGGGGGAGTCGAGACGGTGGTCACCATCGAGCTCTCGGGTACGGATGACCGGACGAACCTCCGGTTGACCCACGCCGGTTTCCTGGACGAGAAGACCGCCACCGAGCACGAACAGGCTTGGCGAGAGCTGATCGAGCAGCGCCTCGTACCGCTGGTGACGTCGAGCCGCTGAACCGCCGGGGCCGCGCCACCGGGTGTCACGGCCGCTGTCCGGGCAGCGGTCCGCTCACCGGCGCGATGGCGCCCGCCGGTAGCCACCGCTGCCCACCGTGGTCGTGCCGTGGTGCCGCGGTGAGCCACGGGTTCACCGTCGAACTGGCGAACAGCCGGTACGGTGCGGACGCGGTGGTCTTCCCGGCGGCGAGCCAGGCGGCGTAACCCGACGCGGTCGGCCCGGCCGGCGGGAACCGGGCCGCCAGGGTGGCGGCGTAGCGAGCCGGCTCGGCATCGGTCGCCGGTGAGTAACGCAACGGAAGCAGCTGTGCCGCCGGTATCTCGAGCAGCTGCCCGGCCAGCAGCCAGGGCGCGAGATAACTACCGCCGTACGCCGGCAGCGCACCGGTGGCGACGCGGCGCAGGGCGCCGGCGGCCGCCGCCCAACCGGACACGATGAGCACCGGACCCGCCGGATGCTCCGGAGTGAGCAGGGTCAGCCCACCGGTCGCAGCCGCCTGGCGAACGACCTCCGCCGCGCTCGCCGATCGCCGGGACGAGTCGGTCACCAGCGTCACCCGGGACACTCCCCGAGCGGCGACAAAGCCGACGAGGCCGCGCAGGGCGACGGATTCCTCGGCGGTGAGGCGATCGGACGGGCAGGCGAGCAATGGTTGCCTGGAGCCGGCGATGAGCCCACCGAGCGCGGCGCTTGCGCATTCCGGCCCGTCGGGTCCGCTCAGGTCCAGGCTCGCCGGGCGGTGCCCGGTGTTCACCGCGAGGGTGGCGAGGCTGCCCTTCCGGCGGATCCAGAGCTGGCCGCGTCCCGGCGGCAGCCATACCGGTGCCCACGCGCCCGCCGCGCCGGGCCGGGTCGTCGCCGTCGCCAGCGTGTCCGGGCCGGTTCCCACGGCGTCGTCGTCGCCTTCCACCTGGACGAGGTTCCAGCCGGGTCGGTGCGGGACCACGAGAATCCGGGTGCTGCCGTCGCCGAGAGCGACCGAGCCCAGTAGCGGAACCCCGGGCACCGGGCCGGCGCTCACCAGCTCCGCGAGCAGGGCGAGCGTCGAGATCGCCAGCACGGCGGCGGTACCCCGGATCGCCAGCACCGCGACCAGGCGGGTCGGGTGGCACAGCACGAACCAGGCCGATGCCGCGCAGGCGATTAGCAGGGCGCCGTGCGCCAGCGGGAGGCTGGCGGCTTCGGTGTCACCGAACCAGAGCACAGCGGCGGCCGCCCCGCTCAGCGTCGCGCCGGCAAGGGCCAGCCCGGGCGCGGCCCGGCGGAGCGCACCCGCGAGTCGGCCGGACGGCTGGACCAACTGCCACAGCACCACACCGAACGCGGCGGAGCCGGCCAGCGGAACCCATCCGGGCGGCGCGGCGCCGGCCGCGCCGGCGAGCAGCCAGTCGCCGGCGCCGGCGGTCGCGGCCAGCACCACCGCCAGCACCTCGCCCCGCCGGCCGGGTGCCGCGATGAACGGGCGCAGCAGGACGAAGGCCGCGACGCCGAGCACGGATCCCAGGACGACGTACCAGGCGACCGCGCTCAGGTCGAGGCTCGCCGCCGGCACATGGCCATGCCCGGCCGGTCCCGCGGCGACGACGCCTGTGGTCAGCGCAGGTCCGCTTCGGCGACGGCGAACACCACGCCGTGCGGTCGCGCCGCTCCGGTGTCGCCGTGCGGCCAACCGGCCCGGTCGAAGTCGAGGCACGGCCGCCTGGTCACCTCGTCGCGGAAGGAGGTGTCCAGGGACAGCCGACCGGCCGGGCCCACGTTCACCAGGCAGATCCGGTGATCACCGTCGAAGCCGGCGACCGCGACGAAGTAGTTGGAGACGGCCAGGCGCCGGATTCGGTCGGTCTCGTGGAAGTAGCCGCTCGAGCCGGCCGCGAAGTTGTCCATGGCACCCCAGTGCGCGCCACCGGAGGTCGGGTCGACGATCGGCACCGCGCCGCGGACGACCGGACAGTCGGGCTCGGCGCCGCCGGCGGTGATCTCGGCGCTGCTGTCGATCTCGCACGAGGTATGTGTGCCGGCGGCCAGCAACCGGCTGATGTCGAGCGCGTAGACCATTCCGGAGTCCTGGTGCGCCGGTGAGCTGACGCCGCCGTACATCACGGTGTGAAACAGAAACCGGTCGTCCGGGCTTACCTGGAGCCAGCCTCCCCCGTCGCTGTCACTGGTCGGCGGGTTGACCGGATACAGGAACGTGAACGCGGTGGCATCGTCGAGGATCTCGCGCCACACCGGCTGTGCGGCGGTGAAATCGGGGGTGTAGTACACCGCGCCGTTCGCGGTGGAGGCGAACGCACCCCGGTGCCGCGCCTGGTGGGTCACCGCGGTCTCCATCACGAGCAGGTTCTCCTGGCTGGCCACCGGCCCGTTGCGCGGCCCCACGGCCAGCCGCATCACCGTGCGCAGCCGTGGCCGGGCGCGATCGCTGATGTCGTAGGACCGGATCGTGTTCCTGGCCAGGAATGGATCCGGCAGCCCGTGCCCGCCCACCAGATTGCGCACCTCGACGAAATCGCTGGTGAGCATCGCATTCAGGTCCTCCCGCACGGCGATGCCATGCGGGTTGGCGCACGTCGGTACCGGCAGCGCGGGAATGCTGTGGCAGAGAGCGGGATCCTCGCCGGTCGCCGAGGCGGCGGCCACCTCGGCCAGGATGCGGCCATCTGTCCCGATGTGGACGACCTCCCCGGGCGTACCGGCGAACCCGTTGCCGGATCGGGTCTCACCGTTGCTGTAGGTGCACGGCCCCGAGACGTTCGGGCCGCCGAGCATGGTGCCGTACGCGGTGCCGTCACGCAGCACCGAGAAGGCGTCGGGCGCCGAGCCGCAGGGTGTGTCGGTCGGCAGGGCGACGCCGCTCAGCGTGACCTCGGGCAGCTGGCCGATGTCGAAGACGAAGATGGTGTCACCGAGCAGTCCGCCCGCGTACAGCTTCTGGCCTCGTTGCCAGGTGTACTGCATGTGGTGCGGTTCGTTGCCGGTCAGCGGGCTCAGCGTCGCGGTGTTGACCACCTTGCCGTAGGTCGGGAGACCCCGGCTGACGTCGATGATCGCCAGGAAGTCCGGCTCCTGGGTGCCGTCGGCCCTCGGCTCGCTGTCTCCCGTCCAGGCCAGCAGGTACTCATGCGGGCGCCGGGGGTGGTGGCCGGCTTCGAGATCACCGACCTTGAGGTGGTTGGTGACGCTGTACACCTTTCCGTCCGAACCGGTCACGCTGGATGTCGACAGTTGGATCTGCGCTGTCGCGGGCTGGTTCGCCGCGGTCAGCAGGGCGGCGGTGGTGGCCGCGGTCGTGATGAGGCTTACGGACCTGGTGAACCGCTGGCGCGGCGAAACGAATCGCAACGTGGCCCCCTCGGGTGACCCGACTGGCGGTGCCAATGACAGTACTGAAAGTTATAGTGAGCTCGGACGTAGTAAGCAATCGACCACATGGGTCAAAGCCCAGGAGCGCACTGGCTACACGTTGTCACGTCGCGGGATGGCCAGGACAGGGACATTGTGACTACTGTAATAGACTGTCATCGTAGAGGGTGATCTCGATGAATGGTGACCTGACCAGGCTCGCGCAGGCCTACGTCGACCGTCGGTTTCCGCAGCGGGCCGTGGAATCGATCGCCTCGGTCATCGCATCCGGGCTTCGCTGGGACGAGGAGTACTGCCGCCGGGTGGCGGCGTGTTTCGACCAGGCCCCGCTGTTCGGCTGCGACGCCCGGCTCACCCGGCTCTATGACCGGTTCAAGCAGGAGAATCTCCAGCAGTACCAAGTAGTTCTGGACGCTGGCATCGCGGTCGAACCGTGGCTTTCGCCGGGACAGCCCTATCCGGGGTCCGCCGAGCTACGCGGATCCGTCCGGTCGACCGGGGTGCTGCACGTGTACCTGACCAGCGCCGGGCACGGGCCGGGACCGGCCCGCCGACGTCATCCGATGCTGGCGCCGTCGGGCATCGTGGCCAGTGGCGTGGAGTTCAGCCACAATGACATCTTCCGTGCCGTGCACGACATCTTCGGCCACGTCATGTCGGGGGGCAGCTTCGCGCCGCGGGGTGAGTTCAAGGCTTCCTTCGTCCACATGAGGATGTATCCGGACGAGGTCCATCCCGTGCTGTTCACCGAGCAGATCGCGCAGATCTGCTGGTTCTTCTTCGGTCCGAAGTGTCCTGCCGGCCAATATCCGGAGCAGAAGGTGTTCGAGTTTCCGCGGCACTACCTGGACGAGTTCCGAAACCTGTTCACGGTTCGACGGGGCGCGGCCTGATGGCCCCGGGGTTCGACGCGGTCCGGTACAAGCAGGTGCAGGCCGCCACCTGGAACGCGATCAGCGCCGGCTGGTCGCTGTGCCAGGAGGAGTTCGAGCGGGGAGGGGGACCGGTCACCGCGCGGCTGCTCGAGCTGGGCGGCGTACGACCGGGCCACGCGGTGCTGGATGTCGCAACCGGGATCGGGGAGCCGGCGCTGACCGCCGCGGGGGTCGTCGGCCCCACCGGTCGGGTGGTCGGGATCGACCTCGCCCCCGACATGATCGCGGTCGCCCGGACCCGGGCCGGAGGCCTGGCCAACGTCGAGTTCCTGGTCGGCGACCTCGAGTCGATCGGGCTTCCGCCGGCCTCGTTCGACGTCGTGATCAGCCGGTGGGGGTTGATGTTCGCGGCCGACCACGTCGCCGCGTTCCGGTCGCTGGCCCGAGTGCTCGTGCCCGGTGGCGTGCTGACCGCCGCGGTATGGGGTCCGCCCGAGGAGGCGCCGATGCTGTCTCTCGGTTTCCAGGTGCTCAGCTCCCGGCTGGACCTGCCGGCCGCACCGCCTGGCGCGCCGGGTCCGTTCAGCATGGCCGACGCCGGTGCGGTCGGCGCGGAGGTGGCCGCGGGCGGCTTCGTGGACGTCGAGGTGACACCGTTCTCGGTGCCGTTCGTGCTCGACTCGCCGGAACGGTACGCCGAGTTCAACAAGGTGGTCAGCCCACCCGAGCTCAAGATGATGATCCGCGAACGGTACGGCGACGAGAACGACCCGGCGACCTGGGCGGCCGTCGCCGAGGCGGTTCTGCCGCACCGCACCGCGAACGGTCGGATAGACCTGACCAGCAAGGCCCTCCTGCTGCGCGCCGTGGCCGCCGCCGTTTGAGCGTACGCCGGGGTGCGACAACCGGGTGAATTCCTTCGCGGCCCCGGCCTGCCCCGTTGACTAGTCGATTAAAAAACATATAGCGTTACGGTTGGGCATGCCACCCGCGCAGCCCGATTCCGCCGTGCGATGGACGGGGTTCACCTGCACGGATGTGCAGACGCTGGAGGTGTCTGGATTGAGTTCTTTGAAGGAAACGTACGAGTCGTTGAACCTGGAGCCGAAGCCGATCCGCCCGCACATTCTCGCGGCCGCCACGGTTGCCTTCGGCGAGGACTACTACGCCGGGCGAAAGGAAACGATCAACCTGTCCGGATTCGTCCAGCTGAACAAGTGGCCGATGCCGGGATTCGAGCACCGGGTGGACGAGAAGGGCTACGCCGAGTTCGAGACCGAGCTGATCAGCGCGCCCGAGGTCGGGATCAAGGGCTTCAGCTACGAGCTGGACGACCGCATTCAGGTGCTGTCCAACCCGTTCCTGCCCAACACCGGCCACGTGCGGCAGATCGTGCCCGGCAAGAACTTCCCCGCCGAGTTCTACATCCGCCGCTTCGGCATCCTGGAGTCCAGCACGCTGCGGCTGGCGCACCGCAACGTGATCGACATTTACGGGGTCGTGGACCACGTGCCGCCGTTCAAGGAGCCGCTGACCGGGCCGTACCTGGGCAAGCCGCGGGGCGACGGACCGTTCGACGTGGTGCCGGCCCCGAACGTGGCCAAGGGCACCACGTTGCCCGAGGCCTGGTACCCGGCCAACGAGGACAACGAGCCGGTCGGCATCACCCCGAGCATGTTCTTCATGCCCAGCGCGGGTCCCTGCATGTCCATGCTCGTCGACCCGTCGATGATCATGCAGGTCTCGCTCGAGGGCCAGGCCGAACTGGAGGTCGGCGGCAAGGCCGTGCGGGTGGAGCTGGCCGGCGACTACAAACGGGCGGCCGGCACCGAGATCCTGCTGTTCGGCCCCGAAAAGCACGACGAGGGTGTCGGCGTGCTCGCCCAGATCTCCCGCATCGCGGTCACCGGCCACTGCGCCGAGCTCGGCGGCCGGGTGATGCTCCGGGTCAGCTGGCCACGTCCATCCGGCGGCACGCTCGGCGAGGGCAGCGAGGACAGCCTGAGCCGGGTTCGCTACCCGAGTGAGCTGCATGTCGACACCGAGTTCGAGCTGGTCACCCCGGAGGCGACGCTGTACGCCACGAACCCGGTGCACGTGTTCGGCAAGCTGACCACGATGGAGGCCACGGGCACCGAGCTGCACATGAACGGCACCGACACCGCGCTGGTCACCACCGGCGACGAGGTCCGGGCAAGGCTGACCGGCATCGACCTGATGATGCGCGACGCCTTCGTCGGCGAACACGCCGCGGTCAACGTGTAGCCGACCGCCACGAATGACTCATTCAGTGCACACAACCGCACTGAATGAGTCATTCAGCCCACCTCGCTGGGAGCTCACATGGACCAGGCGCTGCTGCTCATGCACCAGATGATGCTCGCCGACCGGTCACGAATGCGGGCTTATGGTGGCGCGCTCGAGCGGACCGTCGGGCCGGGGTCCATTGTGGTCGATGTCGGCGCCGGCACGCTGGCCCTGTCCATGCTGGCGCTCGAGCGCGGCGCCGGGCACGTGTACGCGATCGAGGCCGATCCGGAGATGGCGGCCGTCGCGGAGCGGATCATCGCGGACAACGATGTCAAGGACAGGGTCACGCTCATTCAGGGCGATGCGCGCGTGGTTCGCCTGCCGCGCAAGGCGGACGTCGTCGTCGCGGAGATGATGGGAAACCTCGGCCCGGAAGAGGACATGATGGCCGTGCTGGGCGCGGTGGCGCGGCGCAATCTCCGTCCCGGCGGCGTGGTCGTGCCCCGCGGGTTGACGACCACGCTCGCCGCGATCCAGTTCGACGGCGAGGGCTGGGGTATCTGGGGTCGCGACTTCCACGGCTACCGCCTGGACGCCGTCCAGGAATACGCCGAACCGCGTGCCCAGCTGCATTTCTTCCAGCGGGAGCCCGTGCTGCTGAGCGAACCCGTGCCGCTCGCCGGCACGGTGCGGCTCGACGTCGCCCGCCCCGGTGAGGTGCACGCGATCATGGGGTACTTCACGGCCGAGCTCGCCGAGGGCATCACGCTGTCGAACTTCCCGTCCTATCCGGGCTGCAACTGGGCGGTCTGGATCTGGCCGGTGCGGCACACCGCGCTGGCCCCGGGCGATGAGATCCGGGTGACCGTCCACCGCCCCCGCGAGTCGCGTGCCGCGCGCGTCGCCACCGACTGGCGGCTGGACTGCGGAATCGTTCGGAGGTAGATCATGCCGTTCTCCGTGGGCACGGTTCGCGACATTCCGGTGCGGGCGTTGAAACTGTGCGGGCTGACCTGGTCGGGGGAGTCGCTGTGGTTCTCCGAGGGGGTGCTGAACCAGATCATCGCGGTCGACCCGGTCACCGGCGAGGTCGCCGGGCGGATCTCCTGTCCCGGCGTGCGCACCGACCTGACCACCATGGGCGGCAGCCTGGTGCAGGTCGCGGGGGACGCCCGGGCCCTTCGGGTGATCGACCCCGGCACCGGCGAGACCCTCACCGAGCTGCCGAACCCCCGGCCGGGCAACATCCTCTGCGGCCTCGAGGCCACCCGGCACGGCGTCTGGTTCGGCTACGAAGATCTCCGGCTCGTCGACCTGCGCACGGCCGACAACCTGACGCTGCTCGACACCTTCCCGGTCCGCCATCGCCCGGCCGGTGTCACCGCCTCCGACAACTACCTCGTCTACGCCGACTACCAGGGCGGCACCATCAACCTCGTCGACATCACCGCCCGCCGCGAAGTCGCCTGCTACCACGTCGCCGGCAACCCCACCGGCCTCACCTGGGACGGCAGCCGTATCTGGTACTGCGACCACACCACCCTTCAACTCCGCGCCGTCGTGGTCCCCGGCATCAGCGCCGGCTAGCGCTCCGTGACGGAAACTCCTCCGGACCCGATGTCGGCCCCTCGGTTCGTAACACGCTTGGCGGCGGCACGCACAACCTCGCCACGGGCGGCGGCAGCACGGGCAGCCCATACAGGCGCCGGTGCCGACTGCATCGCTTCGTCTCCGAGCCGGTGCTGGGTGTGCCGTCGATGCGTTGGTTCACGCCCACGTTCCGCGTCCGGCACGGCTGCGGGCACTGGCCGTACTCGCACGAACCAGTGCAGAGTGACCGTCTCGAGCGGCGACACGTCCACTTCGGACCGCGTGTGCTGTCCGGTCCGGCAATCCGCGCACAGCGCCAACGGCCTGTCGTGTCGATCTGGTAGCTGTGCACCAGGAAGCCGGCTCGGTCGGCTTCGGTGATCATCTCGTGCAGCTCGTGTTCCCACGGGTCAGCCGTGTGACGAACGGCGCAGTTGATCTATTTCTCTCAGCCAGCGGCGTGCTTGTTTGGCAGGGTAGAGCAACCAGGTGGGCGACGCGGTCGGCGCGGTTGACCGACAGGTCGATCGGCTCCCTTGTGGCCGACCCCCAGAACGATCGAGGTATCCACGCCCACGCCCGGCGCGTAGCTCACGACGCACCGCCTGTCCGGTGCCGATCTCGCCTGTACCCCATGTCGTTCATCGGGCGATCTCTTCCTGTCCATTCAGGACTGCGATGTGGGAGGCGTTGGGGATGGTGTCGGGCACGGCGTAGCGGGTGGCCCAGGTCTGCAGGGTGTCGTGGGATTGGTCGGGTTGCCAGGCGTGCTGGTCGAGCCAGCCCAGGTGAGCGCGGTAGAGGGCGAGGGTGTCAGGTCGGTCGAGGAACACGCTGCCGGTCAGGTAGCGCACATGGCCGCATGCAGGCTGGTCGGTGTAGTCCATCAGCCGAAAGGCCATGCCCGGCCCCACACCGTCGACCGGGACGATCCGGATCCGGCACAGGTTGATCACCTCTTCGAACTCGGCGCCGGTGACCTGGCAGGCTCCCAGCCAGACCGCAACATGAATTGGACCGAGTGTGGCGAATGCGTCCTTTGTCACGCCCAGGGTGACCAAGGACGCTTTCGTCGCATCACCTTCGCACCTCTCGGCCGGCGGCTCGTGGTCAGGTAGCCAGAATCCCGACCGCCGCTCGAGATCGTCCGCCCAGCTCAAACCTGATGTGCATGCAGTTGATCATTCGTAACTTCGGCCTAGGGCGTTTCGACGGGGGCGCGGAAGCCCGGGTCGGGTTCGAGGTAGGTGTCGACGAGACCCAGGAACGCGATCGCGGCCGGGCTCCAGTCAGCCGGCTGCCCGTCGAGTCCCGGTCCGGGCAGCGGGTTCTCGACGACGTCCTGGATTGTCCATTGTGGAGCTTCTGCCGGTGACCCGGTGGCTTCGCGGGTGATCCGGGCGCGCAGGGCGAAGCCTTCGACGAGGGCGGCACCGGCGGCGGCGAGGTGCGGGAAGGTGTATTCGGCGTGGCGGGGCCGCAGGCCGAGGGTGGCGCAGAGCTGGCGGTAGAACTCGCTCATCCGGCCGATCAGGTCGGTCTCGGTGCGTTCCAGCGCGGTCTGGATGCGCTGCCGCGCGCGGTCGCCGCGGATCGAGTCGAGCGTGACGACGAGCGCGGTGAAGATCTGGCGTTCCCGGGATGTGGTGACGGCCTGGAGGTTGCGCAGCACGCCCAGGCGGACGGTCTCGCACAGCACGGCGCGCCGGCCGGCCGCGGTGCTGAGCCGGTGCCGGTTGGCGGTGACGACCTCGGTGACGGTTTCGATGGTCTGCTCGTCGAAGACCGTGCCGCCCAGCCAGTCCGGGCCGGCGAGGTGGCAGAGCAGGTCGTCGAGGAACTCCTCCTTGTACGGCCAGATCCGGTACACCGAACTGCGCGGGACCCGGGCGTGCTGGATGACCTGTTCCAGGCTCAGGTCCTCCACCCGCACGGTCACCCCGGTCTTGGACACGATCTCCCGGGCCGCGGCGAGCATCCGCTCCCGGACGTCGGCTGCCGCCAACCGTCTCCGGCGCCGTGGATGGGTTTCGTCGGCCGGCACGCTCACCGACTTTACAGCGCGCATGGGACATAGCATCTTATGTCCCGTGGGCAGCGCGGAGCGGGAGTTGCTGCGGACCGGGATCCGGTACTCCCTGGGCGTGCGCATGGTCGTCGTGCTGGTGTCCACGCTCGCGCCGCTGATCCTGGAGTCGGCGCCGGTGCCGGCCGCCATGGTGGTCGCGGCGGCCGGGGTGAACGCCTGGAGTGCTTGGTACGCCTACCGGTTCGCCCGGCGCGGGCGGTGGCTGGTGCCGGCCGACGTCGCCGTGCTGGGCGCGGTGTGCCTGTCCCAGGTGTGGACGGTGCCGGCCCGCGAGCCGCCCGCCGGCGTCACCTGGATCATCGGGGTCGCCGGGATCACGGTCATCGCCTACGCCTGGCAGCTGAGCCTGGCCGGGCACGCGGCAGCGACGGTGATCGTGATGGCGGCGTACCTGACCGGCGCGGCGATCGCCGACCCGCACGGCTGGCTGGAGGTCGCGCCGGTGCAGTTGTGGCTGGTGATCGAGGCCGCGCTGTCCCGGGCGCTGTACCTGCTGGTGCGGCACGGGGCGCGGAGTGCCGACGCGGCGGTCGCCCGGGGGGAGCGGGCCCGGCGGGACGCGGCGGTGGCCGAGGCGCGCCGGGACGACGAGCGGGAGTACCTGGCGGCGCTGCACGACACCGCGTCGGCGACGCTGCTCATGGTCGCCTCCGGTGTCCCGTGTGGACATTGGCTCGCCGAGCAGGCGGCCCGGGACCTGGAGGTGGTCAACGGGCGTTACCGGACGGCGAGCGGAGACGTCGATCTGGTCGCGCACCTCCGGGAGGTGGCCCGGAGCATCCCGCTGACCGTGCGGTGGGACGCGCCGGACCCGGTGATCGTGCCCGCGGTCGAGGCGGCCACGCTGGCGCACGGGGTGCGCGAGGCGCTGACCAACGTGGTGCGCCACGCCGGCGTCGGCGAGGCGGTGATCTCGCTGTGCCGCAACGAGGACACCGTCACCGTGGAGGTCGCCGACCAGGGCGCCGGGTTCGATCCGCTGCACGTCAAGGGGCACCGTTACGGCGTGACCCGGTCGATCGTCGAGCGGATGGCCCGGGCCGGCGGGCGGGCGGAGGTGATCAGCCGCCCGGGCCACGGAACCCGGGTGCGTCTCGTGCGCACGCTGATCGCGCCGGACGCCGGCGGCGCGGACGTCGAGACCATCAGCACGAACGTCTTCCAGGCGCTGCGCTGGTCGGTCCTGGCCATGAACCTGATCATCCTTTATGGACTTGACCTTCCGAGGTTGTTGAGTAGCAAGGAGAACTACCGGCCGCTGTGGGCGCAGCTGGTGACCCTGGGGACGCTGACCGGGGTCAGCCTGGTCGTCGCCGGGTACCTGTGGCGGCGGCGCCCGCTCGGCGTGGTTCGCTGGCCGCTGGTCGCGGCGGTGTTCGCGGCGTCGATCCTCGGCACCGTGTCCGTGCCCGGCGGGCTGCGCCTCGGTTTCGCACACTGGTCGGAGGGGGACGCGGCCTGGACGATCGTGCTGGTGCTCCTCGACTCCCGGTTCGCCGTCCTGGTCGGGCTGCTGGCCGCGCAGTACTTGATGATCTTCGCCCTCAGCGGTGCGGCCGCGATCGCGCTGGCGGACGTGGTGAACGCAACCGTGATCGTGCTGGGCTACCAGGTGTCGGTCGGAATCGTCGCCGCGGCGCTGCGTCCGGTGGCGGTGACCGCCGCGGCGAGTGCGCACCAGCAGGAAATGCTGCGCACCGCCCGGGCCGTGGCCGACCTGGTGCACCGGGATCGCGCCGCCCGCTGTGCCGAGCTGGCCGGGACCACCGCGCCACTGCTGGCCGGGTTGGCCGGCGGCACCGCGGATCCCGGTGAGCCCGCGGTCCGCCGGGCGTGCGCGGTGGAGGCGGCCCGGTTGCGCCGGCTGTTCGCCACCGACCCCGACGATCCGCTCTCGCACGAGCTGCGGGCGTGCGTGGAACTGGCCGAGCGCAACGGGATCGCGGTGCAGTTCGCCGAGCGCGGGGTCAAGCCCGACGTTCCGGACGCAGTGCGGCGGGCGCTGACCGGGCCCGCCCTCGCCGCGCTCGCGACCGCGGCCAGCACGGCCCGGCTGACCGTGATCGGCAGCCCCGAGGCGGTCACGGTGAGCGTCGTCGCCGACGCTCCCGTCGAGTTCGTGGCGCCGTTCTCGTCCCCGGAGGTGGACATGTCGACAAGGGTCGACGGCGACCGTGTCTGGATCAAGGCGACCTGGCGGCCGGCATGATCACGGCGGTGGTGGTGGACGACCATCCCGTTGTGGTGGCCGGGGTGCGGGCGTGGTGCGCGCTCGCCGACCCGCCGATCACCGTCCTCGACTCCGGCCCGACGGTCGCGACCGCCTGGGTCGGCCCCGGCGCCGGGGCCGACGTGGTCGTGCTCGACCTGCAGCTGGATCTCTCCGGCCCGGCCTACGGCGACCTCAAGCGGCTGGTCGACGCCGGCCGCCGGGTCGTGGTGAGCACCATGCGCGACGATCAGGAGACCGCGCTGACCTGCCTGGACATCGGCGCGTTCAGCTACCTGACCAAGGCCGAGAGCGAGTCTCACCTGGTCGCGGCCATTCACGCGGCGGCCGCGAACCGCCCGTACACGCCGCCCGCGCTGGCCGGTGCGCTCGGCGCCGACACCAACCCGCACCGGCCCCGGCTCTCCGAACAGGAGATCAACGTTCTGCGCGAATGGTTCCACTGCGAATCCAAGAAAGGCGTAGCCGACGCGCTCAACATCAAGGTCTCCACGGTGAACACCTACCTCACCCGGGTCCGCGCCAAGTACGCCGGCGTCGGCCGCGACGCCCCCACCAAGGCCGCCCTCGTGGCCCGCGCCCTGCAGGACGGCCTGGTGCGCATTGACGAACTGTGATTGAGGTACGAACGGATTTCACCGTCCAGGCCGTGATCTTCCTAGGGTCGGGTTGCGACCCGAATCCCAGGGAGAAATCATGCGAGGGCACGAGAACGAGGACTATGGCTGGCTCACCACGGCCTTGATCCGGGCGGGCACCTTGGCCAGCGGCACGGCACTGCTGGCGGCGGTGTTCGCAGCACCGGCCGCGGCGCAGCCCGAGTCGGCCGCACCCGCCGCGCCCGCGGCTCCGGCCGCACCTGCCGCGCCGCCGGCACCGGCGACGCAGGTGCAGAAACGTGAGATGCGGGTGGTGGCTCTCGGCGATTCGTATTTCACCGGGCTCGGCGCCGGTCAGTACCGGGCCGGGACGCACCGCCAGTCGCGCAACGCCGGGTTTCTGCAGGCGCTCGCCCGGCTGGAGGCGGCCAACCCGGGGCTCGAGATCACCGTGCAGAACAACAGCTCGTCCGGGGCGACGATCGACAACCTGTACCAGCCGCAGGTGGAGGAGCACTGGTACGGGGACGTGCCGCTGAACCGTCCGCAACTGGAGGGCGTCGACCCCGGTGCCGACGTCGCGATCATGGGGTTCGGCGGCAACGACATCGGGTTCGTCGGCCTGATCGAGGACGGTGTGTACGACAACGGCGGCGCGGTGGTGGCCGGCCGGCTCGCCGAGCTGCGGGCCGGGCAGCTCAACACCGGGTTGTCCGGTGCGGACTACCGGGCCGACGCCGCCCGCCCGCCCGGCCAGCAGCGGACTGTGACCGGCGAGCTGGTCCGCGCCATCCTGGACGCCAAGGCCGCCATGCCGCACGCCCAGATCGTGATCACCACCTATCCGGAGGTGGCGGATCCCAACGCCACCAGCACGTTCAGCCCGATCGGCGAGAACGAGCTCGCCTCCTACCGGGAGATCGTCCGGAGCCTCAACGAGGCCATCCGCATCGCCGGGCGGCTCACCGGCGCCACCGTCGCGGACAACGCGCACGCCTTCACCGGCCACGAGGTCTACACCGACGACCCGTACCTGCACGATCTCGGCCCGCAGTTCGGCCTGGTCGACCGGGACGAGGCCATGCACCCCAACGCCGCCGGCCAGACCGCGATGGCCGACGCGATCGCCGGCGCCGTCGCGAAGGTCACCGGCCTGCACCCGGCCGCCCCCCACCACGGCCCGGCGCCCTACCCGACGAACCGCGTGACCCAGGACCCCGCCCGGCCGCCCGCGCCCACCCGCACCCGGCCACCCGCCCAACCCCAACGGTTCACGCCCGCCCCCCAGCACAACGATCCCGCCCCGCAGCCAAACAGGATCAACTGGACCGGTGGCCCGCTACCCATCGATGGTGTTCCCGGCACCCCGGTGCCCCCCGCGAAGCCCATCCAGAAGCCGGCCATTCCGACGCCGCCGAACCCCCAACCATCCCCGTCCACCGGTGTCGACGAGACCAAGCCCGAACCCGCCGCTCCCACACCGCCGCAGCGGTCCGCGAAGTCGGGTCCGGCTGATAACCCGGAGAACGGTGGTGATCGGGGAAAGGGTGGTCACAAGGTTGGTCCGGCTGACAACCCCGAGAACGGCGGTGATCGGGGTGCGCGGTCGGCTCCTTCAGGGTCGGGGCGGTCTGGCGCGGCTGACAACCCCGGAAATGGTGGTGACCGGGGGACCGGCTCCGTCTCCTCGGGTTCGGGCAGGACCGGCCCGGCGGACAACCCTGGAAACGGTGGTGACCGGGGATCGGGTGTGTCCGGCAGCCATAAGTCCGGTCCGGCGGACAACCCTGGAAACGGTGGTGACCGTGGCAAGGGTGTGTCCGGCAGCCACAGGTCCGGTCCGGCGGACAACCCCGAGAACGGTGGTGACCGGGGCAAGGGCAGCCACGACGACACGCCCGTGGGGTGACCACATGCCCTGAAGGCGGCCTTCGGGACGCTCAATGCCCTGAAAGCCGCCTTCAGGGCATCCGCGTTCTAGAGCTCGAGGACGAGTTGGGGCACGAGGTCGCCCGGTGGCGGCAGCGCGGCCATCTCCGCCTTGACCTCTGCCGCGACCAGGCGCAACTTGTCGTCGGCGAGCAGGCGATACATGGCCGCCGGGTCCAGTTGCGCCTCGGAGTCCAGCACGTGCGCCAGGCCGCGTTCCTGGAGCAACTCGGCGTTGGCCAGTCCTTCCGGTGAGATCGGCACGGCCAGTTGGACGACACCCAGCGCGCAGCAGGTCATGATCGGGCCGTCGGCGCCGTGGTGGATCGCCGCGGCGCAGGTGCGCAGCAGTGAGTTGAGCGGCACCGGGCTCGCGGCGCGGACATTGGGTGGCAGGTCGCCGAGTGCCTCCTCGCCGAGCGTGACCACGTACTCCAGGTCCCCGGTGGCGGCCGCGATCCGCCTGATGTCGTGGGAGAAATGCCGCGCACCGTCGGTGGGTTCCGAGGTGACCGCGATGCGCGGCCGGTTCGCGGGCCTGAGCAGCCACTCGGGGAGCACACCGCCGCCGTGGTACGGCACGTACCGCATGGTCAGGGCCGGCGGTGGGCCCTCGACCAGGCTCGGCGGCGCGACGTCGATGGCCGGGATGCCCTCCGGCAGCTCTGTCGGCCACCGGGACAGGCCGAGGCCGTGCCCCACCATCGGGACGCCCAGCGCCGCCGCGACCGCCGGGCCCACGGCGAAGGTCGAGTCGCAGACCACCAGTTCGGGGCGGAGCCGCTCAGCGAGTGTGAGGTGCGCATCGACGTCGCGGACGAGCGCCGTGAGCGGGTCCGGGCCCGGGTGCCGGCCGGGCAGTGTGTCGACGACCGGCAGGCCCGCCTGCCCGACGGCCAGGGCGTCCCCGCCGGTGACGAACGTGACGTCGTGCCCGGCGGCGCGGAATGCCCAAGCCAGCGGGACCAACGGAAACGCGTGCCCAGCTGCCGGGGCCGGCATGAAGAGAACGCGCATTTCGCGCCTCCCGTTTCGCCACGAAGCGAATACGCCCCGTCCCGCACACGTCCGTCCGGCCGCGTGCCAGATAATTGATTCGAATATAGCCAGATCGACACTGTCGGGCAACGAGATCACTAAAAGATCATGTGCCGATCGAGGCATCGGCAGCCGTGGCGAGCGAGGACTGATTGAGATACTTTTATGTAGTGAGTTGAGGCGGTGCTCGATGGGGTCGCATACCGGGTGCTCGCTGGCCGCGCGCGCCGTTCGGGTGGTGGGGACCGTCGCGGCGGTCCTCGTGCCCGCCATCCTCTGTGGACTGTTCCGGGCCGTGACGCACGGGCGCGCGGCGGGGCAGCGGCTCGTCTACCGGCGCCTGGTCGCCGTGCTGATGATGCTCGGTCCGGCGTTCGTGAAGGGCGGGCAGGTGCTCGGCACCCGCCGCGACGTGCTGCCGCCCGCCCTGTGCGACGAGCTGTCGGTGCTCCAGGACGCGGTCCGGCCGCTCCGCCCCCGGCAGACCGCCCGCGCGCTGGACGAGGCCTACGGCGCGGACGCCGCCGAGATCTTCGCCGAGCTGGAGCCGGCGCCGGTCGCGAGCGGGAGCGTGGCGTCGGTCTACCGGGGCCGGCTGCGCACCGGCCAGGAGGTGGCGGTCAAGCTGCGCCGGCCGGGCATCGAGCGGATCATGGCACGGGACCTGGCCCTGATTCGCGCGGGCGCCGGGCTCGTGGCACTGTTGCCGGGGTTGCGCGGGGTTCCGGTGCGCGAGGTCGTCGCCAGTATGGCGGAGGCGATCCTCGGCCAGCTCGACTTCGAGCGGGAGGCCGACAACCTGCGGCGGCTGCGGAAGAACCTCGCCGAGGTGCCTCGGGTGTGGGTGCCCAAGGTGTATCCCGAGGCCTGCCGGCCCCGGTGCGTGGTCATGGAGTTCATCCCGGGCCTCGCGACGGACACCGCCGACCGCTGCTCACCGGTTGCCCGCCGGCGGTTCGCGGCCTCGGGCCTGGCTGCCATGTACCAGATGCTGTTCGTGGACGGGTTCGTGCACTGCGACATGCATCCGGGCAACCTGTACTTCACCGCGGGCGCGCAGGTCGTCGTGCTCGACGCCGGATTCAGTGTGCAGCTCTCCGAGCGCCTGCGCCGGTTGTTCGCGGAGTTCTTCATGAACATGGCGATAGGCCGCGGCCGGCATGCCGCCGAGATCGTGATCCGCAGCTCCGCGAGCGTGGCGGACGGCGCCGACCTCGAAGGCTTCACCGTGCGCATGGCGGACCTCGTCGAGCGCAGCCACGGCCAACCCGCCAGGGAGTTCAGCCTGATCGCGTTCGCCACCGAGATGTTCGACCTGCAACGCAGGTTCGGCATTCACGCCGCCCCTGAACTGATCTTCCCGCTGCTGTCCCTGCTGGTGATCGAGGGCACGATCCGGGCGCTCGACCCCGACCTCGACTTCCAGGAAGCCGCCAGACCGCAACTCATGCGCGGCCTCTTCGGCGCCGGCACGCGGGTCCGGCAAGCACCGTGATCGCGCTCATCCCGGTTGGCCGGCGAGTACGGTGTCGAGGTCGAGGGCGCGGAGGCGGCGGGCCGGGAAGTCGCAGTACCACAGGTGCTGGCCGGCCCAGGTGAGTCCGGTCGGGCGGCCGGGAACGGTGACCGTGCCGACGATCTCGCCGGTGCCCGGGTGGAGCGCGCGGAGCACGGCATCGTCGAAGTCGCCGTAGATGATGAAGCCGCCGGCGACGGTGAGCCCGGACGGCGACCCGCCCGCGGTCCGGTATTCCCGGAGGAGCGTCATCGTGGCGTAGTCGCGCAGTTGGACGACCGTCGGGCCGCGCAGGCACAGCCACATCCCCTCCGGGCCGAGCTCGATGCCGGTCAGCCGGCCGCTGGCGGGGAGCACCTCCTTGTGGCCGGTGACCTCGCCGGTCTCCGGATCCACCAGCACGATCCGCTTCGGGCGCCCGCCGACCTGGCAGAGCCGGGCGCCGTCGTAGGCCAGGTCGGCCCGCACCCAGCCGCACCGAAGCTCCCGCAGCACGGCGCCGGTCACCGGATCGATGGCGAAGATCTTCTTCGCGTCCTGGTCGGAATGCCAGAGCCGGGCGCCGTCCCAGGTGAGCCCGCACAGGTACGCGGCGGGGGCGGGCAGGGAGCGGCGCACCGGGGCGAGGGCCGCGGCCTCGGGCGATGTCATGGCGTCCCTCCTTCCGGACCGCACCCTACCTTGTTGCTTAAGTAAGATATAGTCTTCTCGTGGAGATGACCGCGGTCACCCGGACCACCGCCATCCGGCATGACTTTCCGATCCTGACCCGAAGGTTCGGCGGAAACCCGTTGGTGTACCTGGACAATGCGGCGACCACGCAGAAGCCGCGGGCCGTGCTCGACGCGCTGACGAGTTACTACACCGAGGTCAACAGCAACGTCGGCCGCGGCTATTACCAGCTCAGCCACGCCGCCACGGACGCCTACGAGGGCGCCCGGGCCGAGGTCCAGCGCGCGATCAACGCCGAGCATCCCGACGAGGTGGTCTTCACCTCCGGTACCACCGCCGCGATCAACCTGCTGGCCGACACGTTCGGTCGCGCCCGGCTCGCCGCCGGGGACCAGCTGGTGATCACCGGCATGGAGCACAACTCCAACCTGCTGCCGTGGCACCGGCTGTGTGCGGCGACCGCCGCCGAGCTGGTGGTCGTGCCCGCCGGTGCGGACGGGCGGGTGGCGCCCGAGGCGTTCGCGGCCGCGCTCGGGCCGCGGACCAAGCTGGCCGCGGTCACCCACGTGTCCAATGTGCTCGGCACGGTGAACCCGGTGCGGGAGATGGCCGGGCAGGCGCACCGGCGGGGGATCCCGGTGATCGTCGACGGCGCCCAGGCGGTGCCGCACTGGCCGGTCGACGTCCGCGAGCTGGCGGCGGACTTCTACTGCTTCTCCGGACACAAGATCTACGGGCCGATGGGTGTCGGCGTGCTCTACGGCCGGCGTGAGCTGCTCGCGCGGCTGGAGCCGTACCAGGTCGGCGGCGGCACGGTGAAGGGCGTGACGCTCGCCGAGCCGGTGCGTTACGTACCTGTGCCGGCACGGCTGGAGGCGGGCACCCCGCACATCGCCGGCGCGATCGGCCTCGCCGCGGCGTTCCGGTACGTCGACGGGCTCGGCTGGCCGAATATCCGGCGCCACGACGAAACGCTGGTGCGCCAGGCCGTTGCGGCGCTGGAGAGCGTGCCGCGGGTTCGGGTGCTCGGCGATCCCGCCGCGGCTCCCAGCGGGATCGTCTCGTTCGTGGTGGACGGCATCCATCCGTACGACGTCGGCGGCCACCTCGACCGGCACGGCGTGGCCGTGCGCAGCGGAGTGCACTGCGCCAACACGTTCGTCGACACGTTCGGCGTCGTCGGCACCGTCCGGCTCTCGTTCGCGATCTACAACACCGAGGCCGAGGTCGACCTCGTGCGGCGGGTGCTCCGCACGCTCACTCCCGGCTTCTGGACCACCGAGCATCCGACCGAGCGATTTCTCTGACGGGGAAAGGCAATCATGACCGTCACCGGGTTCGATCCCATCGCGTTCAAGGCCATGCAGCGGATCAACTGGAACGCGATCAGCGCCGGCTGGTCGTCCTGCCAGGAGGAGTTCGAGCGTGGCGGGGCACCGGTGACGGCGCGGCTGCTCGAGCTCGGCGGGGTCCGGGCCGGGCACCGGGTGCTCGACGTGGCCACCGGGGTCGGCGAGCCCGCGCTCACCGTGGCGGAGGTGGTCGGGCCGGCGGGGTACGTGGTCGGCGTGGACCTCGCCCCCGACATGATCGCGGTCGCCCGGCGCCGGGCCGGTGCCGTGAGCAACGTGGAGTTCCGCACCGGCGATCTCGAGTCCCTGGAGTTCGGCGCCGGGGCGTTCGACGTCGTGCTGAGCCGGTGGGGGCTGATGTTCGCGGTGGATCACGTAGCGGCGTTCCGGTCGCTGGCGCACGTGCTCGTGCCCGGCGGTGTGCTGGCCGCCGCGGTGTGGGGGCCGTGGTCGCAGGTGCCGATGATGGCGCTGGGCTACCAGGTGCTTGCTGCCCGGCTGGAGCTGGCGCCGCCCCCGCCCGGCTCGCCGGGACCGTTCAGCATGGCCGATCCCGGCATCCTCGAAGCGGAGCTGGCCGCGGCGGGCTTCGAGGACGTCACGGTGACGCCGTTCGACGTGCCGTTCGTGCTCGACTCACCGGAGCGGTATGTCGAGTTCACCCGGGCCTCCACTCCGCCGGGTCTCCAGGAGGCACTGCGTGCCCGGTTCGGCCGGGTGGACGACCCGGAGACCTGGGCCGCGGTGCTCGCGGCCGTGCTGCCCTACCGCGTGGCGGACGGCCTTGTCTCCTTGCCCAGCAAGGCTCTGCTGCTGCGGGCCGCCGTTCCGGTCGGCCGATGACCGTGCGGTTCGACACCAAGCTTGTCCACAGTGGACAGGAAGCCGAACCGGGCACGGGTGACGTGGTGCCCCCTGTGCATGTGGCCACCACCTACGACCGGTACGCCCAGGATCCGCCGCGTTACTTCTACGCTCGCGGGGAGAACCCGACCCGGGAGGCGCTGGAGCGCTGCCTCGCCTCGCTGGAGGACGCCCGGTACGCCACGGTGTTCTCCTCCGGGCAGGCGGCCGCCGCGGCCGTGCTGTCGCTGCTCTCGCCGGGGGAGCGGCTGGTCTCCTCGGCCGGCGTCTACGGTGGCACCTACGCCCTGTTCTCCACAATGGACAGATACGGGATCCGGGTGGACTACGCGGACCTGACCCGTCCGCGGCCGTTCCCGCCGGACGTCCGGGTGGTGTGGGTGGAGACGCCGAGCAACCCGCTGCTCACCATCGTGGACGTGGGCGAGACCGCCCGGCCGGCGCACGAGCGGGGCGCGATCGTCGTGGTGGACAACACGTTCGCCAGTCCCGCGCTGCAGCTCCCGCTCCGGCTCGGCGCCGACGTCAGCCTGTACAGCACCACCAAGTTCGTCGCCGGTCATGCCGACGTGCTCGGCGGCGCCCTGGTCTACTCGGACGCGGCGCTGCACGAGGCGTTCACCCGGCACCGGGAGCTGACCGGCGCGGTGCCCGGCGGCCTGGACTGCTTCCTGGTGCACCGCGGCGTGAAGACGTTGTCGCTTCGGGTGTCCCGTCAGGTGGACAGCGCTGGGGCTATCGCCGCCGCGCTCGCGGAGTCGCCCGACGTCGCCGAGGTGATCTATCCCGGGCTGCCCGGGCACCCGCAGCATCCGCTGGCGCGCAAGCAGATGAGCGGGCCCGGATCGATCATCTCGTTCCGCTGCCTCGGTGACCCGGAGAAGCTGATGGCCGGTACCCGCCTGTTCACCTGCGCGGTGAGCCTCGGCGGGGTGCGCTCGCTGATCGAGAGCCCGGCGTTGATGACGCACCGCCCGATGCCGCGGGCGCGGCGGCTGGCGGCCGGCATCACCGACGACCTGATCCGGCTCTCGGTCGGCATCGAGGACCCGGTGGACCTGATCGAGGATCTCACCGCCGCACTGGAGGCCGGCCGATGACAACCCTGCTGCTCGACGGCGGCCTCGCCACCGAGCTCCAGCGCGCCGGGCTGCCGGTGCGGGAGCCGTGGTGGTCGAGCCGGGCGCTGCTCACCGACGCCCACCGGCTGCTGCTGCGGTCCGTGCACGAGGCGTACCTTGCCGCCGGCGCCCGGGTGATCACGGCGAACACGTTCCGCACCAACGTGCGGGCGCTCCGCCGGACCAGGCTGGACGAAGCCGGCCGGGAGTGGCTGGTGCACGCGGCGGTCGGGGTGGCGGGCGCGGCCCGAAACGGGGCCGGGGTGCCCGATGCGCTGGTCGCCGGGTCGGTGGGCCCGGCCGCCGACTGCTACCGGCCCGACCTGGTGCCGCCGGACGAGGAGCTGCGGGCCGAGCACGCTTGGCTGGCCACGCGCCTCGCCCGGGCCGGGGTGAACCTGTTCCTGATCGAGACCATGAACACCGTGCGGGAGGCCAGGATCGCGCTGGCGGAGGTGCTCCGCCTCGGTGGGCGGGCCTGGGTCTCGTTCACCTGCGCGGCTGGCGGGCTCCTGCTGTCCGGCGAGCCGCTGCCCGGCGCGGTGCGGGCGGTGACCGCGGACGGCGCCGAGGCGGTGCTGGTCAACTGCACCCCGCCGGAGCACACCGAGGCCGCGCTGCGGGCGCTGCGCGAGGCGTGGTCCGGGCCGGCGGGTGCCTATCCGAACAACGAGGACCGCGCCGGGCTACCCGCGGGCGGGCACGTCGACCGGCACCTGCGCGCACTGCTCGGCCCGAACGAGTTCGCCGACCGCGTCGCCGGCTGGTGCTCCGAATACGGCCTGACGGTCGCCGGCGGGTGCTGCGGCACGGCACCGGCGCACCTCGCCGCGCTCAGCGGGCTGCTGCACGGTGCCGCACTCTCCTGACCTGGGCATTGCCCTGAAGGCGTCCTTGGGGACGTTCAACGCCCTGAAGGCGGCCTTCAGGGCATGTCTCTCCAGGATCACCGAAGGAACGCGGAGACGGCGAAGTCGGCGATCCGCAGCGGCGGCATGGCGGTCCTGGTGAAGTAGTCGCCCCACTCCCGGGGCAGGGTCCGCTCGGTGCGGCCGGCTTCGGTGACCCGGTCGAGCAGCGCCACCGGGCTCTCGTTGAACCGGAAGTCCGGCACCCGGCCGGTGATCTCACCGTCCTCGATCAGCAGGACGCCGTCCCGGGTGACGCCGGTGAGCAGCAGCGTGCGGGGTTCGACGTCGCGCAGGTACCACAGCGAGGTCGGGAGCAGTGCCCGCCGGGTGCCGGCGATCATGTCGGCCAGGGTGCGGCCGCCGGGGCCGGAGAGCACCAGGTTGTCGATCATCGGGGTGTGCGGCAGGCCGGTCGCGCCCGCGGTGCTCCGGGTCCGCACCAGCGAGGTGAGCACCCCGCCGGTGATCCATTCGGTGCGGCGCAACGGGGTTCCGTTGTCGAAGACCGAGGCGTCCGCGGCGAAGGACCGGGCGATGGCGAACGGCGCGCACTCCAGGCCCGGCTCGTGCGGGTCGCCGTACAGCGTCAGCGGAGCCTCGGTGAGCCGCTCCCCGAGGCGGGTTCCGTCGCCGAACACCGTGTGCGTGTCCGCCGCGGCCGCGGCGCGGTACAGGTGGATCATCAGGTCGGCCACCGCCGAGGGTGGGAGCAGCACCTCGTAGCGGCCGGGCGGCAGGTCGACCGTCCTGGTCGGACCGGTGTCCGGCGCCGCGATGCGCACCTGGGTCAGGTCGGGCACGCTCAACCCGGTCCAGGCCGGCGTGCCGTGGCCGGCCGGCGCGGTGAGGTCCAGGATTCCCGTGGGCTGCCGGTGCCGCAGCCGCAACCCGGTGGTGGACGCGAGATACGTGGTGCGTACCTGTTGCTCCGCATAGCCGTACAGCTCCCGGCCGTGCTGCCGGGCATCGTCGAACAGGTGGGTCAGCCCGGTGATGAACGGGTGCAGCCGCGCGAACGTTGTCTCCGCGGGTGGATCGGACCAACCCGGCGGGTCGCGGCCGTCGCCGGTGGGCAGCGGCGCGGCGTCCGGCGCCGGCCCGGCCAGCCGCGCCGCGCACTCGGCAGCCTGGACCAGTTCCGCCACCGAGTCCCGGTCCAGCCCGCCTTCCCGGGCGACCACGCCCGCGGCGTCCCCGGCGACGGCGATCACGGTGAGCCGCTGCGTTCGGGTGAAACCGTTGGTGGTCAACGCGTTTCCCGCCCAGCGCAGGTGCGCGGACGAGATGTCGTCGGCGATCGCCACGCAGCCTTCGGCGCTCCGGCAGGCAGCGACGGCCCGCTCCACCGCCCACCGTGCCCCGGTTCCGCTCACGGATTGACCACCCGGATCCGCCGGAACAGCGCGCTCGGGCACCCGTGGCTGGCCGCCGCGATCTGCACCGGCTGGCCCTTCCCGCACAGGTCGGCGCCGAACGTCTGGTAGGTGCGCTCCCCGCCGAGCCCGTCGAGCGCTCCCCAGAACCCGGTCGTGCCCGCCTGGTACGCCACCCGGCCGACCTGGCCGGTGATGCGTCCTCTGTGGATGCGGTGGGCGCGCTGGGCGGTGAACTGAAAGAACTTCCGCCGGGCGTCGATGGAGAAGCTACCGGAGCCGGCCAGGTAGATCCCCCGCTCGACGCCCGCGATCAGCTCCTGCGTCGTGGGTCCGCCGGGCAGGGGCCGCAGCGACACGTTCGGCATCCGGGGCAGCGGAACGTGGCCCGCCGACTCGGCGAACGCGCACCCGGTCGACCGCGGCGCGCCGATCGCGCCGGCGGTGCGCCGGTCGAGCTGGAATCCGGTCAGCACCCCGTCCTCGACCAGGTTCCAGCGTTGCGCCGCGACGCCCTCGTCGTCGAACCCGACCGTGGCCAGCGCATGCGGAGCCGTGCGGTCCGCGGTCACGTTCATGAGCGCCGAGCCGAACCGGAGCGTGCCGAGCCGCCCGGGCGTGGCGAACGTCGTGCCCGCATAGGAGATCTCGTGGCCGAGCGCCCGGTCCAACTCGGTCGCGTGCCCGACGGACTCGTGAATCGTCAGCCACAGGTGCGACGGGTCGAGCACCAGGTCGTATTCGCCCGGCTCGACCGGTGCCGCGCCGGTCTTCTCGCCGAGCTGTCCCGGTAGCTCGGCGAGCTCACGCTCCCAGTCCCAGCCCGCACCGGACAGGTACTCCCAGCCCCGCGCGGCCGGCGGGCCGACCGTGCGCAAGTTCGCCCGCGCCCCGGAGACCACCAGCTGAGGGTGGATTCGTACGCGCTGCTGAGTGATCACCGTCCCCGCGAGGTCCGCATAGAACTTGTTCTCCTGCGTGGCCACCACCTTGGCCAGCACCTGCTCGACCGCCGGCGCCCCGAGCAGCCGCGCACTCCAGTCGCCCAGCACCGCCACCCGCTCCGCCTCCGGTACGCCGACCGGGTTGATCGTGCAATCCGATGTCCAGACCACGTCCCGGTAGACCGGTTCGTCGACCTGGTCGACGAACGGGCCGCTCAGCCCCGCGCAGGCGCCCGCCACCGCGACCGCGCGCTCAGCCGTGCGCACCGCGGATTCCGCGGTGAGCGTCCCCGCCGCCGCGAACCCCCAGCCTCCGCCGCAGGCCACCCGCACCGACAGCCCGACCTCGGTCTCGTCCCGACCGGCCCGCGGTTTCCCGTTGTGCGTCACCGACTCCACGGTCCGCACCCGCTCCACCCGCACCGCCGCCCGGGCAGCCCCGAGCCGGCGCGCCCGGGTGAGCCCCGCCTCGGCCAGCTTTCCCAACGGCAGCGCGGCGAACGCCTCGTCGACGCGCTGCGCCATCAGCGCCCGCGCAGCAACATGAACGCGACCAGCGTGTCCTGATCGGCCAGCCAGACGTGCGCACCCCCCTCAGGGGCCGGCTCCCGCACCGGCCCCGTCGGTCCCTCCCGTTCCACCCGGTCAGCCCGGACCGGAACCTCGACTGGACCGTCGAACTCGGGTCGCATGTCAACTGACTATAGAATATCTAAGTCAGTCCTGGTTCCCCCGATCGAGGGACGCTTGGGCTTCGTGGAAGCAGCAGGTGCCGCCGCGGCCGCTGGCGATGTTGGAGACGCCGGCGTCGGGGTCGTCGATGCCGCGGCCGATGACGCCGGCGTAGCCGTTGGCGGAGAGGAAGACGCGCCAGTTGACGACGAGGGGCTCGGTGCCGGTTTCGGCGGGGAAGGGTTCGGGTTCGGGACGGATGCGGTGCTGGAGGATGAACGGGCCGTCGAGGGCGGCGGTGACCGAGCGGCGCCACTCGTCGGGGTCGGCCAGCCAGCCTGGGACGACGCCTTGCCCGCCGTGCAGGGTGGTCGGTTTGAGGACGAGGTCCTGGCGGGCGCCCCAGGCGTAGTCGAGCAGGTCGGCCTGTTCGCCGCCGACGGTGACCGGGCCCGGCCGGACCATGCGGGTCCACGGCACGATCCGGTCCAGGCTGTCCAGTTGCGCGTCGGTGTAGAGGTGGCGGTTGGCCTCGTCGGAGACCATGGCGAGCGCGCCCTTGCTGCCGTAGAGCTCGGCGTCCAGCGGAGTGAAGATCTTGATCTCGCCACGCTCCGCGGCGCGGAGCACCGGGTCGATCAGCTCGGGTGCGTCCGGGTCGAGCAGGTCCTCGATCAGGAAGATCCGGTAGAGCAGATCCACCGGCCGGTCGTGCAGCCAGACCCGACCGTCCCGGACGGACAGCTGGCCGAGATGGCACGGGACGATGTCGATGCCGAGCTTGCCGAGGCGGGCGGCGCTGTCCTTGAGCCGGGTTTCCAGGCCGGCATAGGTCGCCGGCCAGTCGGCCGCGGCGACGAAGGGACGCTGGCCGGTGGGGATCTTGCACTCGGTGAGCAGGGTGTGGGCCAGTTCCTCGAAGGTGTCGACGTAGGTGAGGCCGTGCGTGCCGGCGAACTCCGCGAATGCCGGGTGGGTCAGGAACGCCGAGTTGAGCACGGCGTTGTCCAGGCCGCCGACGTTGCTGCCCATGTTCAGCTCCATCAACCGGAACGCGGTGCCGTCGTGGTAGATGTCGGTGGCGCCCAGCCGGGTCGGCGCGTCGCTCCGGGTCCGCAGGATGGCCGTGGTCTGCCCCTCGGTCATGCCCACCGCGCGGGCGAACGCGCCGAGATCACCGCCGAAGAGCCGGTTCGGCAGCTCGGTCAGCGCCGCGTGCAGGGCGAGCAGGTCGGTACTCAGCTCGGCGTGCTCGGCCCGGTCCAGAAACACCGGACGGGTCAGGCATCTACCCCGGTACACCGTGGTGTCGAGGACGTCCTCACGGCGCGCCACGTCCACCAACTCGTTGGCGGGCATACGAAGCCGCTCGACCATGTCCAGATAATTCCGGGTAATGGTATTGCGAATCATTTTCCACCGACCTCCACATCAATGACGTGTGGAGAAACTAGCCGGCCCGACCGGGCTGTCACACCGCCCCAACCGGACCCTGTATCGGCGTCATTCGCCGCATCCCACTAGGGCATCTGGTTCAGGGCGCGCCCGGCACTGACCTACTTTCGTCCGTTATGGGGCGGGTCCGCGATGGCCAGAATTCGGGGTGGAACGTGCCGTGCGTCCGGGCCGGTGCGTGGTTGGCAAGGAGACCCTGCGTTGGCCAGACCCTCGTATGCCCTGCTGGTGGTCGCGGCGCTCGCGGCCGCGCTGCTCATGTCCGGCTCCCCGACGGCCGCCGCGCCGAGCCCGGACAACCCGTGGACCAAGGTGGACAACCCGACGATCGCCAGCCGTTCCGCCCAGCCGGCCGACGTCCGCACCACGCGCTTCGCCGCGTTCACCCTCGACCGGCCGCTGATGCAGACCGGGCTCAGCCGCGCATCCGTTGCCGCACAGACGATCCTCGCGCTGCCGGCGCCGTCCGGCGAGCTCCAGCGGTTCCAGCTCGTCGACTCGCCGGTGATGGAGCCCGGCCTCGCCGCGGCGCACCCGGAGATCAGGACCTACGCGGGCAAGGGCATCGACGACCCGACCGCGACCGTCCGCGCCGACCTCACCCCGCTCGGTTTCCACGCCTCGGTCCGCTCGAAGCTCGGCCAGTGGTTCGTCGACCCGTACCACCACCTCGACCAGAGCCTCTACGCCAGCTACTACGGCCACGACCTGGCCTCGCCGGGACCGCTGGTGGAGAACGAGGAGATCGAGCAGCTGGTGCAGGACCTCGCGCCGGCGATCGACGAACCGGTGGTCAAGCTGCGCACCTACCGGCTGGCGCTGGTCACCGACCCGTCCTACGCCACGTTCTTCGGCGCCGAGAACGTCACCGCCGCCAAGGTCACCCTGATCAACCGGGTCACCCAGGTCTACGAGGACGAGACCGCGATCCGGCTGGTGCTGATCAACGACACCGACCGGACCAACCTGAACACCCCGGCGCTGGCGACCGGCCCGAACGGCCCGTGCGGCTCGGCGCCCTGTTTCACCGCGGCCCAGCTCGCCGGCTGCAGCGGCGGTCTGCTCACCCGCAACAACTTCGTGCTCGGCCAGCTCGTCGGCGCCAGCAGCTACGACATCGGGCACATCGGCCTCGGCGTCAACGGTGGCGGCGTGGCCGGGCTCGGCGTGGTCGGCAGCGCCACCAAGGGCCGCGGCTGCACGGGGTTGCCCACCCCGGTCGGCGACTTCTACGCCGTGGACTACGTGGCGCACGAGATGGGCCACCAGTTCGGCGGCAACCACCCGTTCAACGGCACGCAGCTCAACTGCTCCGGCGGCAACCGCAGCGCGGCCAACTCCGTCGAGCCGGGCAGCGGCACGTCGATCATGGCCTACGCCGGCATCTGCCAGCAGGACAACCTGCAGCCGCACAGCGACCCGTACTGGTCGTTCCGCAGCTTCGCCGAGATCACCGCGTACGTCACGGCCACCCGGCCGCTGATCAACGAGGTGCAGAACGTGGCGCTGCGCGAGTTCGACACCGACGGCGACGCGTTCTCCTTCTTCTCCGGCGGCCAGCTGTCCGCGCCGGTCGTGCGCGGCGTCAACTACACCACCGCGGGGATCAAGGCCGCGATCGAGGGAACCCGGAACTGGCCGGCCGGTGCGACCGTCACGGTGACCGGCTTCGGCGGCGCCGCGACCCTGGACGACACCGGGTTCCAGGTCACGTTCAACGGCGGCGTGGTCGCCGGCACCAACCTCGACTCGCTCGGCGTCACCAACGCCACCGGGGTCTCCGCGTTCGTCAGCGAGACGGTGAAGGGCGGCGCGCAGGACAACGGCGGCCGGGTGACCGACACCGCCAACCACGCACCCGTGGTCACCGCGCCGGCCTCCTACACGATCCCGGTGCGCACCCCGTTCGCGCTCACCGGGAGCGCCACCGACGCCGACAACGACGCGGTCACCTACCTGTGGGAGCAGACCGACCGCGGCGGCGCGACCGGAACCGCGCTGACCAACAACATCAAGGCCAACGGCCCGCTGTTCCGCCAGTTCGGCACCGCGGCCATCGTCAGCGCCGAGGACACGCTGAAGTACTACTCGCCGGGCGAGAACGCGGTGAACGGCGACCCGACCCGGGTGTTCCCGGATCTGGCGCAGATCGCGGCCAACAACACCAACGCGGCCAGCGGCGCCTGCCCCGCCGCTCCGGCCCCGCCCACGGCCCTGCCGCCCGCGCTGGTCGACTGCTACTCGGAGTTCCTGCCCACCCCGGACTGGGCCGGCCTCGACAACTCCCGCACGCTGCACTTCCGGCTCACCGCCCGGGACACCCGCCTCGGTGGCGGCGGCGTCGGAAGTGCCGACACCGCGGTGGTTCTGGCCCCGGACGCCGGGCCGTTCCTGGTCACCTCGCAGGGTTCGGCGGCGGCGCTGCGCGGCGGCTCGGCGCAGCCGGTGACCTGGGACGTGGCCGGCACCTCGGCCGCCCCGGTCGACGCGGCCGAGGTGAAGATCTCCCTGTCGCTGGACGGCGGGCTGACCTACCCGCACGTGCTGGCGGAGCGGACCCCCAATGACGGCAACGAGATCGTGACCCTGCCGGACCTCGCCACCAGCCACGGGCGGATCAAGGTCGAGGCGGTCGGCAACGTGTTCTTCGACCTCAACGACGCCGACCTGACCATCCAGGCGTCCCCGCGGTTGACCAACTCCGGCCCGACCACCGTGCAGTACAGCGACACCCCCGCGGTGACGGTCGGCGCCAACGACCCGGACGGCGCCGGCCCGGCCCTGGCCGCGGCCGCCACCGGCCTGCCCGCCGGCCTGGCGCTCACGCCCGGCGCCACCTCGGACCCCGACGCCCGCCCCGGCCTGCGCACCTGGACGGTCACCGGGAACACCGCCGCGGCACCCGGTGACTACCCGGTTTCCGTTGCGGTGACGGACGAATCCGGCATCGTCAGCACCACCGCGCTGTCCGTCCGGGTGCTCCCCGAGGACGCCGAGGTGACCTACACCGGCGACGCCCTGGCGTTCGCCCGGGACAACGCGCCGGTCCAGCTCCGCGCCACGCTGCGGGACGGCTCGGTGCTCGGCGGCGCGGACAGGTCGGCCGGTGACGTCCGCACCGGCACCGTCACCTTCACCGCCGGCGGCCAGACCCTGTGCACCGGCGTCGTCGGCCTGCTCGGCACGGAGACCACCGCCGCGTCGGCGAGCTGCACGGCCACGCTGCCGGTCGGGGTCCGCGACGTCACGATCGCCGTCGGCGGCAACTACGCCGCGCTCGGCACCGGCCAGGTCACGGTCGCCCCGGCGCAGAACCGGATCGTGATCGCCGCGGCCACCCTGCCCGAGACCCGGTCCAGCGGCGCCTTCCCGGCCGACCCCGGCTCCCGGGCCGAGGTCGCGCTGCTCCTGGCGCACAGCCGAACCGGCTCGTTCACCACGGGTCTGGCCACCGCGATCTTCCAGTCCGGCGGACACCGCTACCAGATCCTCGGCACGGACTTCGAGTCGTTCGGGGCGCGCAGCACGCGTCCGGGCGGCCTCGACTTCCGCACCCGGGCCACCCTGATCGACGTCACCGATCCCTTCCACGCCGTTCCGGTGGCCACCGATCTGACCTTCCGCCTGACCGCCACCGACACCCGGCCGGACGCGTTCGGTCTGACCCTCTTCGACGGCAACAGGTTGCTGTTCTCGTCGAACTGGACCGGCACCACCACCGCCGAAACCCCGGTCACCAACGGAAACCTCGTCATCCTGTAACTGGCCTGGGAAGCAACGTGACGTTCCTTGCCCGCTAGGGCATCACCGTGACGTTGCTTCCCTTTCCCTCGCCCGGCAAAGGAATTCCGTATGCGCAACGGTGGCCTCGCCCGGGTGGTGCTCACCGCGGGCCTGATCCTGCAACTGGCGCCGGTCAGCCCCGCCGAGGCGACGCCGCCGCAACGGCTGGAATGGACCGCCTGCGCCGGCATCGACCAACCCGATCTCCGCTGTGCCCTGGTCCGCGTGCCGCTGGACTATGCCCGGCCCCGCGGCCGCACCATCGATGTGGCCATTTCCCGGCTCCCGGCAAGGGATCCGGCCCGCCGCCACGGTGTCCTGCTGATGACCGGCGGCGGCCCGGGCGGCCCGGGCGTTCCGCTCCCCGTCCAGTGGGGCCCGGTCCTCCCGGCGGACGTGCGCGCCACCTTCGACCTCGTCGGGTTCGACATCCGGTTCACCGAACGCAGCACCCCGATCAGCTGCGGCCAGCCCACCGAGGAGCCCGGCGGCTACTGGGTCCGCACCGCCGGCTTCGCCCCGTTCGCCAGCCACGCCGCGCAGGCCCGCCAGTACGCCCGCGACTGTGCCCGGCACGCCGGCTGGGCGCTCCCACACGCCACCACCGCCAACGCCGCCCGCGACCTCGACCTCGTCCGGGCCGCCCTGGGCGAGCGGCAGATCTCCTACCTCGGCGGCTCCTTCGCCGGCCTGCTCGGCGCCACCTACGCCGCGCTCTACCCGCACCGTGTCGACCGCTTCGTCCTCGACAGCCCGCCGTTCGCCGACGCCATCTGGCGTCCCTTCGAACTGGACCGCGCGGAAAGCTTCGAAGCCGGCTTCCACGCCTTCACCGCGTTCGCCGCCGCCGGCAACGCGTTCGGCCTCGGCGGCACGGCCGAGGAGGTGGCCGGCTCGCTGCGCGCGCTGTTCGACCGCGCCAACACCGGCGGGCTCACCACGCCGGACGGCCACACCTGGACCGTCGGCGAAGTCGGCTACCTGACCCTGCTGGGCAACTCCGTCGACCAACTCTTCCCGGTGGTCGCCACCGACCTCGCCGCACTCGCCGCCGGAGCGACACCACCCATCCCACTGCAGCTCTATCCCGCGGCGCTGCCCGGCACCCCCGGCGTCCCGGCCGACAACCACACCGCCGTCAACACCGCCTACCGCTGCGCCGACCGCGCCTGGCCCACCAACCTGGACACCTACCGCCGCGACCTCACCGTCTACGGCACCCGGTTCCCGAACTACGGCCCGGCCCTCGCCAACGTGAACATGTGCGCCTTCTGGCCGTTCAGCGCGGACAACCGGGTGTTGCTGCCGCCCACCCGCCCACCCGCCATGCTGTTCGCCGCGGCCACCCGCGACTCCGTCGTGCCAGTCCGCAACACGCTCGCCACGCTGGCGGCCTTCCGCGGCTCCCGGCTGGTGACCGTGGACGCCCAGTACCACGCCCCGATCCCGTTCCAGGGCAACGCCTGCCTGCTGGCCACCGTCGCCGGTTACCTCAGCACCGGCCAGCTACCGGCCCAGAACGTCAGTTGCTAAGGAGGTGGTGCAAAGGGACGGTTGGCGGGGTTGGTGGCGCACGGCTCGTCGCTGGTGATCGTTGCGGTGGCACGTCTCATCGCCCGGGCGGGATATAACTGGTTACATGGCACTGGGTTGGAAGCTGGTCATCGACAGCACGAACGCGGCCGTCCTCGCGGACTTCTGGGCCGCGGCCCTCGAGTACGAGGTGGAGGACCCCAGCGCGCTCGTCGAGCAGCTGCTGGCCGCCGGCCACCTCGGCGCGGACGCGGTCCTCGAGCATCGCGGCCGCAAGACCTTCCGCGGCTACGCCGCGATCCGCCACCCCGAGGATCCGTTCGACCGGACCAGCGGCGTCGGCCACGGCCGGCGGCTGCTGTTCCAGGACGTGCCCGAGGGCAAGTCCGGCAAGAACCGCCTGCACATCGACGTCCACAGTGAGCCCGGCGGCCTCGACAAGCTGGTGGCCCGGCTGGAAGAGCTGGGGGCGACCCGGATCCGCGAGGTCGACAAGGGACCCGCCGGGCACTGGTGGATCATGCAGGACCCCGAAGGCAACGAGTTCTGCGCGGCGTAGGACGAGTGCTAGGTGCGATGAACGACGCCTTCGTTGCTCCCAACTGGACGAAGGCGTCGTTCATCGCACGACCTCATCCGGTGGGTTCGCCGGAGGGGGATGGGAGGCGGGCACCGAGGGCGACCGGAGTGCCGAAGTTGGGGGTGCCGTCGGCGTTCCAGGTGAACTTCTGGGCGCGCGTGGTGCGGTTGATGTCGCAGCCCTGCGTGGGGGAGCTGTTGGCGTGGTAGACGATCCAGTCCTCGGTGCCGTCGGGCGACTTGAAGAAGCCGTTGTGGCCGGGGCCGAACACGCGGTTGGCGTCGTTGCGCTGGAAGACCGGCGTGGGCGACTTCACCCAGGAGGACTGGTTGAGGGGGTCGCCGCCGTTGTAGCGGAGGATGCCGAGCTTGTAGTCCGGAGTGGAGCAGTGGCTGGCGGAGAACACGATGAAGGTCTGGCCGTTGCGCTGGAGGACTTCGGCGCCTTCGTTGACGGCGCCGCCCACGCGTTCCCAGCCGAACGTCGCGGTGGACAGGATGTGCCGGGTGCCGCTGGCGGTCCAGGGGTTGGACAGCGGGCGGATGAAATTGGGTTGAGAGCCGTTGAAGAACGTGCCGAGGAGGTAGAGCCGGCCGTTGAGTTGGAGAATGCTCGGGTCGAGCTCCCAAGTGTTGTTCTGCGTCGGGTCGAGCATGTCGGCCTTGAAGTTGTAGGGGCCCATGGGATCCAGGCCGGTGCTTTCCAGGACGTGGATGCGCTGGGTGTTGAGGTTGAACGGTTCCCGGCCGGCGACGTAGTACAAATACCAGCGCTGGCCGTTGGGGCCGTTGAGCAGGTGGAATTCCGGGGCCCACATCGTGCCGGCGCCGTTGGGGCGGGTGAGCCGGAATATCACCGTGTCGGGGGCCGTGGCCAGCCCGCCGAGGGTGCGCGATTTGCGCATGGTGATGGTTTGGTTCCAGGTGGTCGTGGCAAGATAGTAGAAGCCGTTGAAATACTTCAGCCACGGGTCCGGGCCGTGCAGGCTCAGCGGATTGGTGAATGTGTTCGCCGCGCTCGCCACCTGCGGGGAGGTCACCGAGACCAGGCTCGCGGCCAGGAGCGCCGCGACCGACATCGCCACCCGGGAAGACCATGAGCGACGGAAATATTTCCGTCCGGCACGTCGCGCCATTGAGACTCACATCCTCATTCGACAGGAGAAATCAGCAGGCAACTCGCCCTGTCCGGAGTGCCGTGATTCGACCATACCGGACGTTCGGTCCGCCGTATAGAATTCGGAATTTCGAACAGGGTGGGCTTGCTACCGTGACACGCCATGACGATTGACGTCATCGACGAGGAGACCGGGACCGCGGCCGAGGAGCCGCCCGCACGACGCCGCCCGGTGTGGCGCCGCGCCGCGGCCCGGGTGCTGACCGCGGGTGCCTGCCTGCTGGTGCTGTTCGGCCTCCTCGCCCCGAACGACCTGGACCGGCTCACCGTCGCCGCGTTCCTGCGCATTCCGGTGGAGGCGCTGGTCCTCACCGCCCTGGTGCTCGTCCTCCCACCGCGCGCCGGCCGCATCCTGGCGGGGATCGCCGGTGCGCTGCTCGGCCTGCTGACCGTGCTGAAGATCGCCGACATGGGCTTCGACGCGACCCTCTACCGCGGCTTCGACCCGGTCCTGGACTGGACCTTCCTCGAGGCCGGCGTGGACTACGTCGCGGTCACCGCCGGCCGGTTCGCCGCCACGGCCGCGGTGGTCGGCGCGATCGTCCTGGTCGTCGCCCTGATCGTGTTCACGACGCTGGCCGCCCTGCGCCTGACCCGCATCGCCACCCGGCACCCCACCGCGACCACCCGGACCGCCCGGGCGCTCGTGGTCGTCTGGCTGGTCTGCGCGGTGCTCGGCGTGGAGATCGAGCCCGGCCTGCCGGTGGCGTCCCGGACCGCGGCGACCTACGCCTACGCCCACGCGCGCCAGGTGCCCGCCGCCATCCAGGACGCGAAGAACTTCGCCGCCGAGGCCGCGGTCGACGCCTTCCGCGGCACCCCCGGCGACCAGTTGCTGACCGCGCTGCGCGGCAAGGACGTCGTCCTCACCTTCGTCGAGAGCTACGGGCGCACCGTGCTCGACAACCCGGAGCTCGCCGAGTTGACCGCGGTGCTCGACGCCGGGACCGCCCGGCTCGACAAGGCCGGGTTCGACTCCCGCAGCGCCTACCTCACCTCGTCGACCTACGGCGGCGGCAGCTGGCTGGCCCACGCCACGCTGGACGCCGGTCTGTGGATCAACAACCAGCAGCGCTACCGGAACCTGGTCACCACCGACCGGTTGACGCTGGTCCGCGCCTTCCGGGAGGCGGGCTGGCGGACGGTCGGGGTCGAGCCGGCGGTCACCCAGGCCTACCCGGAGGGCGCGTTCTTCGGCTACGACAAGGTGTACGCCGCCGCCGACCTCGGCTACCGCGGCACCCGGTTCAGCTACGCGACCATGCCCGACCAGTACGTCCTGTCCGCCTTCCAGCGCAGCGAGCGGGCCGCGCCCGGCCACGCCCCGGTGATGGCCCAGATCGTCACGCTGACCAGCCATGCGCCGTGGTCACCGGTGCCCCGGCTGATCGGCTGGAACGACGTCGGCGACGGCCGGATCTTCGACACCATGGCCGGCGACAACGCCAAGCCGGAGTCGATCTTCTCGAGCAACCCGGAGCGGGTGCGCGCCAACTACCGGCGTTCCATCGAGTACGCGCTGAACAACCTGATCTCCTACGTGGAGACCTACGGCGACGACAACCTCGTGTTGATCTTTCTCGGCGACCACCAGCCCGCCACGGTCGTCACCGGGCAGGGCGCCAGCCACGACGTGCCGGTCACGGTCGTCGCCCGCGACCCGGCCGTGCTGGCGAGGATCTCCGCCTGGGGCTGGGACACCGGCCTCAAGCCGGGCCCGCGCGCCCCGGTCTGGGGGATGAACGAGTTCCGCGACCGGTTCCTCAGCGCGTACGGCTCCCCGCCGCGGTAACGGTGCCATGAATGCCTCATTCAGGGCGTCCAGCGCCCTGAATGAGGCATTCATGGCGGTAGAGCCACAGCACGCTCCGGCCGAACGACCAGACCAGCGCCGCGAGCGCCCCGGCCACGATCCCGGCCATGATCACCGGCGGCATCAGGCTCGCCGCCGCGACGATCAGCACGGCCCCCTGCGCGGCCGCGACCACCTTGGCCGCCATGCTCGGCGGGATCGGCACGCGCAGCCAGGGCACGATCCACCCGGCCGCGATGAACGCGTACCGCATGAGCCCGATCGCCAGCACCCACAGGCCGAACTGCCCGGCCACGAACGCGCTGAGCACCAGGATGAGGAAGGCGTCGACCTCCATGTCGAACCGCGCGCCGAGCTCCGAGGCGGTGCCGGTGCGCCGGGCCACCTGGCCGTCCACCCCGTCGAGCAGCAGTGCCACCACGGTCAGGCCGACCAGCAGGGCCGGCTGGTGTCCGGTGTCCGCGACCAGCGCGGTGACGCAGCCCACCAGGGCCGACCTGGCCAGGGTGACCTTGTCGGCCGGGCCGAACGCGACGCGGCCGGTGCGCCGCAGCCCGGACGCCAACCCGGAGAAGACCACGGCGGTGTAGCCGGCGGCCGCCAGCCAGCCGGCCGGGTTGAGGTCGCTGACCAGGGACAGCAGCGTCAGCAGCGCGACCTGCCCGAGTGCGGCGGCCCACAGGGTCCGCGCCCACGGCTGCGCTTGCGCGTGCCCCTCACCTGCTGAAACCGTGAGCGGGACGACGCGATGATCAAGAGTTGGCGTCAAGGTCTCCACTTAAGTGAGTACGAGGAGATTGACCGCATGGATCAATCTTTGTGGCTGAGCACACCCGGTCACTGCGAGATCCGGCCCGTCGAGGTACCCGCGCCGGCCGGCGGCGAGGTGCTGGTGCGCACCCTGTACTCCGCGGTCAGCCGGGGGACCGAACTACTGGTTTTCCGTGGTCAGGTGCCGGCAAACCAGCACGACGCGATGCGGGCGCCGTTCCAGGAGGGCGACTTCCCGGCTCCGGTGAAGTACGGCTACCTCAACGTCGGCGTCGTCGAGCTGGGGCCGGCCGGGCTGCGCGGGCGCACCGTGTTCTGCCTCTACCCGCACCAGACCCGGTACGTCGTGCCGGCTGCCGCGGTGACCGTCGTGCCGGACCGGGTGCCGGCGGCGCGGGCGGTCCTGGCCGGGACGGTGGAGACCGCGGTGAACGCCGCGTGGGACGCCGCGCCGCTGGTCGGCGACCGGATCGCGGTGGTCGGCGCGGGCATGGTCGGCGCCTGCGTGGCGAAGATCCTTTCCGGGATCCCGGCGGCCCGCGTCCAGCTGGTGGACGTCAACCCGGACCGTGCGGTCATCGCGCACGCGCTGGGCGTCGAGTTCGCGACCCCCGAGCGGGCCAGCGACGACCTCGACCTGGTGATCCACGCGAGCGCGACCGAGGCCGGCCTCGCCCGGTCGCTGGAGCTGCTGGCCCCGGACGGCGTGGTGATCGAGCTGAGCTGGTACGGCGACCGGCCGGTGGCCGTGCCGCTGGGGGAGTGGTTCCACTCCCGGCGGCTCACCCTGCGGTCCAGCCAGGTGGGCAGGATCGCCCCGGCCCGCCGCGGCCGGCGCGACTTCGCCGGCCGGCTCGCGATCGCCCTCGAGCTGCTCGCCGACCCCGGGTACGAGGCGCTGATCACCGGCGAGTGCCGGTTCGCCGAGCTGCCCACCACGCTGGCTCGGCTGGCCGATGATGAACCATCCTCGCTGTGCGTACGTGTTAGCTACGAAGAAGACACCTGAGTGGAGGGGAGGGCCGGTGTTCAGCCTCACCGTCCGTGACCACATGATGGTCGCGCACAGCTTCCGCGGGGAGGTGTTCGGGCCGGCCCAGCGGTTGCACGGCGCGACGTTCGTGGTGGACGCCGCCTTCTCCCGGGCCGAGCTCGATGCCGACAACCTCGTGGTCGACATCGGGCTCGCGGCCGGGGCGCTGCGCGCGGTCCTGTCCGAGCTGAACTACCGCAACCTGGACGAGGAGCCCGACTTCGCCGGGGTCAACACCACCACCGAGTTCCTCGCCAAGATCATCGCCGACCGGCTCGCCCGGCGCGTCGCCGACGGCTCCCTCGGCGAGGGGGCCCGGGGCCTGGCCGAGATCTCCGTCACCCTGCGCGAATCGCACGTCGCGTGGGCCAGCTACCGCCGCGTGCTATGAGCGGCCCGATCACCTTCGTCGTTCCCGGCGACGTCGACGACCCCGAGGTTGCCAGCGGCGGCAACGTCTACGACCTGCGGATGTGTGAGCACCTGCCGGCCCGGTACGTCCCCGTGCCCGGCGGCTGGCCGATGGCCGACCCGGTGGCCCGGGCCAACCTGGCGGAGTCGCTGGCCGTGCTGCCCGACGGCGCGCTGGTCGTGGTCGACGGGCTGGTGGCCTGCGGCTGGCCGGAGATCATCGGACCGGCGGCGAAGCGGCTGCGGCTCGCGGTCCTGGTGCACATGCCGCTGGCGGACGAGACCGGGTTGGATCCCGTGGTCGCCGCCGAGCTGGACACCCGCGAGTGGGTGACCCTGCGCGCGGCCGGCGCGGTGGTGGCCACCAGCCCGTGGGCGGCGCGCCGGCTGGTCGAGCACCACGGCCTCGACCCGGACCGGGTGCACACCGTGGCGCCGGGCACCGACCGGGCCCGGCTGGCGCGCGGCTCCGACGGCCGCTCGCAGCTGCTCTGCGTGGCCGCGGTGACCCCGCACAAGGGGCAGGACCTGCTGGTCGAGGCGCTCGCCAGCGTCGCCGACCTGCCGTGGACGTGCCTGTGCGTCGGGCCGCTGCGCCGCAACCCGCCGTTCGCCGACCGGGTTCGCGGGCTGATCGACGAGTACGGGCTGGCCGACCGCGTCGCGCTCGCCGGCCCGCGGTCCGGCCCGGCACTCGAGACCAGCTACGCCCACGCCGACCTGGTCGTGCTGCCGTCGCGCGCCGAGACCTACGGCATGGTCGTCGCCGAGGCGCTGATGCGCGGGATTCCGGTGCTGGCCACGGCGGCCGGCGCGGTCCCGGACACGCTCGGGGCGGCATCCGACGGCAGCGTGCCGGGAATTCTGGTGCCGGCGCGGGATCCGGTGGCGCTCGGGGAGGGGCTGCGGCACTGGCTGACCGAGCCCGGGCTGCCGGACACGCTGCGGGTCAGCGCCCGGCGCCGGCGCAAGGACCTCCGCGGCTGGGCCGACGCCGCGGCGGAGCTCTCCGCGGTGCTCGCGGCGCTGGAGTCGACATGGGTGGCCTGAGCACCGGGCTCGCCCCGGAATGGTTGGCGTTGCGCGAAAACGCCGACGCAGCGGCCCGCGCCACGGACCTGCTCGCCCGCCTCTCCAGCACGCGAGTCCCCGGTTCGAACACGCGAGTTCCCGGTTCGAGCACCCGAGTTCCCGGTTCCGGCGCGGAGCCGCTCATCCGTGACCTGGGCTGCGGCACCGGCGCGATGGGCCGGTGGCTCTCCGGCCGGTTGCCCGGGCGGCAGCGCTGGGTCCTGCACGACCGGGATCCCGGCCTGCTGCGGGTGGCGCTCGAGTCGTTCGGCGTGTCCGGCCGGGTGGTGTCGGTGACCGCGGTGCCCGGGGACCTGGCCGGGCTGCGCACCGCGGACCTCGCCGGCACGTCGCTGGTGACCGCGTCCGCGCTGCTGGACCTGCTCACCGCGGCCGAGGTGGAGGCGCTCGCCGCGGCCTGCCTCGGGGCGGGCTGCCCGGCCCTGCTCACCCTGACGGTGCTGGGCCGCGTCGTGTTCGATCCGCCCGACCCGCTTGACGTGGACCTCGCGGCCGCGTTCAACGCCCACCAGCGCCGCGACGACCGGCTCGGCCCGTCGGCGTTCGAGGTCGCCGCCGAAGCCTTCGCCCGCGGTGCGGTCGTCTACCGCGAGCCGAGCCCGTGGCGGCTCGGCCCCACCGACACCGCGCTGACCGCGGAGTGGCTGCACGGCTGGGTTTCCGCCGCGGTGGAGCAGCTCCCGACCCTCGCCGGCCCAGCCCGCTCCTACCTCGACCGCCGCCTCGAAGCCATCGCCGCCGGTGCGCTGCGCGTCACCGTGTCCCACGCCGACCTCCTCGCCCTCCCGGAGGTGGCGAGGTGACGGCGCTCCGGAAGGCCTGGCCGTGGCTGAAGGTTCTGATCGGCGTGGCGATCGTGGGTGCGTTGCTGGCGCGGCTGGGTACCCGGTCGTTCGTGGACAGCCTGCGCGTGATCGGTGCCCCGCAGCTGCTGACTGCGCTGGGAATCGGGTTGGTGACGACGGTGCTCAGCGCGGGCCGGTGGTGCCTGGTGGCCCGCCGGCTCGGGCTGCGGCTGGAGCTGGGCCCGGCGGTGGCCGACTACTACCGGGCGACCTTCCTCAACTCGGTGCTGCCCGCCGGGGTGCTCGGTGACGTGCAGCGCGCGGTGGAGCACGGCCGGCAGGAGGGCGACGTGGGCCGCGGCGTGCGCGCGGTGGTGCTGGAGCGCACCGCCGGGCAGGCCGTGGTGATCATCGTCGGGCTTGCGGTGCTGCTCACCAGGCCGGCGGTGGCGCCGGTGCGGGGTATGGTGCTGATCACCGTCGTCGTGGCGGTCGGGCTCGGCGTCGCCGTGCTGGCCGGCCGGCGGTGGGCGCGGAACGGCTCCGGGTGGTGGCACGCGGCGGCGGACGTGCGGGCCGGTCTGCTGGCCAGGAGTGCCTGGCCGGGCGTCGCGGCGCTGTCCGCGGCGGCGCTGACCGGGCACCTGACGCTGTTCGTCGTGGCGGCGCGGGCGGCCGGGGCGACCGCACCGGTCACGGAGCTGGTGCCGCTGGTGGTGCTGTCGCTGCTCGCGATGGGGCTGCCGGTGAACGTCGGCGGGTGGGGACCGCGGGAAGGGGTGGCGGCGCTGGTGTTCGGCGCGGCGGGTTTCGGCGCCGCGCTGGGCCTCAGCACCGCCGTGGTGTACGGCGTGCTGGCGCTGGTGGCGAGCCTGCCCGGGGCCGGGGTGCTGCTGGTGCGGGCGTGCGCGCCACGGAGACGACGGGAGGCGGTGGTGTGACGGAGTTGGCCGATGCCCGGTACGACGACGACCTGTTCGAACGGGTCGTCGACATCGATCTGCCCACTCGCTATGGCGACTTCCGGGCCGTCGGCTACCGCGACACGGCCACCGGCCAGGAGCAGATCGCGCTGGTGCACGGCACCGTGACCGCCCGCGCCCCGCTCACCCGGCTGCACTCGGAATGCCTCACCGGCGACGTCTTCGGCTCCACCCGCTGCGAGTGCGGGGAGCAGCTCTCCGCCGCGCTCACGGCGATCGTCACCGAGGGTGCCGGCATCCTGATCTACCTGCGCGGCCACGAGGGCCGCGGCATCGGCCTGCTCGCCAAGCTCCAGGCCATGTGCCTGCAGGAGCAGGGCCTGGACACGGTCGAGGCCAACCTCGCCCTCGGCCTCCCGGTCGACGCCCGCGACTACCGCCCGGCCGCCCGCATCCTCCGCGACCTCGGCGTCCACTCGGTCCGGCTGCTGTCCAACAACCCGCACAAGTTCGCCTCCCTGCGCCGCTCCGGCATCCGCGTCACCGAGCAGGTGCCGCTGCTGATCACCCCCACCGCCGAGAACCTCTCCTACCTGCGCACCAAACGCGAACGCCTCAACCACCTGCTTCCTCACCTCGACACCTGGCCGAACGCCTCCAGCACCCCCCGGAACGACGCCACCAGGCTCGCCAGCACCAACCGCCCCTTCTCCGCCGACGCCAACGACGGCCGCCCGACCACCCCCGACTCGGTGTAGGCCGCCAACCCCACCGTCAACATCCGGTCCCTTGCCGGAGCCAGATGGTCGTGCTCGGCGTAATCGGCACGCACCAACTCGGGATGGGCGTGCAGCAGAATCGACGTCTCCAGCTCCCCGGCGTGCATGTCGTCGTCCGCCGTCGTCTCGATGTCAGCCGCCTGGCGTGCCCGCGCCCAGTCCACCTCGGTAGGGAACAACGCCATCCGCCCGTGCGCCTCCTGCACGACGTTCCCCAGCACGTAGTTCCCCCCATGCCCGTTCACGATCACCAACCGGTCCACACCGGACCGCCGCAACGACTCCGCCACGTCGTTCACGACGGCGTACAGAGTGGCCGCCGAGACACTCACCGTCCCTGCCCACCCCGCATGCTCATGCGAGCAGGAAATCGTCACCGCCGGCAACTCGAAAAGCGAGTACTCCGCGGCGACCGCCCGCCCGACCGTCACCGCCACCACGGTATCCGTCACCAGCGGCAGAAACGCCCCGTGCTGCTCAAAACTCCCCACCGGCAACACCCCCACCCGCGCCCCCCGCTCCCGCGCCTCACCCGCCGTCGCCACCGGCAGCAACTCGCCCATATCGCGCTCCTCCCTACTTCGCAATACTTTACCGCCCGGCAAATCATTCGCTCGTTCGCCTGATGACTTGTCCCGGCTGCACCGGATAAGCTGATTTCGCTCGGGAATTCCCTCGAAAGGATAAGTACATGCTTGCCGCCGCTTTTGTTCTCGGCCTGTTCGTCGTGCTCGTGATCGGTCTGGCTAGCCTGGGTCACCGGTGACGTCGCCCATTCCGGGCGAACGGCATCGAGCGGCCCGCCGATCGGTTTCAGCTCTCATCGCCGCCAAGTCCGGTAGCCGCCTCATGATCTCGGTCGTCATTGTCGTCAAACTGTCGACCTGGCTGGCAATTTCATCCAGTTTCTGGATAATGGACAGTACCGTCGGGCCGCGACGATCGGCCGCGGCCACTTCAGGTCCGGCGAGCGGTGGCCGGCCGCGGACCACGGCCGAGAGATAATGCGGTGGCCAGCCCAATGCGACCGACAGTGCCTCGAGCGTTCGCGGACTCCGCCGGCGCTCAACGGTATGATGCTGGATCTCCCGCACGACAGCCTGCGAAACAAACGCACGCTCAGCAAGTGCGCGCTGACTCAACCCGAGCATCGCCATGCGCCCCGTGATTGCCTCGGCAACCGCAGCCCAATCCTCCGGCACCACTTTCCTCCATATTCCTCCATGCTCCGCCTCACCACCCGGACACTAGTAGTTGCGAATCCACGTCGCCGGCCGGGTATTGGTGTCTGATGTCCTGAAGGGACCCTTTCTGTCGCCCCGCGTCCCGAAGGCGTCCTGCACGGCAGCGGCCGGCCGGGTGACCCGGGGGTGCGGAGTGTGAAATGCTCATGCCGCGCAGGGACCGGTAGTGAGAGGCGACGAGGGTGACCAGCTGGACCGACGTGATCAACTATGTCCGGATGCGGTACGAGGTGCTGGAGGAGAACGAGAGTTGGCTGCGGTTCCGGCTGGACACTGAGGGCGACCGCACCCAGCAGGTGGCGGTGCACCACATCTCCACTCCGGACGGGCCGGAGCTGATCGAGATCTCGTCACCGGTGGGGTGGGCGGACAAGATCGACGTTGACCGCCTGCTCGAGCTCGCCGGGGCGGCGCCGGTCGGTGGGGCCGCCGTGGTCGACGGTGTCGCGCTGCTGCGGCACTCGGTGCCGCTGACCGATCTCAGCATCAGCGAGGAGTTCGTCGAGCCGCTGCACCTCGTGGTCAGCCATGCCGACGAGTTCGAGCGGCAACTGACCAGCGGCGACGAGTTCTGAGGCGGTAGCTGCCGGCACGTTTGGTTGACGGTTCAACTAGCTCGTTCTACGTTGGTGAGGTGGACTCCATCCTCGACCCGGCGGTGCCCGCGGGGGCCTACGACCAGTTCCTCCCCGGCGCGCTCCGCAAGGCGCGTACCCAGCGCCCGTGGACCGAGGCGGACGGACCGCTGCCCGCGCTGTACCTCAGCCACGGCGCGCCGCCGCTGTTCGACGACGGGCCATGGCTGCGGCAGCTGTTCCAGTGGGCGCAGTCGCTGCCGAAGCCGAGGAGCATCCTGATCGTCTCGGCGCACTGGGAGTCCGCGCCCCTGTCGCTGTCCGCCCCGGCCGCGCACACCCCGCTGGTGTACGACTTCGGCGGCTTCCATCCGCGCTACTACACGATGAAGTACCCCACGCCCGACGCCAGCGCCCTCGCCCGCCGGGTGGCCGCGGCGGTGCCGGACGGGGAGACCCCGCACCAGCACCCCTCCCGCGGTCTGGACCACGGCGCGTGGGTGCCGCTGATGGCCATGTACCCGCTGGCCGACGTCCCGGTGCTGCAGCTCAGCATGCCCACCCAGAATCCCGCGCGGCTGCTCGACCTCGGCACGTGGCTCCGCCCGCTGCGCGAGGAGGGCGTGCTGGTGATCGGCTCCGGGTTCATGACCCACGGCCTGCCGTTCATCACCCCGGAGATGCTGGGCGGTGCGGTCCCGGCCTGGTCCGCCGACTTCGACGCCTGGGTCGCCGACGCCCTCGCCCGCGGCGACGTGGACGAGCTCGCCGCCTACCGCACCAAGGCGCCCGGCATGCCCTACGCCCACCCCACCGCCGACCACTACATCCCGCTGTTCATCACGCTGGGCGCCGCCGCCCGCGCCGATCAACCGGTGCACACCGTCATCGACGGCTACATGATCGGCTTCTCCAAACGCTCCTTCCAGACCGCCGCCTAGCACGGCAGCCCCACTTCGTCACCGTGTTGGCGTCTCACGTCGCTGTGTTGGCGCGCCACGTTGCTGTGTTGGCTTCTGGCGTGGGTGTGTTGGCTGGTGACGGCGACGCCGGACGCTGCTGGCGGCGACCCGCACCGCGCACTCGGCCAACACGGCGACGCCACACGCCAACATGGCGCCGCCAGAGGCCAACATGGCGAACATTCGTTGGGTTCGGCAACCCCGGCGCCGGTCCCGGGCCTGGTCCAGGATCGGGGCCGGGGTCGACACCCCCGGTACACGTCGTGCCGTTGAGCCGGAACACGGTCGGCGAGGGGTTGGAGCCGGACCATGAACCGTTGAACCCGAACTCGGTACGCCCACCGGTGGCCAGTGAACCGTTGTAGGACACGTTCCGCGCGGTCACCGCGGCCGCGCTCTGGGTGATCACCGTGTTCCAGTGCTCGGTGACCCGCTGGCCGGCGGTGAACGACCACTCCAGCGTCCACTGCGAGATCGCATCACCCAGGTTCGTCACCGCCACGCTGGCGCCGAACCCGGTCTGCCACTGGGAGGACACCGAGTACGTCACCGCGCACCCCGCCGCCGCCCGGGCCGGCGGTGCACCCGCGACGACCCCGCTGCCCACGAAGACGGCCACGGCCGCGGCCACTGACCCCACTGTCCGCAAACGACGACCGGACATGTCGACCTCCCGGCGGTACGTGCATCGTTGCCCGTGCCCTCCGGTTCTGGGAGCGCTCCCAGAAATTCGAAATATCGAACGCCGTTCGAATGAGGGCTGTGCCGCCACGGTAACGACAACGAGCGGTCACGGTCAAACCACGGGTCGTCATGGTGTTGGGTGGCAGCCATGAACCTCGACGATCTGGTCGCCATCGACGTGCACGCCCACGCGGAGATCTCCGCCGCGGGCCATCCGTCGCTGCCCGAGCACCTGATGGCCGGCTCGGCCGCCTACTTCCACGTCGAGGGCGCCCGCACCCCGACCGTGCCGGAGATCGCCGCCTACTACCGGGAGCGGCGGATGGCCGCGGTGATCTTCACGGTGGACGCCGAGACCGCCACCGGCCATCCGCCCATCGCCAACGAGGAGATCGCCGAGGCCTGCGCCGAGCATCCCGACGTGCTGATCCCCTTTGCCAGCATCGATCCCTGGCGTGGTCAGGCCGGCGTCCGCGCGACCCGCCGGTTGATCGAGCGCCACGGCGTGCGCGGGTTCAAGTTCCATCCGAGCCTGCAAGCCTTCCACCCCAACGATCTCCTGGCTTACCCGCTCTATGAGGTCCTCCAGGAGCACGGCATGGTCGCGTTGTTCCACAGTGGACAGACCGGGATCGGCGCCGGCGTGCGGGGCGGCGGCGGCATCCGCCTCAAGTACGCCAACCCGCTCGCGCTCGACGACGTTGCCGCGGACTTCCCGGACCTCAAGATCATCATCGCGCACCCGTCATTTCCTTGGCAGGACGAGGCTCTGGCCATCGCCACGCACAAG
>NZ_DASYTH010000020.1:0-30894 GCF_036002505.1 Actinophytocola sp. | reverse complement strand
CGACCCCGGAAAATGCGCCGCCCCGAACCCACTCCAAACAACAACCCCAAATACCGCACCCCGTCAACCCCGCACCCACCCCGAAGCCCCCCACCGCCCGGGTCTACCGTGCCCTAACCCACAGGTCGTACCCGGCACGTGCACCCGACCACGTACTACGATCCCCACGTCCGGTTACCACCGAGTAGCTACTCGATGCGGAGGGCTCGTGCTGGTTCGACTGATCCTCGGCCTCGTGATCACTGTGGCCGTGCTCGCCATCGCGGGCCGGCGCGCCCAGTGGCTGTTCAACCTGATCAGGTCCGGTCAGCCAGCTTACCGCGTCGACTCGATCCCCGCCCGCCTGCTGGCCCAGGTCAAGGAGGTCTTCGGCCAGCGGAAGCTGCTCAAGTGGAGTGTCCCTGGCGCCGCCCACTTCTTCACCTTCTGGGGCTTCGTCATCCTCGGCAGCGTCTACCTCGAGGCGTACGGCGCCCTCTTCGACCCGGACTTCCACATCCCGCTGATCGGCCGCTGGGCCGTCCTGGGCTTCGTCCAGGATTTCATCGCCGTCGCCGTCGTCCTCTCCCTGGCCGTGTTCACGATCATCCGGATCCGGCAGGCCCCGGAGCGCCGGCAGCGCGCCTCGAGGTTCTACGGCTCGCACACCGGCGGCGCGTGGCTCATCCTGTTCATGATCTTCAACGTGATCTGGACGATGTTCCTGTTCCGGGGCGCGTCGAGCGCAGCCGGCAACTTCCCCTACGACAATGGCGCTTTCGTCTCGCTGGGCGTGGGGAACCTGCTCGAACCCCTGGGCGGCACCCCGAACGAGTGGATCGAGTCGGTCGGCCTGCTCCTGCACATCGGCGTCATGCTGTCGTTCCTGATCATCGTGCTCTACTCCAAGCACCTCCACATTTTCATCGCCCCCATCAACGTCTCCGCCAAGCGCCTTCCGGACGGCCTCGGCCCGCTGCTTCCCATGGAGTCACACGGCAAGCCGATCGACTTCGAGGATCCGGCGGAGGACGACGTCTTCGGTCGCGGGAAAATCGAGGATTTCACCTGGAAAGGCATGCTCGATTTTGCCACCTGCACCGAATGTGGGCGGTGCCAGAGCCAGTGCCCGGCGTGGAACACCGGGAAACCGTTGTCTCCCAAGCTGGTGATCATGGATCTGCGTGATCACCTGTTCGCCAAGGCGCCGTATCTCATCGGGGGCGAGCAGGCGCCCGAGGACACTCCCGCCGAGGTGCACGACAGCGGCGACCACGTCCCGGAGTCCGGCTTCGGCCGGGTTCCCGGATCCGGGCCGGACCAGGCGGCGCGCCCGCTGGTGGGCACGCTGGAGCAGGGCGGTGTGATCGACCCCGACGTGTTGTGGTCCTGCACCACCTGCGGTGCGTGTGTCGAGCAGTGCCCGGTGGACATCGAGCATGTCGACCATATCGTCGACATGCGCCGCTACCAGGTGATGATCGAGTCGGAGTTCCCGACCGAGCTCGGCACGCTCTTCCGCAACCTGGAGAACAAGGGCAATCCCTGGGGGCAGAACAACTCCGAGCGGATGGACTGGGCCAAGGACCTTCCGTTCGAGGTGCCGGTCTTCGACGGCGAACTCGCCGAGGACACCGAGTACCTGTACTGGATCGGTTGTGCCGGCGCGTTCGACGACAACGCGAAGAAGACCGTGCGCGCCACCGCCGAACTCCTGCACATCGCCGGCGTCAAGTATGTGGTGCTGGGCAAGGAAGAGACCTGCACGGGTGATCCGGCCCGCCGTGCCGGCAACGAGTTCCTGTTCCAGATGATGGCGCAACAGACCGCGGAGATGCTCAACAGCGTGTTCGAGGTCCGCGAGCCGCTGCAGCGCAAGATCGTCACCACCTGCCCGCACTGCATGAACACGCTCGGCCGGGAGTACCCGCAACTCGAGGGCATGATCCCGTCGTTCGGTGGCACGAACGGGCATTACGAGGTGCTGCACCACACCCAACTGCTGAACCGGTTGGTGCGGGAGGGAAAGCTCACCCCGGTCAAGCCGGCGGACGGCGGCGCGCCGGTGACCTACCACGACCCGTGCTACCTGGGCCGGCACAACAAGGTGTACGAGCCGCCGCGTGAGCTGGTCGGGGCGTCCGGTGCGGCGCTCACCGAGATGCCCCGGCACGCCGACCGCGCGCTGTGCTGCGGTGCGGGTGGCGCGCGGATGTGGATGGAGGAGCACATCGGCAAGCGGATCAACCTCGAGCGGGTGGACGAGGCCATTTCCACCGGCGCGGGGGAGATCGTCACCGGCTGCCCGTTCTGCCGGGTGATGGTCACCGACGGAGTGACCCAGCGGCAGTCCGAGGACATCGGCACCGGGGTGACCGTGCGCGACGTCTCCCAACTGCTGCTGGAGTCCGTCAAACGCGGCCTGGGCTGACAACGCCGGCGACAAAGGCCCCGATTGACCGTTCAACCGGCTACGCTCTCATCTCATGCCGGCCATCGTCGGTAGGGCACGAGGGGGACAAGTGCGTTGAGATTTCGCTGGCGCCGCGCGGGCGGGGGCGATTCGGGCCCCACCCTGTGGCGCCAGCCTCCAGCGCTCGTGGGTTACTTTCTTGCCACTGAGATAATCGCCGCGGCGTTGACAATCGTGTTCGCGCTGCTGGTCCAGCCCGGTGGTGCGGAATGGCGGCAGTTCCTGGTGCTCGGCGGGCTGGCGCTGCTCCAGGCCGAGGCCAGCCGCACCATCGAGCGCGTGCGGAAAATCCACGTGAACATGATCTCGGTGTGGGGATTCGCCGGCGCGGTGGTGCTGCCGTGGTCGCTGGTCGGTGTGCTGATCATGGTCGCCGAGGTGCACCTGTGGGTGCGGGTCTGGCGCGGAATGGGCAACCGGCCGGCCTACCGCGTGGTGTTCTCCACGGCCATGTTCATGCTCAGCGCCTTCGCCGGCACCGGTGTCCTGCGGGCCGGCAATGGCGTGCTGAGCTATTACGGTTGGTCCGGCGAGGGCGGCAAAGCCATGGTGATCGCCCTGGCGGCGCTGACCTTTCTGGTGGTCAACTCCGCGATGGTGTTCGTGGCCGCGTCGCTGCACCGCCGGCCGGAAGCCCGGCTGGTCTCCCGGGCCGAATACACGCTCGAGGCCGCGACCCTCTGCCTCGGCGCGCTCGCCGGTGTGGCCGCGGCCCACTCGGCGTTCTACGTCGCGCTCGTCGTGCCGCCGGTGCTCGTGCTGCACCGCGAGGTCCTGGTCAAACAGTTCGAGGATCTCGCCGTCATCGACCACAAAACCGGCCTGCTCAACGTGGCCGCCTGGTACGACCGCGCCCGTCGCCAGCTCGCCAGAGCCGTGCGCGACGGCACCTCGTTCGGCGTCCTGATGATCGACCTCGACCATTTCAAACGCGTCAACGACACCTTCGGCCACCTCGCCGGCGACGAGGTTCTCAAGGCCATCGCCCGCCTGCTGGAAAACGAGATCCGAAAGCACGACTCCGCCGGACGTTTCGGCGGCGAGGAGTTCGCCGTCCTCGTGCCGGACTCCAGCAGACCCGAGATCCTCGCCATCGCCGAGCGATTACGCAGCCGCATCACCGAGCTGGCCCTCGCCGTCCCCACCGACACCGGCCCGCACACCGTGGCCAACCTCAGCGCCTCGATCGGCGTGACGATCTACCCCGCCGGCGGCACCACCCTCGAACAGCTTCTGCTCTGCGCCGACCGCGGCGTCTACACCGCCAAATCCAACGGCCGCAACCAGGTCGTCGTTTATCCGCAAGTTCAATACAACTAAAGGTTTCCCGGTCGGAACCCGCGGGGTTCGTGGCCCCGTGATTGGGGTTCGACCCGTGTGTTCGTGGCGAACCTTCAGCAGGGACACGGTGACGGTTTGCTGATCACCGGGCGCAACTAACCCCCACTCACCAGTCCGCGTCCGCTATGGCCTCGATGTGCCATATCTCGTTGTCGCTGCTGCCCGATGCCCATTGCAGGAGGCGGGTTCCGGCGTCGGTGCTGGCGCCTTCCACCGCGAGCATCTTGCCGGAGTGCCGGGCGACAAAGCGGTAGTGGCCCTCGCCGGCTGGTTCCGCGCGGAACTGCTGGTTCTCGCCGGTGCCGACGTCCCACTGCAGGACACCCGCGCCGTCGCCGGTCGGCTCCAGGCTGAACTTCTGGTTGTCGTCGCCGCTGGCATACCACTGCACGGCCCGGGCTCCGTTGTCGGTACCGGCGCCCGCGATGTCGATCCGCTGCCCCGAGTGCTTGGCGGTCAGCCGTGCCCGTTGCGGCAGGGTCACGTAAGCGTCGGTGATGCGAGTGTCCGGGTCCCGCATCACCCACTCGATGACCACGGTGCCGTCCAGTCGGGTCAGGGTGTACTTGTCCTCTTTGAACCAGATGGCCTCGGCGACGCGGCTACCGGCCGGGTAGGTGTGCGACACGGGAATGTAGTTGGTGGAGGACGCCGCGGCGCCGACGAAGGTGGTCGCCCGCAATCCGGTGCTGATCTGGGCGCTGAGCGAGCGGGTGAGTCCGGAAAGACCCATGGACCCGTCGAGGGCGACGGAGATGCCCACCGTCGACTGCACCGCGCTCGCATTGCCGGTGGTCAGCCCGACCTGGACCTTGTCGGCGCTGGTGCGCTGCGAGACGCCGTCGTCCTCGTCGTAGTACCCCAGACTCCAGTACCCGTGCCGGCTCAACACGTAGTAGGGATTGTCGGTAGCCTGCCGGTCCCGGGGCACCGCCGGGTCGCTGACCGTCAGGAAGGGCAGCACGACGTACCCGATCTGCTGGGGCGTGGTTCGCTCTGGGCTGGGCCGCTGGAAACCGGTCAGCCGGACCACGTCGCCGATGTCGGTCGGATCCTGGACGGTTCCCACGTCGTGCACCGTGTCGTCCTGCTTCTCCTGCTCCAGGTCCCAGACCTGGGCGGCGGCCTGATCGCCCTGCCAGAGGTAGTTCTGCTCGACCCGTGCGCCGTCGGCGGTGCTGTTGCCGACCAGGCTCAGGTACAGCCCGTTGCGCTTGTTGACCAGGTGGTAGCCGCCCTCGGGAGTCCCTAGACCGACCGCAGCCGCACCGCCTCGCCGCGCTGCCAGCAGCCGGAGAGGAATCCCACGATCTCCTCGGTGAGCCGCTCCGGCGTGGCTCGAAGCTCCACAATGGACTTGGCCTTGATGAGCCGTGCGTTGGGGAGTTCGCCGACGAGGTCGTAGGCGTCGGCGATGGCGTGGCTGTAGTCCCGGCGGTGGGCGATCACCAGGGCGGGGGCGGTGATGGCGCGGCGGTCGGGCGCGGGCGGCGCCTTGCGGCCGTAGACCAGGCCGAGCAGGACGTGCTTGCTGGGAGTGGGATCCGGGCGGAGCCAGTCGAGGATGATGTCGAGGTGGTAGGCGCCTCGGGGGACGCGCCGGGCCACCGAGCCGATGGCGCGCAACAGCGGCCGGCCGGCGGAGAACAGGGTGAGCAGCGGCGCGATCACGAAGGCCCAGAACGTCTGGGAGTCCTCGAGGACCGGCATGTCGAGCACCAGGCCGCGAACCCGCGCGGGCGCCTGGACCGCCGCCTCGAGCGCGATGTTGGCGCCGAGCGAGGTGCCGCCGATGACGGCCCGGTCGACGCCGAGCTCGTCCAGTGCGCCGAGCACGTGCCGGCCGTACAGCTCGATGGAGTGCAGCCGGCGATCCGCCGGGCGGTCGGAGTCGCCGTGCCCGAGCATGTCCAGGCAGATCACCCGGTAGCCGTGCCGAGCGAGCTCGGCGGCCAGCGGGCCGTGCATGCTGCGCCGCATCAGCAGCCCGTGCACCAGCACGACGACCTGCTCGCCGGTGCCGTAGTCGTCGTAGGCCAGCTGGTACCCGCCGACCTGCACCGAACCCGACGTGGGGGCCTGTGTGCTCATGGCCAGGAGCGTAACTCGGCGGTCGTCGGTGGACTGTGCTTCCTTGGGCACCCCCGCCTCAACGCTACGCGATCGGTCCAGGACTCGCAGTAATGAACGAAAGTTCGACCCCCCGTGTAGGGGCAACCGATTAGTTAAAGAGATAATCGCCCGATGATCACGTTGCGGATGCCGGCGGCGGACGCTGAGCACGTCTGCTTCGAGCTGTCGCCGCTGGCTGAGCTGATGCAGTCGTGGCACGTGCTGGCCGTGCCGGAGCATCATGCGCTGCAGCTGCCATGGGTGCGGCGGTGCCGGGAACTGCCGGCGAGCCTGCGGGCGGGGCTGCGGGAGTGGTCGTGGCTGGTGCGGGACGAGCCACCCAAGTTGTTCGGGGCCGGGGCGGACGGTTTGGTCTCCAGGTTCGCCGACGAGTTGGACCGGGTCGCCGCACTGCCCGCCGACCGCGTCGCCGAGGAGCTGACCCGGGCGGTCGAGCTGGCCGGTGACCCGGACGGGGAGCGGCTGCACCGGGTCAAGGACGATCCGGTGGCGGTGCTCAACGAGGTGCTCGGCCTGGTGGAGCGGTACTGGCGGGCCGGGTTCGCCGAGGAGTGGCGGGCTCTCGAGCCACGGATGCTGGACGCCGTGGCCGACGCCGGGTCGGCCATGACGGCCGGCGTGCTGCCGGCGCTCGACACGCTCGTGCCGGCGGCGACGGTGAACCAGCGCGCGCGCACGCTCAGGCTGGACCGGCCGCACGACCACCGGGTGGACCTCGCCGAGCGCGGCCCGCTCCGCCTCAGCCCGAGCTTCTTCGCCTGGCCGCACGTGCGGATCACCTGCGACGAGCCGTGGCCGCCGCGGCTGACCTACCCGGTGGTCCCACCGAGCCGGGGCGCCCGGCGCACCGAGCCGGCCATGGTCCTGGCCCGGCTCCGCGCCCTCGCCGCCCAGCCCCGTCTCGACATTCTCCGCCTCCTGCGCGAGCAACCACGCAGCACGCAGGAGCTTTCCCGCATCCTCGGCATGTCCGGCGCCGCGGTGTCCGGCCACCTCCGCAAGCTCCTCGGCGCCGACCTCGTGCACGCCCACCGCGACGGCTACTACGTCCTCTACCAGGTCGCCCCGCAGGCCATCGACGACCTCGCCACGCAACTCGTCGCCCTAGGCTGAGCGCGTGACGGTCAACCTCCCGTCCCCGTGCGTGGTGGTGCTGGCCGGGCCGGGTGCGTCCGGGAAGTCGAGCTGGGCGGCGGAGCACTTCGCCGCCGACGCGATCGTGTCCAGCGACCGGCTGCGCGCGCTGGCCGGGGCGGGGGAGGACGACATCACCGCGAGCACGGACGCGTTCGCGCTGCTCGAGCAGGTTGTCGCGGTACGCATGCGGAGAAGGCTCACCACGGTGATCGACACGCTCGGGTTGGACACCGAGCGGCGCCGGGCGTGGCGGGAGCTGGCGCGCCGGCACGACCTGCCGTGCGTCGTGGTCGCGTTCGACACCCCGGCCGCCGAGTGCCGGGCGCGCAACCGGGGCCGGGCCAAGCGGATCCCGGCGGACGCGCTCACCGTCCAGCTGCGCTCCTGGCGCCAGGTCCGCGACCTGCTCGCCACCGAAGGGTTCGACGAAGTCCTGACGCCGCAACCCATCCGCGTGGTGCCGGCGGCCTTCGTGGACACCGCGGCGGCTGCGGTCCGGCAGCGGGAGCGGCCGGCCGGGCTGCGGTTCGGCCTGCACCTGTCGAGCTTCACCTTCGACGGCGGCACCCCGGCCACCGCCGAGCGGCTGCGCGAGATCGCCGCGGCCGCCGAGGAGACCGGCTTCGACGCGCTCTACGTGATGGACCACTTCCGGCAGATCCCGCAGGTCGGCCGGGCGTGGGACAACTTCCTGGAGAGCTACACCACGCTCGCCTACCTCGCCGCCTGCACGCGAACGGCCGAGCTCGGCGCGCTGGTCACCGGCGTGACCTACCGCAACGTCGCGCACCTCGGCAAGATCGTCGCCACGCTGGACGTGCTCAGCGGCGGGCGCGCGATGTGCGGGCTCGGCCTGGCCTGGTTCAGGGCCGAGCACACCGCGTACGGCTGGGACTTCCCGCCGACCAGCCAGCGCTACGCCCTGCTCGAGGACGCGCTGCGCCTCCTTCCGCTGCTGTGGGGCAAAGGGAGCCCGTCGTTCGAGGGCAACGTGATCTCCGTGCCGGAGGCGGCCTGCTACCCGCGCCCGCTCCGGGAGCACGTGCCGGTCATCCTGGGCGGCGGCGGGGAGCGCCGGACCCTGCGCCTGGCCGCCCGGCACGCCGACGCCGCCAACGTCCTCGGCGACCTGGACACCGTGCGCCGCAAGGCATCCGTGCTCCGTGCGCACTGCGCCGAGGCCGGCCGCGACCCGGAAACCGTGGCCCTGACCCACCTCTGCACCGCGCTCGTCGGCACGGACGACCGCGAGCTGGCCGCGTCCGTCGAACGCCTCCGCCCACAGCGCGTCGATTCCGCGAAGTACGCCGAATCCGTCAACGCCGGCACCGTCGACGACCACATCGGACGGTTCCGCGCACTGGCCGAGGCAGGCGTCAACGAGGTGATGGTGCGGCTACCCGACCTCACCGGCCCCGAGCCCCTGACCCGCATGGCCAAGGTCATCGCTGCCTTCCGCTGACCGCGGGTGGAGGTGGAGCGGGCGGACGGCGGGTGGGGTGAAGCCGAGAATCTGACCGTAGAAGGACAGTTCGGCCTCCAGGCACGTGATGATGGTGTCCGCTTTGCGGAAGCCGTGTGATTCTTCGGGAAATGCGAGGTGGGCGTGCCGGATGCGATGGGCGGTCAGCTCGGCCACGACGGCTGCCGACTGGGCCGGTGGAACGACGGGATCCTCCATGCCCTGCAACAGAAGTATGGGGCAGGTGGTCGGTCCGGTGTGGCCGAGCGCGGAACGCTCGCGATACGTTGCGGCGGCTTCCGGAAACGGGCCGATCAGGCCGTCGAGGTAGCGTGACTCGAAATCGTGGGTTTGGCCGGGCAGGGCGGACAGGTCCGCGACGCCGAAATACGAGACGGCGGCCGCGAAGACGGCACCGTGCCGCCGAGCCCCGGTGGTCACCGCGGCGAGGGCGCTGGCTCCGCCGGCTGACGGGCCGCGGACGGCCAGCCGGTGCGGGTCGGCCATGCCCAGGTCGGCGAGGGCACGCGCGGCGGCTACCAGGTCCGCGACGTCGACAATGCCCCACTGCTGGCGCAGCCGTTCCCGGTAGGCGCGGCCGTACCCGCTCGATCCGCCGTAGTTCACCTCGACAACGCCGATGCCCCGGCTGGTGAAGTAGGCCTTCGCCAGTTCGAGGGTGGCGACCGCACGACCGGTCGGGCCCCCGTGTGCCCAGACCACGTAGGGCGGCAACGTCCCGGCCGGTGCGGTCACCACCGGGTTACCGGGCGGGTAGACGAGCGCGTGGACCGGCGCGCCGGACTCGCCGGGGAACTCGACCTGGCTCGGGCGCGGCAGAAGATCTTCATGCGGCAGGTTGGCGATCTCGGTCCGCAAGGGCTCGGCGGTTCCGGCCTCGCAGTCGATGCGGAGCACGGCGGACGGCCGGGTGGGACCCCCCGCCACGCAGGCCAGCATGGTGCCATCGGCGGACAGCGCCGGGTCGAACTCCGCGAACGGAGTGTCCAGGTCGGTCAGTGCCCCGGTCGCCGGGTCGAGGAGGCCGAGGCGTGCCTCGCCGACGCCGTGCAGCACGGCGAGCCGGCCATCGGCCAGCATTGCGAGCGTCCGCTCACCCAGCATCCACGGGGGCTCGGCGAACTCTTCCGCGGCCGGGTGGACAGCCTGCGGCGGCTGCCCGAGGCAGGTATCGATCCGATGGACGTTCCACCAGCCCGATCGGTCGGACAGGGCGTACACAGTGGTGTCGTCGCGCCAGCAGGGTGCGAGCACCGACTCCATCGGACCGCCCATGATCACCTGGCCGGCGGACGGTTGCCCGGTGTCGGCCGGCCCGACTCGCAACTCGGTGCCGTCCCACGGCATGTTCGGATGGTTCCAGCAGATCCACGCCAGCATCCGGCCGTCGGGCGACGGGGTGGGAAAGGCGAAGAAGTCGGCTCCGACCGCAAGCTCGCGTACCGCGCCGGGGTCGGTGGCGGCGGAACCGTCCAGCGGCACGGAGACGATGGCGCGACGCACGGACCCGGACGCCTCGTGCCGCTCACGGACACACCACACCGAGTGCCGGTCCGGTGAGAGTACGAAATCCGCGTAGCGGAGGCTGGCCGGCTCGTCCGGTTCGGGAGTCAGTGCTCGCACCGGCGTGACGCCATTCCCAGGTGCCAGCACGGTGAGGTGGAGCCGCTGGTCGGAGTGGTCGGCGAAGACGATTCCCCACTCGTCCTCCGCCGGCACCGGCAGGTACGACCGGCCGCCGTACTCGTGCACCCGTGTCCTGGCATCCCACGGCGCCGGCAGCCAGCGAACCTCGCCGTCAGCGGTATGGCAGACGATCGTGGTGCGGCCCGCTTCTTCCGGGCGGGTCTCCTGCCACCACACGTGACCTGCGGCGACCGTCGGAAATGCGAGTCCAAGCTTGGCGCGGGCCACGTCCGAGGCGCTGATCGGGGATGGCCATTCACCGTAGGGAACTACCGCGGGCTCTGCCGCATCCGGAGATTCCTCGTGCACGCTGCCTCCCGGAGACCTGGTGATCTCTCATGCACGGCCTCGGCACGCTGCCAGCCGCGTGCCTCGCGCAGGGCCAGCCGAGGAAGGTGGCCCTGCGCCGGACGATGTCGTCAGCAGAGCACCATGACGGTGGCCTGGACGAACTTGTCGTTCTGGTAGGCGGCCATGGCCGGCGCGAACGCCTCGGCCGCAGTCTTGGGCGCGGGAACGGGGCCCGACACGGTGAAGTCGCGCTCGGCCTCGAGCGTGGCCTTGACCTGCTCACCCGGGCAGTGCACGCCGCGGTTGGTCACCAGCACGTCGGTGACGAGGGTGACGAGGTCACTGATGTTGTCCTCGTCCCACGCCGCGACGGTGCCCTCGGTGTCCTCGAGGTTGAACCGCTCGTAGACGCGGGCCTCGGCCTGGCCGTCACCCTGGATCATGAGCATGTAGACGCGGCGCTCCACCAGGTCGGTCGGCAGGTTCGCGAGGTTGCTCGCCACCAGTTCCGGCGAGCCCATGAAGGTGTGTGACTGGCAGTCCCACGTGAAGGCGCCACACTTCTGGACGGTGAGCTCGGAACGTGCGGGTGTGGTAATCGCTTGTGTATTCATCAGATTCTCAATTCTCCAGATTGGCTGGTGCCCGGTCGATTAACCGGTCGCCCTGGACGATCCGATGTTAAGCGGTCACGCACTGCCGGGGCTTCTCTCAGTGTGCGGATCTACTGGCCGAAGGGTGGACATCGTCAGGACTGATCATGAAAATCTCACCCCAAGCTCATGAGCTATTCACCTGCTCGATCGGGGTAGCTTTCGTCGAAATGGCGGGATCCGCCGATAGAATAGTCTGACAAATGGATCAATTTGATCGCCGCCGGCGGAGGTAGGCACGATGCAGGCACTGACGAACTATCGCACCGCACTCTCGTACGCCGGCGTGCCCAGGGTGATGGCGTCGTCCTTCGTCTGCCGGCTGCTGGCCGGCATGGTCAGCCTGTCTCTCCTGCTCGCCGCCCAGCGCGAAACCGGCAGCTACGCCATCGCCGGCGCCGTGACCGCCGCCTATGCGGTGGCGCTGGCCTTCACCTCACCGATGTGGGGGCGGGTGGCCGACCGGCGCGGCCCGCGGGCCGCGCTCGCCATCGCGACCTTGCTGCAGTCACCGGCTTTCGCGCTCTTCGTGCTGCTCGGCGTGACGCATGCTCCAGCGGTCCCGCTGGTGGCCGCGGCGTTTCTCGCCGGGGCCTGCACGCCGCCGGGCTCCGCCGTCGCCAACACCGTGTTCGTCCGGTCGGTCCCGGACGAACAGGCCCGGCGCACGCTGTTCGCGCTGTCGGGGCTGCTGACCGAAAGCGTGTTCATCGTCGGCCCGCTGATCGTCGCGGGCGTGGTGCTCCTGCTGGCCCCGATCCACGCCGTCGTGGTCTGCGCGATCACCTCCTCGGCCGGCGTGTGGTGGCTGCGCGGGGCGGCGGCCGTGCGGGCAATGGACAGCGACCGGCCGACCCTGACCACCCGGATCGGCCTGCTGTCGAACTGGCGGCAGGCCCACATCATGCTGGTCGTGGTGCTGGGGGCGTTCGCCATCGGCGCGTTCGAGGTTTCCGTGGTCGCCCATGCGGGCGAGCTGAACGCGAGCGCCGGGGTGTTGCTCGCCGTCGTGGCCATCGGTGGCGCTGCCGGTAGTTTCCTGTACGGCGGAGCGAAACTTCCCGGCTCCCTGGTCGCCCAGCTGGCAGTGGCGATGACCCTCTTCGGTGTCTGCATCCTCGCCATGGGCTTCGGTCCGGGGCTGATCGCCAGTTCGGTGTTGCTCTTCGCGATCGGCATGGTGAACGGTCCGGCCGACGCGCTCCAGTCGCTGCTGGTCGGGGAGTACAGCCCGAGAGAGGGTCAGTCCCAGGCGTTCGCCCTCCTCAACTCGTCGAACTGGGTCGGTTTCGCGGCGGGCAGCGCGGCCGGTGGAGCCCTGGTGCAGCACGTCTCGGTAGGTTTCGGGGCCGCGGCCGCCGCCCTCGCGACGCTTGCCGCGGCGGCATCGCTCCTGGTTCCCCTCTCGATGGCCCGCCGCCTCCGCCCGGTTCCCGTTTCCGCGCGATGACGTTCGAGATTGGTGAGCACCATGCCGGGTATCCAGTATTACGCCTTTGTCGGCACGCCCGCCGACGTGGCCGTCAGGCTGTACCAGTTGCCGAAAGACGTGGTGGCGGACGTCTTCTACACTCTGCTCGTGCAGGGCGACGAGCTGGCCGGAATTCACGTGTTCACCCGTGCGGCGGCCGGTGACCGGGAGGGAATTGTGCACGCGTGGGAGGGGGCGAGCCTGGACACGCTACCGGACCGCGTTCTCGCCCTCGCACTGTCCGCCGAGCCGGGCCCCGCCCTGCGCGAGAAGATTCACACACTGCTGCGGGATCACGGCGAATTCGCCGACCTCGGTGTCGTGCCGTGCCCACCCACCCCGCGCGGCGCCTTCGGCCACCCGATCCGCCCCTACGCCGCCGGTGGGACCATCCGCGCCATCGTCGTGGCCGCCTAACGCCCGTCCTTCACCGCGCCGATACCGCTGTCGTACTCGGCGGCGACCTTCTTCGGCACGCACATCCGCCAGGCGTCGGTGATGAGCTCGCGCATCTCGTCCGCGTCGAGCAGGGCCAGTCGCACCCGCACCCACTGGTAGCGCTCGTCGGCGGGCAGCGGCGGCAGGAACTTCTCCGGGTCACTGGCGATCAGCCCGGCGCGCTCCTCCCGGGGAAACCCGAATCCCATGATCGTCTCATCGCGGGAGAACGCCGCGAACACGATCTGCCCGACCCGGAACTTCACCCGGTCGCGGACCAGCGCCTCATACGCCCTGGGCAGCGCCAGCGCGACCGCGCGAACGTCATCGATGGTGACCACGCCGCGGACGCTACCCCAGGGGTCCGACAACCAGCCGTTCTCCAGCCGGGCTTGTCCACAGTCCGGGTCGGGTCGCGCATTCTGAGCTTTTCGGGATCAAGAGGAGGCCGCAGACGTGACCGCGGGTGAACCGGTCAGGATCGACCGGGTGGTGATCAGGTTCGCCGGCGACTCCGGTGACGGCATGCAGTTGACCGGTGACAGGTTCACCTCCGAGGCCGCCGCGTTCGGCAACGACCTCGCCACCCTGCCGAACTTCCCCGCCGAGATCCGCGCACCCGCCGGCACCCTCCCCGGCGTGTCGAGCTTCCAGCTCCATTTCGCCGACCACGACATCCTCACCCCGGGGGACCGGCCGGACGTGCTGGTCGTGATGAACCCCGCGGCGCTCAAGTCCAACGTGGCCGACCTGCCGCCGGGCGGCGTCATCATCGTCAACACCGACGAGTTCACCCCGCGCAACCTGAGCAAGGTCGGCTACGCCGGCAACCCGCTCGAGGACGGTTCGCTCGACCGCTTCCAGGTGCACGAGGTGGCGATGGCCACCCTGACCCAGGGCGCGCTCGCCGGCACCGGGCTGTCCAAGAAGGACGCCGAGCGGTCCAAGAACATGTTCGCCCTGGGCCTGCTGTCCTGGATGTACAACCGGCCCACCGAGGGCACCGAGCGGTTCCTGCGGGAGAAGTTCGCCCGCAAGCCGGACATCGCCGAGGCCAACGTCCTGGCGTTCCGGGCCGGCTGGAACTACGGCGAGACCACCGAGTCCTTCGCCGTCACCTACGAGGTCGCGCCCGCCGCGCTCCCGTCCGGCACCTACCGGCAGATCACCGGGAACACCGCGCTGTCGTACGGGATCGTGGCCGCCGCGCGCCGGTCCGGCCGGCCGGTGGTGCTCGGCTCGTACCCGATCACGCCGGCCAGCGACATCCTGCACGAGCTGAGCCGGCACAAGAACTTCGGCGTCACCACCATCCAGGCCGAGGATGAGATCGCCGGGGTGTGCGCGGCCCTCGGCGCCTCATTCGGCGGCGCGCTCGGCGTCACCTCCACGTCCGGCCCCGGCCTCACCCTCAAGTCGGAGACCATCGGCCTCGCGGTGATGACCGAGCTGCCGCTGCTGGTGATCGACGTGCAGCGTGGCGGCCCGTCCACCGGCCTGCCGACCAAGACCGAGCAGGCCGACCTGCTGCAGGCCATGTTCGGCCGCAACGGCGAATGCCCGGTGCCCATCCTCGCGCCGCGGTCGCCGGCCGACTGCTTCGGCATCGCCCTCGACGCCGCCCGGATCGCGCTCACCTACCGCACCCCGGTCCTGCTGCTCTCCGACGGGTACCTGGCCAACGGCTCGGAGCCGTGGCTCATCCCCGACGTGGACTCGTTGCCGGACCTCAGCGTCACGTTCGCCACCGAGCCGAACGGCCCGGACGTGCACTGGCCCTACGTCCGCGACCCGGAGACGCTCGCCCGCGAGTGGGCGATCCCCGGCACACCCGGCCTGCAGCACCGGATCGGCGGGCTGGAGAAGGCCGACGGCACCGGCGACATCTCCTACGACCCGGACAACCACGACCGCATGGTCCGGCTCCGGCAGTCCAAAGTAGACGGAATCACGGTGCCGGATCTGATCGTCGACGACCCGTCCGGCAGCGCGGACATTCTGGTGCTGGGCTGGGGATCCACCTACGGCCCGATCGGCGCGGCCTGTCGCCGGGTGCGCCGCGCGGGCCACCGGATCGCGCAGGCACACCTGCGGCACCTCAACCCGTTCCCGCGCAACCTCGGCGAGGTGCTGCGTCGCTACCGGCGCGTCGTCGTGCCGGAGATGAACCTCGGCCAGCTCGCCCTGCTGCTGCGTGCCCGCTACCTCGTGGACGTGGTGTCCCACACCAAGGTGGCCGGCGCGCCGTTCCGGGCCGACGAGCTGCGCTCGGTATTCGAGGAGGGGATGGCGGCATGAAGCTTGCGGAATGCCGGGCGAGGGAGTTGGCCTACCGCGACGAGGGTAGGCCGAGGAACGAGGTCTGCCCGAGGAGTGGTCCGGTGACCCACCGCCTGAGGCGACCCACGACATCGGCCAACATTCCCGAGCTGGAGGGCACAGCATGACGGCCACCGACCTCGGAATGCCCGGCCTGGCCGGGGTCCCGACGAGCGACGACAAGCAGTCCATCAAGGACTACAAGTCCGACCAGGAGGTCCGCTGGTGCCCCGGCTGCGGGGACTACGTGGTGCTCAGCATCGTGCAGAGCTTCCTGCCGACCCTGGGCCTGCGTCGCGAGAACATCGTGTTCATCTCCGGCATCGGCTGCTCCTCGCGGTTTCCGTACTACCTCAACACGTACGGCATGCACTCCATCCACGGCCGCGCCCCGGCGATCGCCACCGGCCTCGCCGTGGCCCGCCCGGACCTGTCCGTCTGGGTGGTCACCGGAGACGGCGACGCGTTGTCGATCGGCGGCAACCACCTGATCCACACCCTGCGGCGCAACGTGAACCTCAAGATCCTGCTGTTCAACAACCGGATCTACGGGCTGACCAAGGGCCAGTACTCACCCACCTCGGAACCCGGCAAGGTCACCAAGTCCACCCCGATGGGCTCCCTCGACCACCCCTTCAACCCGGTCTCCCTCGCCCTCGGCGCGGACGCCACGTTCGTCGCCCGCACCCTCGACTCCGACCGCGCCCAGCTCACCGAGATCCTCACCGCCGCCGCCACCCACCGGGGCAGCGCCTTCGTCGAGATCTACCAGAACTGCCCCATCTTCAACGACGGCGCCTTCGATGTCCTGAAAGACCAAGGAGAACGCGAGCACCGCCTCATCCCGCTCAGCCACGGCCAGCCCATCCGGTTCGGCCCCAACGAGGAATACGGTGTCGTCCGCAGCGGCCTCGCCGGCCTCGACGTCGCCCGCATCGACGACGTCGGCGACGACGCCGTCATCAAACACGATGCCACCCTGGACGACCCCAGCTACGCCTTCGCCCTCTCCCGCCTGTCCACCCAGGACCTCTCGCACACGGTCACCGGCATCTTCCGCAACGTCACCCGTCCCACCTACGACGACCAGGCCCGCGCCCAACTCGCCGAAGCCGCCGCCACCCGTCCACCCGACCTGCAGGCCCTCCTCCGCGGCAAGGACACCTGGACGGTTGCTTGAGCGGGGTGGCAATGCCCTGAAGGCGGCCTTCGGGACGTTGAACGCCTCGAAGGCGGCCTTCAGGGCATTAGGCCGCGTCGTCCAGCGTGCTGTGCCGGGTGCGCAGCTCCTCACCGTCCGGGACGAGGAGGTCCTCGCGCACCGACTCGGTGTCGGGGCCGGCGACCACGAGCCGGTAGAACCGCGTGGGCTCACCGCGCTCGGAGCCCGTGTCCACGGTCAGCAACGTGCGGCGGCGTGCTCGGCCCATGGTTTCTCCTTCCACAGACCCGCAGCATGCGGAGCGTCCCTCAAGGCTGACTAAACCCGGGGTCAATCCGGCAGGTGTGGACGTTCACACGGATTCGAGCCGATCACCATGCGCGTTGATCACCGTCGGGCTCGTTCCGGCAGCGCCGAGCGAACGGGGGATCGCGTGCCCACCACGACCGCCGCCCATGTCACGGTCTTTCCCGACCGTGGCAACGATGAGCGATTACAGCGCGATCTGTCCACTGTGGTGCACTGGCTGCACCGGTATGTGAGCGAGCCGTTGCCGCACATCGGCCGGTCCGGCCCGGTGTGCCCGTTCGTGCCGGCCGCGCTGAGCGACGACGCGGTGCGGTTCAGCTTCCACTACGGCGTCGACGGACGGGACCCGGACGAACTGATCACGTTGCTGGACAACGAACTTGACGCGTTCGACCGAACCGCGCCGCCGGTCGGCCGGGCTGGCACGTCGCTGGCGAGTTTGATCGTCGCGCTGCCGGACACCGGCCAGGACGGTTGGGTGATCATGGACGAGATCTATGAGCGGCTCAAGGAGATCGCCGTCAGCCGCGGGCTGATGGTCGGTCAGTTCCACCCGGCCTGCGACGAGCGGGCGGTGCGCAACCCCGGGTTCCGGGTTTCCCGCTCGCCCATCGGCTTGTTCGCGGTGCGCCGGATGGCCCCGCACGACGTGCTGTTCCTGCACGGCGACGCCCGGTGGTTCCGGGTCTACCGGGAACGGTTCGGCGCGCACTTCAGCCGGGGCAAGGTGCGCGACCCGCTGATGCGCGAGCTGTACCGGAAGGCGACGCAAGTCCCTATGTGCCCAGCGGTCTTCGAGGACGCCTCCAGCGCCGGTGAGCAAAATCACCGGATAGCCACAGCGGCGCTCACCAACGGAACGGAGCGACGACCATGGCGGAGCTGAGGATCCGAACCGCACGGCACACGGTCCGGGTGGCCGCGCCTCCGAAGCGGGTCTTCCAGCTGATCACGGACGCGCACCGGTGGCCGCAGGTCTTCGACCTCGTGGTGTCCGCCGAGCACCTGTCGTTCAGCGGCGGCACCGAGACGGTCCGGTTGTGGGAGCTGATCGACGGCCAGGTGCAGAGCTACGTCTCGCACCGCGAGGCCAGCGCGCACCGCCTGCAGCTACGGTTCCGGCACGACGAGGCGCCGGAGCCGATCACCTCGATGGGCGGCGTGTGGCTGGTGCTGCCCAAGGGAAACGGCTCGCTGGTCGCGCTCGACCACTACTACCGGGTGGCCGGCGACGACGCCACGGCGGCGGAGTGCGCCGGCCTGGCCGTCGAGCAGAGCAGCGTCGCGATGCTCACCGCCCTGCGTGAGGTCGCCGAGCTGGACGGCGACCTCGACCGGCTCTGGGTCTCCGGCACGGACAGCGTGGACATCGACGGCGATGCCGGCGACGTGTACGAGTTCCTGGCCCGCGCCCACGACTGGCCGCAGCGGCTGCCGCACGTGCACCGGTTGACCGTCGACGAGGAAGTGTTCGACATCCAGCACCTCGAGGCCCAGATCCGGCTGCCGAACGGCTCGCTGCACGCCACCAGCACCGTCCGGGTCTGCTTCCCCGAGATGCGCATCGTGTACAAGATGACCAGGCCACCGGCGATCATGCGGGCGCACACCGGCACGTTCACGGTGGCCGCGCACGGGCACGGGGTACGGGCCACCGCCCACAACACCGTTCTCCTGCACCGCGAGCGGTTCACCGAGCTGCTCGGCGAACAGTCCACTGTGGAGGATGCCAGGGCGGCCGTGCGGGAGGTGCTGCGCACGATCAGCCTGAGCACCCTCGGCCGGGCCAAGGGGTTCGCCGAGGCCCGCCGCCCCACCTGGGTCGAGGGCGCCGCCTGACGAGGCGTCCACTGGGGAAGTGAGAAATGGGTACCTACCAGAACGTGGCGCGGTTACCGCTACCGGCTCCGGCCCATGCGGGGCTCCCGGTCGGTTCGGTCGACGTGCTGCCCCAGCTGGCGGCACGGGCCTGGCCGAACCGCACCGCGCTGCACTCCGCGGCCGGCCCGGTCAGCTTCGCCGAGCTGGACCGGAGGATCTCCCGGCTGGCGTCCGGGATCCGCGACCTGCTCGGCGGTGAGGGCTCGGTCGTCGCGCTGTCCGCGGTGCTCGGCGCCGGCTTCCCGGTCGCCTACTACGCCGTGCTGCGCAGCGGAAACGTGGTCGCGCCGGTCAATCCGCGGCTCGGCGCCGAGGTGCTCGAGCGGCTGCTCGAGTCGGTGTCGGCCCGGGCCGCGGTGCTGAACCGCACCATGTACGAGCGGGTCCGGCCGGTGCTCACCGGCCTCGAGCACGTGCTGCTGCTCGACGAGCCGGGCGCCGCCGGCGTACCGAGTTGCACCGACCTGGCCGGCCGGGGCGACCTGCTGGTCGAGCCGCGCGACCGGGACGAGAACGAGCTCGGCGCGATCATGTTCGGCGGCGGCCCGACCGGCCACTCCGGGCTGACCCATCACCGCGTCAAGGTGGACGCCGCCACGATCGGCGCCGCGCACGGGCTGACCGAGAACGCCGTGGCGGTCAACGGGATGCCGACCTTCCACCCGGCGCATCTCAACGCCGCGGTGTGGGCCGGCGCCACCCAGGTGTTCTGCGCCAGCCAGGATCCGGTGGTGCTGGCCCGGGAGGTGGAGCGGCACGCCGCGAGCCACTGCTACGCGCCCGGCGCGCAGTTCCCGCCCGAACTGCCCCGGCGGGCGGTGGCTTCATGATGTCCACGGTCTACCCGGGTTCGGTGCGCGACGCGATGGAGCACTGGCCGACCGGCATCGCCGTGATCACCACGGCCGACCAGTCCGGCTGGTGGTGGGGCTGTACGGCCGACTCGTTCGCCGCGGTGTCCATGCGGCCGCCGCTGGTCTCGGTCTGCCTCGACCGGGAGCACGAGTGCCGCCCGGTGTTCGCCGCCGCGGACAGCTTCGCCGTGCACGTGCTCCGCGAGGGTCAGGAGGACCTGGCCAACCGGTTCGCCTGCCGGGACGCCGACTTCACCGACCTCGCCGTCGAGCGTGGCTACGACGACGTGCCGCTGCTCTGCGACGTCGCCGTGCGCCTGGAATGCCGCACCACGTCGGTGGTTCCGGCCGGCGACCACGTGATGCTGCTGGCCGAGGTGGTGCGGGTGCGGACCGGGCCCGGCGACCCGCTGGTGTACCTGCAGCGGCACTTCCGCCACCTGTCGCGGTACGACCGCTTCGCTGCGTAGCCGGTGGACAGCATCGGGGCGGGTGCGCGGCCGTGGACGAGCCGTAAAGATGGTTTTACGATCTCGGCACATTCCGGCGGCGCACGGTGGAGATGAGCATGAGCGGTGCAGCGGACACGTCGATCACCCTGTGTGACGCCTTCCAGGCGCGCATCGCGGTCGCCCCGGACACGGTGGCGCTGCGCACGCCCGGGGACCGGATCTCGATCACCTGGCGGCAGTACGGCGAGCGGGTGCGCACGATCGCCGCGGGGCTGGCCGCGCTCGGCGTCGGCCGGGGCGACACGGTGGCGCTGATGCTGGTCAACCGGCCCGAGTTCCACCTCTGCGACACCGCCGCGCTGCACCTCGGCGCCGCCCCGTACTCGGTGTACAACACGTCCTCGCCGGAGCAGATCGCCTACCTGGTCGGCAACGCCGGCAGCACCGTGGCCATCACCGAGCGGGCGTTCCTGCCGAAGATCCGCGAGGTCAGCGGCATCGAGAAGATCGTCTGCGTGGACGGGCCGGCCGAGGGCGCGATCACGCTCGACGAGCTGGAGGCCGGCGGCTCCGCGGACTTCGACTTCGAGGCGTCCTGGCGCGCGGTCGAGCCCACGGACCTGGCCACGATCATCTACACCTCCGGCACCACCGGGCCGCCGAAGGGCGTCGAGCTCACCCACCACAACCTGACCGCCGAGGGGAAGGCCATCGAGGCCATCTACCACCTCGAGGCGGGCTGGCAGATCCTGTCCTACCTGCCGGCCGCGCACATCGCCGACCGGGTCACCTCGCACTACTCGATGATGCTGTTCGGCGCGGTGACCACGTGCCTGGACGACCCGCGCAAGATCGCGGCGACGCTGCCCGACACCCGGCCGCACCTGTTCTTCGGGGTGCCGCGGGTGTGGGAGAAGGCCAAGTCCGCCATCGAGACCGGGCTCGCCGCCGAGCCCAGCCCGGTCAAGCGGAACATCGCCCGCTGGGCCATCGGCGTCGGCGCCCGGGTCGCGCGGTGCACGCTTGCCGGCCGGCCTGTTCCGGCGCCGCTGGCGGTGCAGTACCGGATCGCCGACACGCTCGTGCTGTCCAAGCTGCGGCACCGCCTCGGCCTCGACCGCGCCCAGATCTGCCTGTCCAGCGCCGCGCCGATCGCGCCGGAGACGCTCGAGTACTTCTGGGGCCTCGGCCTGTCGATGTACGAGCTGTGGGGGATGTCCGAGACCGCCGGCATGTCCACGTCCAACGCGCCCGGCGCGGTCAAGCTCGGCACGGTCGGCCCCGTGGTCCCCGGCACCGAGGTCACGCTGGCCGCGGACGACGAGCTGCTGGTCCGCGGCCCGACCGTGATGCGCGGCTACCGCAACGACCCGGCGAAGACCGCCGAGGCCATCGATCCCGACGGCTGGCTGCACACGGGAGACATCGCCACCATCGACGCCGACGGCTACGTCAAGATCGTCGACCGGAAGAAGGAACTGATCATCAACCAGGCCGGCAAGAACATGTCCCCGGCCAACATCGAGAACGCGGTCAAGGCAAACTGCTCCCTGGTCGGCCCGGTCGTGGCCATCGGCGACGCCCGCCCGTTCGTCTCCGCCCTGGTCGTCCTCGACCCCGAAGCCGCCGCCGCCCTGGCCACCCGCCACGGCCTGACTGAAACGTCCCCAGCCGCCCTCGCCACCCACCCCGAGATCCGCGCCACCGTCCTCGCCGGCGTCAAAGCCGGCAACGAGAAGCTCGCCCGCGTCGAACAGATCAAACGCTTCCGCATCCTCCCCACCACCTGGGAACCCGGCGGCGACGAACTCACCCCAACCCTCAAACTCCGCCGCAAACCCATCGCCGAGAAGTACCAACACGAAATCGACGAAATGTACACCGGCTCCGCCGACACCATCGAAGTGAAATAAGCCCGGCCAAAACATTCATGCACGCGATGATCGAGGCTCGGCTGCCGGAGATCGGGGGCCTGTGCCGTCGGCTGGGCGTCCGCCGCCTCGACCTGTTCGGCTCAGCCGTCAGCGAGTCGTTCGACACCGACTCCAGCGATGTCGATGTGCTCGCGGAGTTCGACACCCGGCCCGGGTTCGACCACTTCGGCGCCTACTTCGGCCGCAAGGAAGGCCTCGTGCAGATACTTGGCCGCCCGGTCGACGTGGTCAGTGCGTCAAGCATCCGTAATCCCTACTTTCCGCGAGCGTGTGATGCAGACGAGGGAACCGCTGTATGCGGCCACATTGGGCGACACGAACGCGTGACACACCTACGCGAACGCGTCACACGGCTACGCGGACGCGTAACTCGGCTACCCGAACGCGAGACACGCCCGGAGCGCTCGCCGTTCGGGAATTTGCCCGGTCGGTGACGGCCGCGCTGGCCTGGTGACCGCCGGTCTAGGCTCGCACCATGACCGTGCTGGACACCACCGTCATGGACGCCGTCGCCGCGTGTGCCGTTGCCGCGAAGAAGGCCGCGCCGGCGCTGGCCGCTGCTCCCGATGAGGCGGTCGACGCGGCGCTCGGTGAGATGGCCGCGCGGCTTTCCTCGGCCCGGCAGACCGTCCTCCAGGCCAACGCCGAGGACGTCGAGGCCGCGCAACGCGACGGGATGAGCTCGGGCCTGCTGGACCGGCTGCGGATCACCGAGCAGCGCCTGGTGGACATGGCCGAGCAACTGCGCCTGCTGGCCGCCGCGCCGCATCCGGTTCGCGAGACCGAGCTGGGCGAGTTGCCCGGCGGCCTGCGGCTGCTCGAGCGCCGCCGCCCGGTCGGCGTGATCGGCGCCAACTACGAGGCCCGCCCGAACGTCACCGTCGACGTCGCCTCCCAGCTCGTGAAGTCCCGCAACGCCGGCGTGCTGCGCACCGGTTCGGCGGCACTCCGCTCGGCCACCGTGCTCACCGATGCGGTCATCGCGCCTGCGCTGTCCGATGTGGACATCGACCCGGACGCGATCCAGCTGGTGCCCAGCGCGGACCGGGCGGCGGCCGGCGCCCTCGTCCAGCTGCCGCACCTGGTGCCGCTGGTCATCCTCCGCGGCAGCGGCGACAGCACCCGCGAGCTCGGCCGCCTCGCCGCCCAGCACGGCGTGCGCACTCTCGCCCACGCCGACGGCGGCGGCGTCCTCTACCTCGATGCCGACGCCGACCTCGACCTGGCCCGCGACCTCGTCGCCCGCGGTCTCGACCGCCTCGGCGTGTGCAACCGCCTCAACCTGCTGCTCATCCACCGCAACGTGTACGACTCCGCACTTCCCGGAATCCTCGACACCCTGCGCAGCCTCGACATCCGCCCGTCGCTCCCGCCGCACGACCACGCCCTCGGCTACGAGTGGGCCCTCGACGCCGACCGCGAGTCCACCGTCACCATCGCCCCCGTCGACGACCTCACCCACGCCGCCCGCACCGCCAACGAGGAGACCTCCGGCCTCGCCGCCACCATCGTCACCGCGAACCCCCAGGCAGCCGACGCGTTCATGGCCGCCTACACCGGCACCGGCGTCTTCTGGAACACCACCACCCGCCTGCTCGACGGGTTCAAGCTCCTCGGCGTCCCGGAGACCGGCATCAACATCGACAAGGTCCCCGGTCCCCGCGGGCCGGTCACCTACCCCGACCTCTGCCTGCGTCAGTACGCCGTCGTACCCAGGCCGTGAACCCGGCGCGCCCAGCCCAGGAACGCCGGCCAGCATGCCGTGAACAGCCGCCGCTGTGCTGCCGCCAAGCAGCTCGATCTCCGCGGCCGGCGGTGACGAGGGGTAGGCGGCCAGCCCGGCGCGCCCGTTCACCGTCTTGGAGTTCGCCAGGCACGCCAGGTCCCACGCGACCGGACCCCGCCACGTGTCCTCGAAGTCGTTCCACACGAACCCGTCCGGTGTCACCAGCAGGTTCACGGATGCGCGTCGCCGTGCAGCGCCTGACCCGGCAGACCCTCGATGGCGACCACCAACTCGGCGAGCTCCGCCCGCCACCCGTCCACCTCGCCGACCGGCACCACTTCATGCCGCTCCAGCAGGTCGAACACCTGGCGCAGGTCCGACACCGGGCCGTCCACCGGCAGCTCGCCGGGGTAGTCCCGCAGCGTCGCGTGCAGCTCACCGAGCATCCGCCCGGCCACCGGCGCGGGTCTCAGGTGTACCAAACACATTGCTGCCGTTGTGCATAACCACCGGGTCGGCACACCGCACTCGGTACCGGCGAGCCACTGCGACGGCGGCTGCCACCGCCCGTTCCGTCCCCATCGTCTCGATCATCGCATGTGCCGTGACCTGGGCGAGAACCGGCGTAGAGTGTGACTCGCGACGCGCCGGCCCAGGCGCGCCGGCCTCCCCGGTGCCGGCTACCATCCCTTCGGAGCCCGGCTCAGCAGCAACAGGAGGCAGGAGTGACGGCAGTAGCCCCCAAGCCGATCGCCACGCGACCGTACCCGGCGCGCGAGACGGTCAAGGGTTCGTCCCTGCTGAAGCTGTTCTGGACGACGGACCCCAAGCAGATCGGCATCATGTACACGGTCACGTCACTCTGCTTCTTCATGGCGGGCGGCGCGATGGCCATGCTGATGCGCACCGAGCTGGCCCGCCCGGGCCAGCAGGTGCTCAGCCCCGAGCAGTACAACCAGCTGTTCACCATGCACGGCACGATCATGCTGCTGCTGTACGCGACGCCGATCCTGTTCGGGTTCGCCAACCTCGTGCTGCCGATCCAGATCGGCGCCCCGGACGTGGCCTTCCCGCGGCTCAACGCGCTGGCCTTCTGGCTGTTCGCGTTCGGCGGCATCATCGTGATGTCCGGCTTCCTGACCCCCGGCGGCGCCGCGGACTTCGGCTGGTTCGCCTACACCCCGCTGTCGGACAAGGTGCACTCGCCGGGCGTCGGCGCCGACCTGTGGATCGTCGGCCTGGTGCTGTCGGGTCTCGGCACCATCCTCGGCGGCGTGAACATGATGACCACGGTGATCTGCCTGCGCGCGCCCGGCATGACGATGTTCCGGATGCCGATCTTCACCTGGAACATCCTGATCACCAGTCTCCTGGTGCTGATCGCGTTCCCGATCCTGGCCGCGGCGCTGCTGGCGCTCCTCGCCGACCGGCAGTTCGGTGCGCACGTGTTCGACCCGGCCAACGGGGGCGCCATCCTGTGGCAGCACCTGTTCTGGTTCTTCGGCCACCCCGAGGTGTACATCGTCGCGCTGCCGTTCTTCGGCATCGTCAGCGAGATCCTCCCGGTGTTCAGCCGCAAGCCGCTGTTCGGCTACCGCGGCCTGGTCTATGCAACCCTGGGCATCGCCGCCCTCTCGATGGCTGTGTGGGCGCACCACATGTACGCCACCGGCGCCGTGCTGCTGCCGTTCTTCTCGTTCATGACCTTCCTCATCGCGATCCCGACCGGGGTGAAGTTCTTCAACTGGATCGGCACCATGTGGAAGGGCCAGCTCACGTTCGAGACCCCGATGCTGTTCAGCGTCGGCTTCCTGGTGACGTTCCTGTTCGGCGGCCTCACCGGCATCCTGCTCGCCGCCCCGGCCATCGACTTCCACGTCGCGGACACCTACTTCGTGGTGGCGCACTTCCACTACGTGCTGTACGGCACGATCGTGTTCGCCACCTTCGCCGGCATCTACTTCTGGTTCCCGAAGTTCACCGGGCGGTTCCTCGACGAGAAGCTCGGCAAGCTGCACTTCTGGCTGACGTTCCTGGGCTTCCACGGCACGTTCCTGGTGCAGCACTGGGTCGGCAACGAGGGCATGCCGCGCCGCTACATCGACTACCTGGCGTCGGACGGCTTCACCACGCTGAACACGATCTCCACGATCGGCGCGTACATCCTCGGCGCGTCGACGCTTCCGTTCATCTACAACGTGTTCAAGAGCTACCGGTACGGCGAGACCACCGACGCCGACGACCCCTGGGGCTACGGCTCCTCGCTCGAGTGGGCCACCCCGACGCCGCCGCCGCGGCACAACTTCAAGGAGCTGCCGCGGATCCGCTCCGAGCGCCCGGCGTTCGACCTGCACTACCCGCACATGGTGGAGCAGTGGGAGGCCGACAAGTACACCGGCCCGTTCGCGCACGCCAACGGCCGGACCAGGCCGGCGCCGTCCGAGGTGCTCGCCGGCGTGGTCAACCCGGACGAGATCTCCCAAGGCGATCCGACCAGACCCAACTGACCATGCTGCCGGCTCCCGGAAGGCGCAACATGACTACGCCAACTCGGAACACGGCTCCCCGAACGCGAGACACGCCCGGCGTTGCCACCTCTCCACTTCGGCGTGTCCCGCCCTCGCGTAGCTGTGTCCCGCGTTCACGTAGTCGTGTCTCGCTTTCGTGTAGCTGTGTCTCGCTTTCGTGCAGCTGGGTAGCAGGTTCGGGGACGGGTTTGGTCGAGTGCTGGGCGAGAACGTGGTAGCTCGCGGCACGCCGACCACCACACCCGTTCTCATCACCGTCACCGGCCCGGACAAGCCCGGCGTCTCGTCGGTGCTGTTCGCCGTCCTCACCCGGCACGGCGTGGACATCCTCGACGTCGAGCAGGTGGTGATCCGCGGCCAGCTCGTGCTGGGCGTGCTGGTCGGCACCGCCCACGACCCCGAGGGCCTGCAGGAGGCGATCGAGCAGGCGATGGCGACGGTGACCATGCGGGTCGAGGTGGAGGTGGGCGCCGACCCGGTGTCGCCGTCGCGGGTCGGCTCCAGCCACGTGCTGATCGTTCTCGGCCAGCCGGTCACCGCCCGCGGGTTCACCGAAGTGGCGCGGCGGCTGGCGGCGCTGTCGGTGAACATCGACGCGATCCGGCGGGTCGCCGACTACCCGGTGACCGGCCTGGAGCTGCGGGTGTCGGTCTCCCAGGACACCCAGACCGCCGACGCTGAGCTGCGCTCCGCCCTGGCCGAGGTGTCCTCCCGGATCGGCCTGGACATCGCGGTGGAACGCGAAGGCCTCACCCGGCGCGCCAAGCGGCTCGTCGTCTTCGACGTCGACTCGACCCTGGTGCAGGGCGAGGTCATCGAGATGCTGGCGGCCCGGGTCGGCGCCGAGGTCCAGGTCCGCGAGATCACCGAGGCGGCCATGCGCGGCGAGGTCGACTTCACCCAGGCCCTGGAACGCCGGGTCGCCCTCCTCGCCGGCGCACCCGAGTCCGTGCTCGACGAGGTCGCCGACTCGCTCACCCTCACCCCGGGCGCCCGCACCACGATCCGCACCCTGAAACGCCTCGGCTTCCGCTGCGGCGTGGTGTCCGGCGGCTTCACCCGCGTCATCGACCGCCTCGTCGACGACCTCGGCCTCGACTTCAGCGCCGCCAACGAGCTCGAGATCGTCGACGGCACCCTCACCGGCCGGGTGCTCGGCGGCATCGTCGACCGCCCCGGCAAGGCCGCCGCCCTTCGCCAGTTCGCCGCCATGTTCGGCGTCCCCCTCGCCCAGTGTGTCGCCATCGGCGACGGCGCCAACGACATCGACATGCTCTCCACCGCCGGCCTCGGCGTCGCCTTCAACGCCAAACCCGCCCTCCGCGAGGTCGCCGACACGGCGCTGTCCCACCCCTACCTCGACGTCGTCCTCTTCATCCTCGGCGTCACCCGCGCCGAAGTCGAAGCCGCCGACGCCGCCGACGGCCTCGGCCCCACCCGCCCATGAACCCCGCGGTCCTCGAACCCCTGGCCGCCCGCTACGCCACCTGGCTCGCCCTCCCGGCCACCGCCACCGCCGACACCACCGACGAGAACTGGTCCGAAGTCCGCGCCATGCCGGTGATCCTCCGGATCGAACGCACGGATCCCCCACCCCGCACGGCACTCCTGGAAGCCGCCGCCGCGGCCGCGCTCGCCGTCTGCCTCGACCCCCGCACCTCCCCCGAAGGCGAATGGCACGACGCCGTCACCAGCTGGCTCGACTCCCGCATCCGCAAAGTAGCCCGCCGCGCCCGCGGTACCCATTGGCAAGCCGTCCAAGACCTCCCCGGCATCACCATCACGGTGAACGACGCCGAAGCCCGCGCCCTGGTCCCCACCCGCGTCGTCGAAGCCCCCAAAGAGGTCACCCGGCTCCAAATCTCCGGCAGCGAACTGGAAACCGATGACCCCGGCCCCGCACCACCCGACGTCCCGGTGCTGTGGCTCAACCCCACCATCGACATGACCGCCGGCAAAGCCGCCGCCCAGGTCGGCCACGCCACAATGTTGCTGGCCGCCCTCCTCCACGCCAACAACCAGGACGACGCCCTCACCACCTGGTCCACAAAGGACTATCGCTGCGCCGTCCGAACTCCCGCCCTGGACCGCTGGACGGCGTTGCACCCCGGCCCCGACCCCGCCACCGCCTGGCAAAAACACCAGGTCGTAGCCGTCCGCGACGCCGGCTTCACCGAAGTAGACCCCGGCACCGTCACTGTCCTTGCCCAATGGCCAGACGACTAGCCGTAATACGGGTTCAAACCACAACTCAGTTGCTGGAGTGTCCAACTCAGTTGCCCGAGCGTCGAACTCACTTGCTGGAACGTACGACTCGCCGAGGGTAAGTCCCGGCCTTCGGCGAGTCGTACCGTCAGGCAACTGAGTCTTACGTCCGGGCAATTGAGTTGTACGTTCCAGCAACGACTCGAGGCCGTGCGATCTTGAACGAGAGGTTGATGTCGACCAGAAATCTCATGTGGAGTGCCTCCGCCGCATATCGCAAGGCCTCGGCGATGTCCTCAGGCGTCAGATCCGGCGATCTCATCGGTGCTCATGCCGTTCGCCACCATGGCAATGACCTTCGTGACCGGTATCCGCATCCCGCGGATGCACGGCATGCCACCTCAATGGTGCGGGCGCCACTGGCCGCTAGAAGATCTTGACCAGTTGCTCTCGGCCTTCCGGGCTGCGGAGGAGAACCTGGTTGCCGGCACGCAGCTCGGCGTCGATGAACTCGTAGATCGCCAACGCACGGTTGACGATGTCGACCTTCTTCAGTCCCGTCCGTGCCTGGACCTTGCTCATCGCCTCCGCCGCCTCGGTGATCAAGGCGACGGTGATGCGATCAGCCGTGGCGGGACGGACCGGTACCTCGTCAGCTGACGACACTGTGTGCCCTTCTGTTCCTTGCGCTTTCGGACCATTCTCGCACAGAGCCATCATTTTGACATCTTTTCGATGCGCGACAGCCATCGACGCGGTATGCTCTACGAAGAGTCGAGAGGAGATCAAGAGACCTGACCTCTGTTTCTCTGCGCGTGGGCTGGCGCTGGGCGCGAGGACCGTATTCGGGCTGGACATGAGGGCTTGCCCGGGTGCGGTTGTGGCTCTCGCGCGGCATTGGCGGTGTTCCCGCGTGTGAGGGAGCGCAGAGGTCCCCCAGCGCGATGGGCTTACGCCGTGGGCTCACTGGTCTGGGGAGGAAAGGACACCCAGATGGGTGTGCCGTCAGAGGGCTCGGATGAGGAGCCCACCCACCAGGCACGGGTGGCGATCGAAAAGGCTGTGAAGGTGGAGATTGCTGCCGCTCCTCGGCAGTTGGTCTCGCTGCTTCGGATGGTTGCCTGTGTGCTCGTGGTGATCGGCGCGATCGCCGGTCCGGCGCTGACGTTCGTCGTGGTGCCGGGAGGCTTTCCGGTGTGGGCGACGACCACCACGATCATCGGCCAGCTGGCCGTCCTGGCTCTGGTGGCTCCGCTTCGGTCGAGTCACTAGAGATGCCACGGTGTTGCGGAAGGGGCGCTCCGGCCGGGCGCCCCTTCTTCATGAGTTGGTGTGGAGCAAGGAAGTCCAGCCGCCTGCCGGGAAGGTGAGGGTGCCGGCGGTCGGGTTCTTCGAGTCGCGCACCGCCACGCCCGGCCCGATGAAGGCGACCTCGACGCAGTTGTTGCCGCTGCCCTGCCCGCTGCGGCTGCTCCTGCGCCACGCCAGGTTGGAAAGATCCACAGTGGACACTGTCTTCGCCTCGCTCGTCATCGGTCGTCGAACTCCGCGCGCAACTGCCCGATGAGCGTTGTCGAATCATTCGGGCTGAGCGCCTCGGTCCGGAGCCGGTCGAACATCAGTCTAGCTGCCTGGATCTCCGCCTCATCCTCGATGTGAAGAGCCCCGGTCGCGTACGACACGTAGAGCATCTCGGGGTTGTAGTCCTCCGGGAAGGTCAGCAGGGTGAATCCGCTGTCCATGGAACTGTGTGCCCCGTTGCGCAGCGGCAAGACCTGAAGAGTCACGGTCGGTAGGTTGGCGGCTTCAACCAATTGTTCGAGCTGACTGCGCATCACCTCGCCGCCGCCGACCCGGCGGCGTAGTGCAGCTTCGTCCACGATCGCCGCCAACTCCAGTGGGTTGTCCTCGTCCATCAGCCGTCGTTTGCGGATCAGCCGGACGGTGACATCATCTTTCAGTTCTTTCGTGGTGCGCGGCAGCGAGTCACAGGCGAAGAGGGCACGGACGTAGGGCTCCGTCTGCAGCAGGCCAGGCAGATTGAGTCCGCAGAACTCACGGACCGCCACCGCCTCGGTCTCGACATCCACGTAGCCCATGGCTACCGAGGGGTATTGGTGATACCACCTGGGTTGGCGGGCCTCGCGGGCTTGCTCGATAAGGTCGTAGTCGGCGCAGTCGTAGAGATCCATCATCGAGCGGACCAGATGCACGTCGGCGCGGCTTTCGCCGATCTCGATCCGGAACAGGGAGCTGCGGCTCTTGTCCAGGCGGGCGGCGGCTTCTTCCATGCTCAGACCGGCGCTCTCGCACATGGCTCGGAGGCGGTTGCCGAGCCGGCGGCGGAGGAAAGGGCGGTTTCTGCTTGGTGTTCACGCGGGCTCCTGGTCACGATGAGTAGCCGCATGATCGCACTGGGCACGCCGGAACCGGGATGTC
>NZ_DASYTH010000019.1:0-3917 GCF_036002505.1 Actinophytocola sp. | reverse complement strand
GCCGGCCTGCGCTGAGAGTACTCCAGCAGCAGCACGAAGTCCTGGAAGCTGTCCGAGGAATTGTCCTTGGCATTGTCCTTGGCATTGTCCTTGGCATAGACGAGGAACCGGAAGTCAGTCTGCGGGGTTCCGTCAGGCAGCCGCTCGGACCGCCGAACGATGCAGCTTTCCCGCCAACGGTGACCGTCGTAGCTATCAACGGTCAGGCCCCAGCAGTGCTGATCGAGCGTCCAGGTGGAACCGATTTCCGCCCGCTGCGCGAGTACCGCGGGTTCCTGGTGCGGGCTGATGAAGATGACCTGATGCGGGCGGCGGGGCGCGGCTCGGAGCACCGTGATCTTCCACGCCCAGGGTGAGGTGATGCCGAGCTGAACAGCGCGCAGGCCCGGCCACCAGCCCCCGCACTGCGCCATCGCCGCCTCACCCTCCTGTTGTCGTCGCGGCCGTTTCCGAGCCGTGGTGGCGGGCCCCTAGGTTGGATATACGCAGCAGGCCGCGGCTCCGGATCACCCCCAAGTCGCGGTCCTGACTTGTGCTACGTTCGGCGGTCCTTACCGCGTTCGACCCGCTGACTTGTGGGTTGCTCGTGAGCGTGAGTGGATGTGCCACTAATTCGGGCCCGTAGGGTGGGGTGGTGTCCCCGTTTGTGCGCACCGTGAAAGACGGCGTCGGGGGCGACGGCGGTGCAGATCGTCTACTCGTCGCGGGTCGCGGGTCGCGGGACAGCGAGCACATCGGGTCGGCGCACGATGACGGCGAGCTGGAGGTGCTGAAGGCGGTCGCGCGGCAGCGTCTGGCGGCGGGCACGCTCCGGGCGGGCGATGCCTCCTCGGGCGACCTGGTCGGTGCTAACGCGGTCGCTGAGGTGAAGCTGAAACGAGCCCGCTAGTGGGGCGGCCGTAATTCGAGACCGAATCCGCGCGGGGTTTCGCGCGGCGGGTGCGGGTGGACGTCTCGGTCCCAGAATTGGGGCCGGCCACATCGTGATCATCCGGTGTTGCGTGCCGGCAACCAAGGATCACGAGGTGAGCGCTGCGGCCATCGCAGAGGCCGGCCGGTCCGAGCAGAAGCTGGCGGAGCTGATGGGCCAGCTCGGCGAGCACATCGTTCGGGCGCATCGGTTTCGCTAGCCGGAAGCACGTCCGCGGGTTGATGAGCGACCTCCCCCTGGAAGAACTGCTAGGCCCCTGGCTGAGTAACGCCGGGGGCGGCGCCTGGGGAGCGCGGCCTGACGGCGTGGGCACGCGCATCACGATCAGCGGCATGAGCGTTAGTCGTCTCGCTGCTTGCGCTGCCTCCGGTGAGAAGACGCCGGCGATTGACGTCCGCGCCTCGCGGTCATCGGACAGGCGTGGACTGTGGCTCGAGGATCACGACCGCGGTCTCCGACGATCGGAGCGCCGCATGGGCGTCCAAGTTCGTGTCAATCTCCCGCCACCTGGCCCACAAGCGTGACCGTTCCTCTCCCTCTGCGGCCCTTGCCGTGACCATGCACGGCCGGTCGGCGAGATCGACTCTCGCTCCGGGATGCGCTTGGAGGTTGAGCCACCACACGGGCTCGCCGTCGGCCCAGCCGTTCATCGCCAGCGTGACGAGGTTCGGCCCGTCCTCGATGTACCCAAGGATCACGCTTCGCTCCTTACCCGTGCGACGCCCAGTGGCGGTGAGTCGCAGGGTGCCCCACCGGTTGTTCCTCGGACGCCACAGACCGACGCGGCCGCCGGTGACGCGGTAGATGCCGCGGTGCGTGTACCAGGCCAGCCGAACAAACCATCGAGGAGGGAGTCGCGGCCGGTTCTCGCGTTCGTCCGACATGGGGCGCCCCTCACTGCTGCCTTCCTCGTCGAGCCTAGCCAGAGACCCGGCCAAGCGCAGGACCCCCTGCGTCGGGGAGGACGTCCGCGCGTCTGCCTTCAGTGATCTCGTGGGTGACGTCCTCGAGCCATGTGCGCAGCAGCAGCGCGGTCCAGGTGCGGTAGGGGCGCCAGTTGGCGGCGATGGCTTGCAGCGCGGCCTGGGTCGGGTTTGGGCCAATGTGGTAGACGGCGGCCATGGCGCGGTGCAGCCGTTTCTCCTGGGTGGGGAAAACGTCGGGGTGGCCGGCGCCGCGCAGCAGGATCAGCTCGGCGGAAAAGGGGCCGATGCCGGGCAGTGTCTGCAGGTGTGCCAGTGCTTCGTCGGGTGGCCGGCTGCGGAGCGCGGTGGCGTCGAGTTGGCCTTGGCCGGCGGCCCGGCCGAGGGCCTGGAGTTGCTCGATCTTGCGTTTGGTGAGTCCGGGGAACTCGCGGAGGGCGGTGAGCCGGTCGGGTGCCGGAAACGACCGGAGTTGCCGGTCGCCGAAGTCGATGCCGTCGCCGAGTTGAGTCGCCATCCGGGTTCTGATGCCGGCGGCTTGGGTCATGCGGATGCGTTGTCCGATGATGGTCCAGGCGGCGGCCTCGTACGGGCTGTGGAACTGCACCGGCCGCAGGCCGGGATAGCGTGCCTGCAGGTCGCGCACGACCGGGTCCCGCTCTGCCACCGCCGGGAAGCCGGTGCCGTCCACGTCGAGGGACAGGATGCGCTCGACCTGGCTGCGGATCTGCCCGAGTGGCAGCGCTCCAGGGTTGGCAACGATGCCGGCGAGCAACTCCGTCCGGTCCGCGGTGACGCGTGCTCCGAGGGTCGTCCAGTCGTTCTCGGCGGGGAACGCGAGGTCGAGCCGCGCGTTGTGGCCGCCGCCCTGGCCGGCCGGGAAGCTTTCCGTGAAGCGGGCGGCGCTGATCAGCGAGAAGGGGCCGCGCGCCCGCATCCGGAAGGAACTCGTGGTGGCGGTCATCGCTTGTCGTGGATCGTGACGGCGTACCCGTCGGGATCGGTGAAGGTGAACGTACGTACGAAAGGGCCGTCGAAGGGTGGCGTCACGATCGGCACGCCCGCGGCGTCGAGCGTGTCGTGCAGGGCCTGCGCGTCCGTGGTGTGCAGCCACAACGCCACACCCAGACCTGGCCGGTCGGCTGCGTCCAGGTCTATGCCGGGCAGCGGGTATCGTACCGCGAACGGGACGGGCGTGGTGGCGAACACGATCGCGCCGGGCGGGCTTGCCGGGACGCGGCGCAGGCCGAGCTGATCTTCGTAAAAGGCGGCGGCGCGGTCCAGGTCGCGTACCTGCAGGGCGATGAAATCGGGTCCGGTGACGGTCATGACGCCCTCCTCGATATGTCAAAGTCCTGACATCGCCATGGTATGTCAAAATGCTGACATGGAGCAACAGGACACGGTCGGTCCGGTGGAGAACGCGGTCGGCTACGTCCTCAAGGAGGCTGCGGTGGCACTACGCAACGCCATGGACGCGGTCCTGCGGCCGCTGCATCTCACCGTGCCCCAGTACGCATGCCTGGAGCTGTTGGGACAACGTCCCGGGCTGTCCAACGCCGACCTGGCTCGCGGGGCCTTCGTCACCCGCCAATCGATGAACGTCGTACTCCACGGCCTCGAAGGACGCGGCCTCGTCACCCGGCCCGCAACCGCCCCCCGTGGCCGCGAACTACCCGCCGCGCTGACCCAGGCCGGCCGCGATCACCTGCACGCGGCCAGTGCGGCAGTCCGCAGCATCGAGAAGAAAATGTGCGCCGGCCTGACCCCCGCACGACAGCAGGCACTGCTTGACACTCTCGCCTCCTGTATCCGGAATCTGGCCGACAACCCATGACACCGGCGATAAGCAAGCGAGCAAGTCAGCACCTAGAAACATCGACGACTCCTCCGCACTCAACATGGCTGCCATCGGCTTCGGCGTTTTGGAACGCAGCCAGGATGCCTTGGTGATGGCTGCGGTTGGCCGGCCGTGGGCGCCTGGTGGGGGCCGCACCGCGGCTGGACGAGCAGGTCGATCCAGTCCAGTTTCGTCGACTTCGCTGAACCGGGCTGGGCGAAGA
>NZ_DASYTH010000018.1:0-10813 GCF_036002505.1 Actinophytocola sp. | reverse complement strand
CCGGGCAGGCGTTGCGGTCGGGTGAGTGCGACCTGGCGGTGGCCGGCGGGGTCACGGTGATGGCGACGCCGACCACGTTCGTGGAGTTCAGCCGGCAGCGCGGGTTGTCCCCGGACGGGCGGTGCAGGTCGTTCTCGGCCAGCGCGGACGGCACCGGCTGGTCCGAGGGCGCCGGGCTGCTGCTACTCGAACGCCTCTCCGACGCGGAACGCAACGGGCATCGCATCCTCGCCGTCATCCGGGGCTCCGCGGTCAACCAGGACGGTGCCAGCAACGGGCTCACCGCGCCCAACGGTCCGGCGCAGGAGCGGGTGATCCGCGCGGCCCTGGCCAGTGCCGGACTGTCCACTTCGGACATCGATGCGGTGGAGGCGCACGGCACCGGCACCACACTCGGCGACCCCATCGAGGCGCAGGCCCTCCTCGCCACCTACGGCCAGGACCGCGACCACCCCCTGTGGCTCGGCTCGGTCAAGTCCAACCTCGGCCACACCCAGGCCGCCGCCGGGGTCGCCGGGATCATCAAGCTGGTCCAGGCCCTGCGCCACGAGAAGCTCCCGCGAACCCTGCACGTGACCGAGCCGTCTCCGCATGTGGACTGGACATCCGGGTCGGTCACCCTGCTCACCGAGCCGCAGCCCTGGCCGGACACCGGAACCCCGCGCCGCGCCGGCGTTTCCTCGTTCGGCATCTCCGGCACCAACGCGCACCTCATCCTGGAGCAGTCCCCCAGCCGCATCGATCCGGGCGATCTCCCGGGTTACCCGTTCCGGCGCCGGTCCTACTGGCTGCACGCCCCGACCGCTGCGGCGAGCGACCACCCGCTCGGCGTCATGGTGGTGGAACTGGCCGGCGGCAACGGTTTCCTGCTCACCGCGGACGTGTCCCTGGCCACCCACCCGTGGCTCGCCGACCATGCCGTCGACGGCGTGCCGGTGCTCCCCGCCGCGGCGCTGGTGGACCTGGCCCTCACCGCCGGCGACCAGGCCGGCTGCGACCGCCTCGACGAGTTGGTGCTGCTCACCCCGGTCGTGCTCCCCGAGCACGGCACCGTCCAGCTCCAGGTCAACCTCACCCGGCGGGACGCCGGCCGCCTGGCGCTGACCGTCCACTCACGACAGTCCGGTGGCGCCTGGAAGGAGCACGCCACCGGATTGCTTTCGCCCGGCGGCGACATCCCGGCTGCCGAGCCCGGCGTGTGGCCACCGCCCGGCGCCACACCCGTCGACCTGACCGACGCCTACGAACGGCTAGCCGAGCGCGGATACCGGTACGGTCCCACCTTCCGGGGACTGCACGGGATCTGGCGCACCGAGAACGCAACCCACGTGGACGTGCTCCTGCCGGCCGCGGCTCCCACGCCGGCAGGCCGGTGCCGCATCCATCCGGTTCTGCTGGACGCGGCCCTGCACGCGCTCGCCTTGGACGCCGCCGACCGTGGTGGCGCCGTGGCGTTGCCGTTCTCCTGGTCCGGGGTGACGCTGCACGCGACGGGCGCCACGGCGCTGCGCGTGCAGCTCACCCCGGACGCGGCCGGTGCCGTAACGCTGGTCGCCACCGACCCGGCCGGCCGGCTGATTCTCACCGTCGAATCCCTCGTCCTGCGCGACATTCCCACCACTTCCGGCGGCGATCTGTACGAGCTCACCTGGGTTCCCGCCGAGGCACCGGCCGCAAGCGCGCCGGAGCACGATGTCTTCCTGGTACCGACCGGCACCGGCGACGTCGTGGCGGACACCCACGGCGCGCTGCACGCGGCGCTGGATGCCGCCCAGCGCCGGCTCGCCGATCCGCGGCGCGTCCCGCTGGTGTTCGTCACCCGGGGCGCGACCGGCGACAGCGCGCCGAACCTGGCCGGCGCAGCGGTGTGGGGCCTGATCCGGTCGGCGCAGGCGGAGAACCCGGGCCGGTTCGTGCTGGTGGATCTTGACCAGGGCAGCCCGGTCGAGGCGGTGGCCGCCGCGCTCGCCACCGGGGAGGAGCAGGTAGCCGTGCGGGATGGCGCCGGCTACCTGCCCCGGCTGCACCGGATCACATCAAAGACCTGGGCGGGGCCGGCTTTTGGGGACGGCACCGTGCTGATCACCGGGGCCAGCGGGCGGTTAGCCGGCGCGCTGTCCCGCCACCTGGTGACCCGGCACGGGGTTCGGCATCTGCTGCTGGCAAGCCGCCGGGGGACGGAGGCGCCGGGCGCGGATGAGTTGCTGACCGCACTCACCGCGCTCGGCGCCGAGGTCACCCTGACCGCGTGCGACGTCTCCGACCGCGCCGCCCTCGCCGGGCTGCTGGCCACGATCCCCGCCGCGCACCCGCTCACCGGCGTCGTGCACGCGGCCGCTGTGCTCACCGACGGAGTGCTGAACTCCCTGACACCGCAACGGATCGACGAGGTGGCACGGCCGAAGGTGGACGCCGCCTGGCACCTGCACGAGCTCACCCGCGACCGTGATCTCACCGCGTTCGTGCTCCTCTCCTCGATCGCCGGCACGCTCGGCACCGCGGGCCAGGCCAACTACGCCGCCGCCAACGCCTTCCTCGACGCGCTCGCCCAGCACCGCCGGTCTCTCGGCCTGCCAGCGGTGTCCCAGGCCTGGGGCCTCTGGGCGGACACCCCGCTGGCCGAACCCGACCTCGCCCGGCTCGCCCGCACCGGCATCCACCCCCTGCCAACGGAAACAGCCCTGCGCCTGTTTGACAGCTCGCTGGCGAGCGATCAGGCGGTCAGCATCCCGGCACGGATCGACACCAGCGCCCTGCGCGCAAAGGAACGCCGTCCGGCTCCGGCGACAATCTCCGGACCGGCGAGCTCGACCGCCCTGCTGGACACGGTGCGGGATGCCGTCAGCACCGTGCTGGCGCACGACGATTCCAGCCGGATCGCCGCGGACCGCCCGTTCACCGACCTCGGCTTCGACTCGCTGACCGCGATCGAGCTGCGCAACCGGCTCACCGCGACCACCGGGCGGCCCCTGCCGGCCACGCTGATCTTCGACTACCCGACGCCCGCGGCGCTGGCCGGGCACCTCGCCGGGCACCCGGCTCCAGAACCCGTGCAGCGCCGGGAATTCGACGCCGAGGACCCGGTCGCGATCGTTGGCATGGCCTGCCGCTACCCGGGCGGCGTCGAGTCGCCGGAGGACCTGTGGCGCCTGGTGGCCGGCGGGGTGGACGCGGTGACGCCGTTCCCCACCAACCGCGGCTGGGATCTGGCCGCGCTCCACCACGACGACCCGGACACCCCCGGCACCACCTACGTGCGCGCCGGCGGTTTCCTGCACGACGCCGACCAGTTCGACCCCGACTTCTTCGGCATGAGTCCACAAGAGACACTCACCACCGATCCGCAGCAGCGGCTCCTCCTGGTCACCGCGTGGGAGGCGATCGAGCGCGCCGGCATCCCACCCGCGTCCCTGCGGGGCAGCCGGACCGGCGTGTTCGCCGGCGTGATGTACAACGACTACGGCGCGCGGCTGCACCAGGCCGCTGCGGCGCCGCCCGGCACGGAGGGCTACCTGGTCAGCGGCAGCGCCGGGAGCATGGCCTCCGGGCGGGTGGCCTACACGTTCGGCTTCGAGGGCCCGGCCCTGACCGTCGACACCGCGTGCTCGTCCTCACTGGTGGCGCTCCATCTCGCCGCGCAGGCGCTGCGCCGCGGCGAATGCGACCTGGCGCTGGCCGGCGGCGTGACCGTGATGGCCAGCCCGGCCGTGTTCATCGAGTTCAGCCGGCAGCGCGGGCTCGCCCGGGACGGCCGCTGCAAACCGTTCGCCGCGGCCGCCGACGGCACCGCGTGGGCCGAGGGTGCCGGCATGCTCCTGATCGAGCGGCTCTCCGACGCGCGCCGCCACGGCCACCGGGTGCTCGCCGTGCTCCGCGGCAGCGCCGTCAACCAGGACGGCGCCAGCAACGGCCTCACCGCACCCAACGGCCCGGCGCAGCAACGGGTGATCCGCGCGGCCCTGACCAGCGCCGGACTGTCCACTTCGGACGTCGAGGTCGTGGAAGGGCACGGCACCGGCACCACGCTCGGCGACCCCATCGAGGCCCAGGCGCTGATCGCCACCTACGGCCAGGACCGGGACCGCCCCCTGTGGCTCGGCTCGATCAAGTCCAACCTCGGCCACACCCAGGCAGCGGCCGGAGTTGCCGGCGTGCTCAAGATGATCATGGCTCTACAGCACGGGAAGATCCCGCCGACCCGGCACGCCGGTGAGCCGAGCCCGCACGTGGACTGGACCGCGGGGGCCGTGTCCCTGATCACGTCGACCATCCCGTGGCCGCCGGGTGACCGGCCGCGCCGGGCTGCGGTGTCCTCGTTCGGGCTCAGCGGCACCAACGCACACGTGATCCTCGAAGAGGGTGACCCGGCCGTGGCCCCGGCCCGCCATCCGGGCGGCGTGCTGCCCTGGCTGCTGTCGGCTCGCACCGAGCCGGCTCTCCGCGCGCAGGCCGCACGCCTGCTGGAGTTCGTGCGCGAACGCCCCGGTCTCGACCCGGCCGCCGTCGGGCTGTCCCTGGCCACCACCCGGCAGGCGTTCGAGTGCCGGGCCGCCGTGGTCGGGGCCGACCCTGTGGCCGCACTCGCCGCCGGCGTCCCGGACGTGGTCGCCGCGCACGACTCCCCCGGGCCGGCGTATCTGTTCTCCGGTCAGGGAAGTCAGCGCCCCGGGGCTGGATATGAGCTGTACCAGGCGTTTCCGGAGTTCGCCCGGGATGTCGACCGGATCTGTGCGCGGTTCGGCCATCACCTCGACCGGCCGCTGCGTGACGTCCTGTTCGCGCCGGGCCCCGGGGTGCTGGACCAGACCGAGTACACCCAGCCGGCGCTGTTCACCCTCCAGGTCGCGCTGTTCCGGATGCTGGAGCGGTGGGGTGTGCGGCCGGACCACGTGCTCGGACACTCCATCGGCGAGCTGGCCGCGGCGCACGTGGCCGGGGTGCTCGACCTCGACGACGCGGTCACCCTGGTCGCCGCCCGCGGCCGCCTGATGCAGGCACTGCCGGCCGGCGGCGCGATGTTCGCCCTGCGGATGAGCGAGGACGAGACACGGCACCTGATCGCCGGGCACGAGGACAGGGTCAGCATCGCGGCGGTCAACGGTCCACAGTCGACGGTCATCTCCGGAGCGGCCGGCGCCGTCACCGCGATCGCCGAAACGGTCCGCTCCCGGGGCGGTCGGGCCTGGCGCATCCGGGTGAGCCACGCCTTCCACTCACCCCTGATGGAACCGATGCTGGCCGGGTTCCACGCGGTCGCGAGCACCCTTTCCTATGCGGCGCCGACCATTCCGATCGTCTCGACGCTGACCGGTGCCCCGGCCACGGACCTGTCCGCGGACCACTGGGTACGCCAGGCCCGCGAGCCGGTGCGCTTCCTCGACGGTGTGCGCGCGCTGGAGCGGGCAGGCGTCACCGCCCACCTCGAGCTGGGCCCGGACCGCACGCTGGTGGCACTGGCCGAAGCCTGCCTCACCACCAACGCCGCGTTGATCACGACGCTACGCCGGGACCGGCCCGAGGAGCACACCCTGACCGAGGCGCTCGCCCGGGCCCACGGCCACGGCATCCCGGTCAACTGGCCGGAGTTCTTCGCCCGGTTCACCACGACCACGGTCGAGCTGCCCACCTATGCCTTCCAGAACCGCCGGTTCTGGCTCGACGCCGAGTCATCCCACACCGAGGTCAAGCCTCCCGGGCCCAAACTGTACACAGTGGACTGGATCGACCCGGTTCCGGCGCCGACCCGCCCTGCCACCCTGGCCGTCCTCGGCGAAGACCTCGGAGAGCTCGGCCGCACGGTCCCCGATCTGGCCGCGCTGATCGACGTGCCCGACGCGGTCGTACTGCCGTTGCGCCTCACCGAGTCCGAAGTAGACGTTCCCACCGCCGCCCGCGCCGTCACCCGCCGGGTACTCGACACGGTTCAGCAGTGGATCTCCGACGACCGGTTCTCCTCCTCCCGGCTGGTCGTCCTGCGCCTGGGGGCAGAGTCCGGCGCGGCCGAGAACCTCTCGGTCGCGCCGGTCTGGGGGCTGCTCCGGGTAGCCCAAACCGAGCACCCTGACCGGTTCGTGCTCGCCGACCTCGACGGCCCGGCCCCCCTGCCCGAACTCCCAGCCGCCATCGCCACCGGCGAGCCCCACTTCGCCCTGCAGGCAGGCCACCTCACCGTCCCACGCCTGACCCCGTTCCCGCCCACCCCACACACCCCCAGCCCCCTCGACCCCGACCGCACCGTGCTCGTCACCGGCGCCACCGGAGCCCTCGGCCGCCTGGTCACCCACCACCTGGTCACCCGCCACGGCGCCCGCCACCTGCTCCTCACCAGCCGCCGCGGCCCCACCGCCCCAGGCGCCGCCGAATTCGTCAACTCACTCCGCGCCCTAGGCGCATCGGTCACCCTCACCGCCGCAAACCTGGCCAACCGCACCGAAACCGCCGCTCTACTCGACGGCGCCTCCCTCGGCGCGATCTTCCACATCGCCGGTACATCGAACGACCGCACCGTATCCGCATTGACACCAGCCGACCTCGAACCCCCATTCCAATCCAAAGTAGACGCCGCCTGGCACCTGCACGAACTCAGCACCGATCACCCCCTCACCGCGTTCATCCTCTTCTCCTCCCTATCCGGGGTGATCGGCAACCCCGGCCAGGCCGCCTACGCCGCCGCCAACACCTTCCTCGACGCACTCGCCGAGCACCGCACCGCACACGGCCTCCCCGCCACATCCCTAGCCTGGGGCCCCTGGACCCGAGGCATGACAACAACTCTCACCACCGCCGACCGAAACCGGATCACCCGGGCGGGTCTCACCCCCATGACCCCAGAGTCCGCACTGTCCCTATTGGACAGCGCCCTCCACTCCCCCACCCCACCCGTCGTCGTCCCCGCACACCTCAAGCCAACAACCACCGCCGACACCCGCCAACGCGCGGTCGCCACCCAACTCGCTGGGCGCGATCCCCAAGAGCAGCAGCGCATCCTCCTCGATCTGGTCCGCGCCACCGCCGCCGGCATCCTCGGCCACGACTCCTCCGACGCCATCACCCCCGGTCGCGGCCTCCTGGACCTCGGCTTCGATTCTCTGCGAGCGTTGGAGCTCCGCAACAAGCTGAGCACCATCGTGGGTCTACACCTGCCCACCACACTGGTTTTCGACCATCCCACGCCGGTAGCCCTCGCGGAGGCCCTTCGTATGCGGCTCGTTCCGGTGTCTCCTGGACCGACCATCGAGTCTGCGACCGACGAGGAGCTCTTCAATATCATCGATGACGAGCTTGCGCGGTAGTTTGATGGGGTGCGCGGCTTCGGGGTTGCGGTGAAAGTCGCATGTCCGGTTCGGGGGAGCGACACAGGGAAACAGGCCCGGGGCAACCCCCGGGTACCGCGCCCTGTGTCGACTCCTACTGGAAAGACGGCGGGAAAACCGGACCTGGCCAACATGGCGCTGCTCTGCCGCCGACACCACCGAATCTTGCACCACTCCGCCTGGGAAATCCACTTCATCAACGGCATCCCCTACTTCCTCCCACCCGCCTGGCTCGACCCCACCCAAACCCCCGTCCGCAACGTCCTGCACCACCCCCGCCAATAACCCCCAAGCACCCTCCCCCCACCCCCACCCCGCGCAACCAACCCTCGTGGTACACCCCCGCCCAATCAACCACCCGTCCCGCACCCCCGTGGCGCCCAGATCCGCCGGCTGCACACCCTTTCCAGGTCTGCCGCGGCCCGCGCGGACAGGGGCAGGACGACCGCCCTGCCCGCGCCTTAGCGCCGCCCCACGGGTCGCAGAAGCTCCGGAGTCAACGATCGCCGCGCCAACCCACACCCCACAACACACCCCAACCACACCAGCGCGGCGACCGGCGAAACCGACGCCCAAGGCGCCCTTGAAGCCGGAGAAGCGACCCCGCACAATGCGCGCCGCGGCCACCCCCAAACACCCCGACGCAACACCCCGAGCCACAGCACCCATGTCAAATCATGAACAGAGAAATGACATAAGGCGCGACAATTATCACGGCTTCAGGACGATTTGCCGCGGGTGTGCCTCTGCTCAAGGTGACGGAATGCGGCCTGGACTTCGTCAAGAGGATAGACCGCCGCGATTGGGATATCGATGATGCCCTTGGCGGCCGGGGGCGGCGGCGCGAATTCGGTCTTCGACGCCGTTGCCGTAGGCGACGGGGATCACGTCGTGCTCGCGGAGCCAGTCGTGGTTGGTGGGGGTGGCCAAGCCGATGACTGCGGCGCCGGCGTACGTGGCCAGTTGGACGGCGATGGAACCGGCTCCGCCGGCGGCGGCGGAGACGATGACGACGTCTCCGTTGGTGACACCGACCGCGCGGACGGAGGCGTATGCCGTGGTGCCGGCCACGAAGAGCGATCCGGCGGCTTCCCAGGAGAGGCCTTCGGGGCGGTCGATCAGGTGGGCGGAGTCCACGACGACGAGGTCGGCGTGGCTGGCCCGGTCGTGGGTGAAGCCGAGAACCTGGTCGCCGGGTGAGAAGCCGGTGACGCCTGGGCCGGTTTTCGGCGACGATGCCGGCCAGGTCGCTGCCCTGGCCGGACGGGAACGTCGCGGGCCAGCGGTCGTGCAGCCGGCCCTCGCGAACCATCCGGCTGCGACCCGGACAACCTGTTCCGGGTCAACCACAACATCCCACCGGCGGCGGTCAACTACCCACGCCCAGCGCGGTGAGCAACACCAGCACCACGGTCACCACGGCCAGCAGGCCGTGCCCGCCCACCACCGGCACCGGGAAGTGCTTCTCCGCCGGCACCGTGGCACCGGCCGCCTCCGGAGTGCCGGCGCCGACCGGCACCGCGGCGCTCCGGTAGCTGGGCACCCACCGCGCCAGCATGACAAAGCCCAGCAGCGCCACCGGAAGCATCACGACGAACGCCGTCCAGGCCAGCCCTTCCGCGTCGGTGATCAGATACACGATCCACAGCACCAGCCCGATCGCGGCCAGCGCGAAGTGCCCGAAGATCAGCGCCGGCGGGAACTTGCTGCTCCGCATGCCCCCCTTGCTCACCCAGACACCCAGCATGACGAAGCCTCCGGCCGCCGTAAGCAGCCAGGTGATCAGTGCCGCGATACCCATGACAATTCTCCTTACGTGGTGTAGCCGTCAGCCTGAGTGGTCTCGTCGGCCACCCGGACGCCGTAGTGGTAGGCAAGCTTTCCGCCGAGATACCCGGACACCCCCAGCGCCGCCAGGCTCACCACCGACAGCACCAGCGGCCCGGCCCCGACCGCGGCGTCGTTCCCCTGCCGCCACAGGAAGTTGACCAGGTAAGCGGCGGTCACCGTGAGGTTGAGGCTCATGTGGACGATTCCGGTGCGAAAGGCCCTGGTGCCGGTCGGGATGGCGAGCAGGTCGAGAAACCCGACCAGAGCCGCCGCCACCGCCCCGACCACCCCGATCGCGATCAACCACCCCGACCCCCGGACGAGGAACTCCGCCCCGTCGACGATCCGTGAACCGACGTCGAACACCAGGCTCGACACCCACGCCCCGATCGGCACCGTCACCAGGATCGGATGGAACGGGTGCCCATACGGTCCGGCCAGCATCGCGCTCACCGGCCGCTTCGCCGCCTGCACCGGCCTGCTCATCGCACCTCCACCGCTCCGGCGATTTCACCAAACTATGTTGGTCATATCCTAAGCCGCCGTCAAGTACACGCCGTATGCTGGGGAGTACCCACGGAGGCCCAGACATACACCCAAGCGATACGGTGTAACCATGCAGGTGAACCCGGCCATCCACGCCGTCGCCGCCCTCGACGACGCCCTGCGCGGCGGGATGTACTCGTTCATCCGCGCCGCCCGCCGCCCGATCACCCGCGACGAAGCGGCCGCCGCCGTCGGCATCTCCCGCAAGCTCGCCGCGTTCCACCTCGACAAACTGGTCGGCGCCGGCCTCCTCCAGGCCCGCTACGAGCCGGCCGGCAGAGTCGGCCGCGCCCCCAAGGTCTACGAACCCACCAACACGGACATCCGCATCACCATCCCCGCCCGCCGCCCCGACATCCTCGCCGAAATCCTCGTCGAAGCCGTCCTCACCGAAACCCCCACCGAAACCGCCCGCGACGCCGCCATCCGCGTAGCCTCCCGGCATGGCGAGTCGCTCGGGGCAGCGGAGCGGGCCCGGCGCCGGCCGGGTCGGCTGGGGGTTGAACGGGCGCTAACACTGGCTGAGAACATGCTGGCGCATCATGGGTTTGAGCCCACGCGCACAGGGCCGGCGTGTGTGCGGTTACGCAATTGCCCGTTTCACCCATTGGCGGCGGGTGCGCCGGATTTGGTGTGTGCGATAAATCATGCTTTTCTGAGTGGGTTTTTGCGTGGGTTGCATGCGGGTAACGTGGAGGCTGCGCTGGAGCCGCGGGCGGGGGAATGTTGCGTGGAGTTGCGGTCGGCGGCGGCCAAATAGGGGTTGGCCAAGGTGCGGCGCTTGGGGGTGGGGTCCGGGGCGGCGCGCAGTGTGCGGGGTCGCCGCCCCCGGACCCTGACAAGGCCGCTGCACACCATTCACCCGAAAGAGCACCACCAACAACCGGAAATGTCGGTATGTCCCCGGTAGAATTGGGGTGCGCGGAAAGCGCTCGATCTCGACACATTGAGCGGCGGGAAACACCTCGCCGCGCTGAAAGAGATGGGTGTGGCTCCCGGGGAGGGAGTTGTCGATCTTGATTGTGGTGGTGGGTCTGGTGGGGCCGGTGGGGCCGGTGGGGTGGTGGTCAGTGCCATGAAGGGGGCCTTCAGGACGCTCAACGTCTCGAAGGTCACCTTCATGG
>NZ_DASYTH010000017.1:0-2561 GCF_036002505.1 Actinophytocola sp. | reverse complement strand
CCGACGGCGATGTCGTGCTGGCGGGGAACAACGAGGAACTCTTCTCCACGACGATCAACAACACGAACAACAACGGCGGGCCTGCGCTCAGGCTGCGCTCGAACGAATACAGCACGGTGGGGACGCTGTACGCGATCAACGAGAACGGCGGCTACACCATCACCGCCTACGCCGACGGCCCCCTGGCCGCCGTTCTGGGCTCGAATTCCGGCGGGGGACATGCTGTCGACGGCTGGGGCTGGGAGGGCACGGGTGTCCGCGGCTGGTCACGGACGTCCGGGAACCAGACTGGCGTGTACGGGATCAGTGGTGAGAGCTCGGCACCCGCACCCATGGTCAGGACCGGCGTCCTGGGCTACGCCAACCAGGCTGCCGACGCGCGCGGTGTGTGGGGCAGGACGGTCCAGGGCGTGGGGGTCGAGGGCGACAGCGAATCGAACTATGGAGTTATAGGAAAGAGTACGACCGGGATTGGCGTCGCCGGCCGGGGTGGGGATGCACAGCCGAGCGTCTACGGCGTGAACGCCCACGCGAGCGGCTACGGGGTCCGCGGCAAGAACGAGGCGAGCGGCACGAACGGCTACCTGGGCGGCACGTATGGTGTGCTGGGGATCGCGACAGGCAGCCGCGGCGTGTCCGGCCACGCGACGGGTGGCATTGGCGTCCGGGGCTTCGCGACCACGGGCAAGGCCGGGTCGTTCGTGACGAACTCGGGGATCGCGCTCCATGCGAGCGGGCCGGTCCAGCTCGAAACGTCGTCCGGGAGCGCCGTGATCGCGGCCGGCACGAGGTCGAAGACGGTGACACCGGGCTTCGACCTGACGACTAACTCGAAGATCCTGGTGACGCTCATGGGCAACCCGGGCGGGACAACCGTGGTCCAGCGGGTGGCCGTCAACGCCACCGCCAACACCTTCACGGTCTACCTCAACGCGAACGCGGCGAACAACACGAAGTTCGCTTGGCTCGTCCTCGTCTGAGCCGGGCGGGCTGACGGCGTCCGTGCCTCGTCCTGGTCCGAGCCGGGCGGGCTGACGGCATCCGTGGACGGCCGGCTTCTAGTCCTCGCTACGGTGTACGTGTACACCGTGAGCCCGCGGAGGGTGACACGTGGACGTAGGCGGAGAAGTTCAGATCGACCCTCAGGCGGAGGGAACCCCAGGACGACCTAGCCCCCGACGCCCTCGCCGCTGACGGCCAGCGGATCCCGGTCAGCTGATCACGAACCAGCAGAAGCGGGTGTCGACAGTGGCCGGACCGGTCAGGAATACGGTGAAGATGTCGGTCGTGCCGTTGATCAGGACCCGGTGCAGGGTGATGCCCGCACCGGGGTTGCCGTTGAGGGTGATGAGCACCTTGCTCTGGGGGCCCAGGTCAACTCCCGGCGTGATCTGCTTCTGGGCGAAGCCGGAGGGGATCGTGCCCACTCCAGAAGTGCTGAACGTGACCGGGCCGCTGGCCTGCAGCGCACGCCCGGTCCCGGTTGCCACCGCCTTCAGAGCCACCCCATCGGCGGTCTCGCCGTCCAGGGCGGTGCCGGTCGGACTCCGGCCCATGACGCCGACCGAGGCCGCCCCTTGGTCGGCCTGCCCGTAGACCCCCGTGGCGACCGGGGGGTCCTGGCCGACCGAGCCGCTGTAGCCGGCAACGCCGGTGCCGCTCGCGGCCTCGCCGAGGATCCCAGCCTTGCCGCTGAAGCCCGTCTCCCCGAACACACCGATCCCGAACTGACCGCGCCCGCGGACCCCGACCCCGGCGGCCCCGCTGGACCCAATGACGCCATCGCCGAACTGGCTCTGTCCGACCACGCCGGTCCCGGTACCGCCGGCGGTCCCCTGCACGGCAACCGCATCCGGGGCGTTCGTCTCGGCATCGACGGCAATGGCGACGCCGGTGGTCGCGGACGCGACGGCACGGATCGCGTGGCCCGACGTGCTGCTGGTCGTGGCGAAGACCCCGTAGGCGTTGCCGGTGGTGGCGCTATTGGAGGCGCGCACGGCGGTAGCGTTCCCCTGGCTGGTCGTGCCCACGACCGCGAAGCCGCTCGTGCCGGAAATCCGACCCTCGACGCCCCTGGCAGCGCCCTGGCCTAGGAAGCCGGTCCCGCCGGCGGCGCTGTTGATGATGGCGGTGCGCGTCGTGGCCGTGTTCGTGGTGCCCAGCACGACGTCGGCGGCAGCTACCGGCAGCGGCCGGGTGAGCGCCTGGACGACGAGTGCTGCGAGCGCCCCCAGGCCGCCGCCGAGCAGGGCGCGTCGTGACTGAAGGCCGTCGGAGAATGCGAGCATCGGACCCCTCCTCGTGCGCCCGGGCCGGGGCGCCTGCCGCTCCGGGGTCAGCCGCGCTTCACGACCCTCGCTCGACCCTTTGGCTGCCATTCTGCGACAACCGGCTGGCTTCGTACCGCCGCGCCACGGGTATTCGGCGGGTTGGCCGCGGCCGAGGTGGCCGCAGACGGCCGGGCGGAAAGGCGAGTGGCAATCCGTGCCACCTACAGATGAGGCGCGTCTTGGGCACGAACTGACACAAATCCCCGTCCGGCGCTCCCAGACGCGTCCCAG
>NZ_DASYTH010000016.1:0-2413 GCF_036002505.1 Actinophytocola sp. | reverse complement strand
TGTCGACGGCTGCCTGTCGCTGCGCAACCACCTCGCCGTCAGGGACATTCTGCGCTCGGACCCGGTCCTCCGAGCGGAGTACGCCGCCGTGAAGCGACGGGTCGGCGCGGCGGCCGGGGACATCGACCAGTACGGCCGCGGCACGAACGCGATCGTCCAGCGGATCCTGGCCGCCGCGGAACTAACCGAAGACGAGCGGGCATTCATCGACGCCATCCAGGTCCCGTTGCGCGACGAAGTGCCCCGGTAGCATCCGCCGCCTGCGTTGACCGGATCTAATGGTTTGTGCCGTGTCTGTTTGGCAGGCTCGGTTCCGGTGGCGGCCAGCGGGTCAGCACTTCCCGGATTGGCCCTTGAGGTCTTGCGGCAGACCGTGGGCCCGCTGGTCGTGAGGAGGCGAGACCGCTGCTGGGATGACGTGGCCCGCCTGTGTGCGTGAGCACTCGACCGTTAGATCGCTGGCTGTCTCCTCCACGCTGCCGATGTGTGCAGGCCGATTGTTCGGAGGCGCGATGCTGTTCGTGGGAGATGACTGGGCCGAGGATCATCACGACGTCGAGATTGTCGACGACACCGGCGGGGTGCTGGCACGTCGACGGCTGTCCAACGGGCTGGACGGGATCACCGTGCTGCACGCACTGATCGGCGAGCATTTGCCCGAAGGGTGGGCCGATTGGGAGCCGGCACAGGTGGCGGGCCTGGTGAAGGTCGGCATCGAGACCGACCGCGGACCGTGGGTGGCCGCGCTGGTGGCCACCGGCTATGAGGTGTTCGCGATCAACCCGATGTCGGTGGCCCGCTACCGGGAACGGCACTCGACCTCGGGCGCGAAGTCCGATAGCGCGGATGCGCACCTGCTGGCCGAGATCGTGCGGCTCGACCGCGGGCACCACCGGCCGCTGGCCGGTGACAGCGACCAGGGTGAGGCGATCAAGCTCACCGCCCGCACTCACCAGAGCCTGATCTGGGACCGCACCCGCCACGTCCTGCGGCTGCGGTCGGCGCTGCGGGAGTTCTTCCCCGCTGCGCTGCAGGCGTTTCCCGACCTCGACGCCCCGGACGCGCTCGAGCTGCTGCACCGGGCGCCCGACCCCGAACAGGCGGCACAGCTGAGCAAGTCGACGATCAGCGCCGCGCTGCGGCGGGCCAACCGCCGCGACATCGACGACAAGGCCACCGCACTGCAGGCGGTGCTGCGCGCCGAACCGCTACGCCAGTCGACGGTGATCCAGGCCGCCTACGCCGCCATCGTGACCAGCGAGGTCGCCGTCATCGAGACCCTCAACACCCAGATTGACCAGCTCGGCCAGGTGGTGAGCGCGCATTTTGGCCGCCACCGGGACGCTGAGATCTACGCCAGCCAACCCGGGCTCGGCACGATCCTCGCGGCCCGGGTCCTCGGCGAGTTCGGCGACGACCCGCACCGCTACCTCGACGCCAAGGCACGCAAATGCTACGCCGGCACCGCACCCATCACCCGCGCCTCAGGTAAGAAGAAGATCGTGCTCGCCCGCTACGCCCGCAACCGACGCCTGGGCGACGCGCTGCAGCAATGGGCGTTCTGCTCAATGCGCGGCTCCCCCGGAGCCAAGACCTACTACCAACACCGACGCAACCGTCAGATCGGCCACCAAGCGGCGCTGCGCCAACTCGCCAACCGACTCGTCGGCATCCTGCACGGCTGCCTCAAAACCGGCACCACCTACGACGAACACACACCCTGGGCCCACCACACCAAAGCCGCCGCTTGACACCTAACAACCTGGGATGTCTGCCGCGATGAGCGCGGAGGCGGAATGTGCCGCGCATGCCATGCGGCTCCGCGTGGCGGACAACCTCGACTTAGCCGCCATGACCAGCGAAGCTCGAGCTCAGTACTTCCATTCCGCGAGCTGGTGCTCGTCGATGATGTCGCGCAGCACGAGCCGGCCGTGCCGGGCCGGCACATCAAACACCAGCCAGCCGGCCGCCCGCTGGCCCTTGTCCAGCAAATAGTCCAGGGGTGGGTCGAAGGCGCGCAGGAGGCTGACCACGTCGCCGGCGTAGCGATGGCCGCCGACTAGCGCAGATATCTCGGCGGCCGAGATCGTGTCCTGCTCGTCGGCGAGGGCGCGGACCCGCACATAGGCGCCCATGAACAGGCCGTGCTCTGGCTGCTCGAACTCATCACCGGTGGAGAACTTCACCTTGGTGACGGTGACCTCGAATTGGGCATCACCGAATTCGTCGGAGACGGTCACTCGGTCGCCAATCCTGCCGGCGGCAACCGTGGGCTCGGTTGTAGTGGGTTCGGTCGTTGTAGGCCCGGTCGGCAGGGGCTGGGTGGTCGGCGGGGCGGTCACCTGTGAGAACTGGTCGGCCCCAGCCGCCGCGGCAGGGGTGGCGGCGTGCCAACCGGCCGGCTCCTGCCGCT
>NZ_DASYTH010000015.1:0-12171 GCF_036002505.1 Actinophytocola sp. | reverse complement strand
CCGAAAATCGACGGAGTGTGATCGGGAGTACTGCTACTTCGACAGAGAGTAGCAGGGTTTTTGTGTCCACAGATTTCGCCCACTTTGAGCGATCTTCCCAGCTCAAGTAGGCAATGTGAGAAAGATTCTCCGTAAGTTCGGGTTAGAGAGGAGCCCTCATGAGCGGCACCGCGATCGCCGCCGGCGTCCTGGCCAGCAGCCTGGCCATCACCGTCGTGCTGGGCAAGGCGAAGGTGTTCGGCGCGCTGGCCGTCGCCGGGTTCGTGCTCGGCTCGCTGGCCACCGCGGCGCTGTTCTTCCTACTGAGCTGACGCCGGGGCGCCGAGCTCGGCGAACAGCGCCTCGGCGCCCGCCCAGGCCCGCGCCGCCCCGTCGTCGTCGCCCCGGGCCCGCCGCACGTCGCCGAGCAAGCGCAGCGTCCGGCCCTCCCACAGCGGCGCCTTGAGCGCCCGCCACAGCTCAAGTGCCTGGCACAGCAAGGAATCCGCCTCGGCGGGCCGGCCCTGCGCGCACCGCAGGCCGCCGAGGTCGGACAGCACCCGGGCCTGCATGAACCGCAGCCCCGCCTCGCGGGCGATGGCCAGCGACCGCCCGAGCTCGGCCTCGGCCGCCGCCTGGTCGCCGAGGCGCAGGTGGCACGCGCCGACCCCGTGCCGCGCGTGCGCCTCACCGGCCCGGTCCCGCAGCTCACCCACGATGTCCAGCACCTGGCCGTACGCCTCGAGCGCGGCGTCCAGCGCGCCCCGGCCGAAGTGCAGCTCGCCCATGGAGTACAGCACCTGGGCCCGGTCCCGCCGGCTGTCCGTACCATCCAAAATGGACAGAGCGGCGGCCAGGCCGCGCTCGGCTAGGTCGTACCGCCCGAGCGCGTGCCGGGTCTGCGCCATGCTGCGCACCGCCGAGGACTCCGCCGCCCGGTCGCCCACCTCGTGCGCCAGCGCCCGGCCCCGCGCGCCGGACTCGAGCGCGGCGTCGAACCGGCCGAGCCGTCTGTCCAGATGCGACATTTCGACGAGCACGACGGCGCAGCCGTGCCGGTCCCCCAGCTCCTCGAACGTTCGCAGCGCCTTCACCAGATGGCTCGTCGCCTCCTCGTAGCTGCCGTGCGCGTCCAGCCACGCGCCCAGGGCGTAGAGCGTCGCCGCCTCGCCCCGCCGGTTGCCGGTGCGCCGGGTCGCCTCGAGTGCCCACTCCGCCGTCCGCCGCCAGTCCTCGAGGTACCAGCGGATGGCGAAGAACGCCACACAGCTGCCGGCGAGGTCCCAGGCCAGCTCGGCCAGCCCCAGCCCGGCCGCCTGGGCCACCGACGCCACGATGCCGAGCCGCTCGGTTTCCAGCCAGGCCAACGGATCCGCCGGCTCACCCACGACCGGGCAGCGGGCCGCGGAGCCGTGCACGATCGCGAAGTCGCCGCCGTACACCGCCCGGTGCGCCCGCTCGGCCCCGGCCAGCCACGCCCCGAACGCCCGGGCCAGGGCGGCCCGCCGCGCCGCCGGACGCTCTTCCCGCTCGGCCCGCTCCCGCGCGTAGGCCCGGACCAGGTCGTGGAACCGGAACCGCACCTCACCGCAGGCGTCCCGGCCGACCACCTCCAGCAGCCGGGCGTCCACCAGGCGCTCGGCCAGGTCGGCTGCTCCAGACACCGGGATGCCGAGCAGCGCCGCGCCGACCCAGCCGGCGAAGTCCGGCGCGTCCAGCAACCCCAGCCGGCGGAACAACCGGCGCGCGTCGGCGTCCAGGCCGCGGACCGAGATCTCGAGGCTGGCCCGCACCGCCAGGCCGCCGTAGCTGAGCTCGTCCAACCGGTGCCGCTCGTCGGACAGCCGCGCGACCAGATCGGCGAGCAGCCAGTGCGGCCGCGCGGCCAGCCGGGCGCCGGCGATCCGCACGGCCAGCGGCAGCCGCCCGCACAGCCGGACCAGGTCGGCGGCCGCGGCCGGCTCCGCCGCGACCCGGTGCTCACCCACGATGGTTCCCAGCAGCCGCAACGCTTCCTCGGGATCGAGCACGTCCAGCTCGATCCGCCGGGCACCGGGGAGGCCACCCAGCCGGGACCGGCCGGTGACCAGCACGGCGTTGCCGGCACCGCCCGGCAGCAGCGGTGTCACCTGCGCCTCGTCCCCGGCGTTGTCCAGCAGCACCAGCACCTTCCGCCCGGCGAGCCGGACGCGGTAGAGCTCGGCCCGCTCGTCGAGATCCGCCGGGATCGCGGTGCCGTCCACGCCGAGCGCGCGCAGGAACCGGCCGAGCACCTCACCCGACTCCGTGTGTCCACTGTGGAGGTTCACGTACAGCTGCCCGTGCGGGAAATCGGGCCGCAGCCGGTGCGCGACGTGCACGGCGAGCGCGGTCTTCCCGACCCCGCCGCGGCCGGACACCGCAACCGCCTCGGGCTCGCGTGCCCCGAGCGCCGCGCACAGCAGCGCGACCTCGGCGTCCCGGCCGGTGAAGTCCCGGACGTCGGCCGGCAGCAGGCAGGGTGCCGCCGGGGTGGGCGCGGGCGGGTCGAGCCGGGGATCCCCGGCCAGCACGGCACGTTCCAGCCGGCGCAGCTCACCGCCCGGCTCGAGACCGAGCCCGCCGGACAGCGCGCGCCGGGCGTCCCGGTAGACCCGCAACGCCTCGGGCTGCCGGCCGCACCGGTAGAGCGCCAGCATGAGTTGCGCGGCGAAGCGCTCCCGCAGCGGATGCTCGGCGACCAGCCCGGCCAGCTCGCCGGTGAGGTCCGCGTGCCGCCCGCCGGCGAGGTCGGCGTCGATCCGCTCGGCCAGCACGGCCAGGCGCCGCTCCTCCAGCCGGGCCGCCTCGCCGGCCAGCCCGCTCACCCCGGACAGCGCCGGCCCCAGCCACAGCCGCAGCGCCGCCCGGAACCCGGCCGCCGCCTCCTCCGGCCGGCCCTGCGCGGCAGCCCGCCGCGCGGTCTGCGCCATCGACTCGAAGGCTGGCAGGTCAACGGCATCCGGCTCGACCGCGAGCAGGTAGCCGGGCTCCCGGGTGACCAGCCGGAGGCCGAGCACCCGGCGCAGCTCCGACACCCCGCTGTGCACCTGCCGCCGGGCGGTCGGCGGCGGCACGTCGCCCCACACCGCGTCGATCATCTTCTCCACCGGCACCAGCCGCCCGCCCGCGAGCAGCAGCACCGCCAGCATGGTCCGCTCCCGCCGGCCACCCACCCGCACCGGCCGGCCCGCGTCCCACACCCCGACCGGACCCAGCAGCCGAAACTCCATGGCGATCCTCAAAGTTGAGACTGCGAGTCAGTGTGGCGTGACTAAGCGCAATAGTCCAGGCCGGACTATTGGCGGTTGAGATACCTTCGGATTCGTGAGCGAGCTTGCGAGCGAACCATCAAGCACTGGCCTGTCGCCGAGCATGCGAGGCGACAGGCCAGCCAATCACCGAGCTTGCGAGGTGATGGCGTGACCAAACCCGTTCTGCTCACGGTCGACGACGACCAGGCCGTTTCCCGCGCGGTGGCGCGGGACCTGCGTCGCCACTACGGCGAGGACTACCGGATCGTCCGCGCCGAGTCCGGGCCGGCGGCGCTGGAGGCGCTGCGCGAGCTGAAGCTGCGCGGCGAGCCGGTGGCCGCCATGCTCGCCGACTACCGGATGCCGCAGATGAACGGCATCGAGTTCCTCGAGCAGGCCATGGACCTGTTCCCGCAGGCCCGCCGCGCGCTGCTGACCGCCTACGCGGACACCGACGCGGCCATCCAGGCGATCAACGTGGTGGACGTCGACCACTACCTGCTCAAACCGTGGGACCCGCCGGAGGAGAAGCTCTACCCGGTGGTGGACGCGCTGGTGGAGACCTGGCGCGCGGTCGGCGAGCCGACGGTCACCGAGACGAAGGTCGTCGGCCACCGCTGGTCCGCCCCGTCCTACCTGGCCCGCGACTTCCTGGCCCGCAACGCCGTGCCCTACCGGTGGTACAGCGTGGACGAACCGGAGGGGCAGCGGCTGCTCGAGGCGGCCGGCGCGGACCCCGCCGACGTGCCGCTGGTGATCACCGCGGACGGCACCGTGCTGACCGCGCCGAACGAGAGCGAGATGGCCGCCGCGGTGGGCCTGTCCACCACGCCGGCACTGGACTTCTACGACCTGATCGTGGTCGGCGCCGGCCCGGCCGGGCTGGGTTCCGCAGTCTACGGCGCGTCCGAGGGCCTCAAGACCGTGCTGGTGGAGCGGCGCGCGACCGGCGGCCAGGCCGGGCAGAGCTCGCGGATCGAGAACTACCTCGGCTTCCCGGACGGGGTCTCCGGCGCGCAGCTCACCGACCGGGCCCGCCGGCAGGCCAGCAAGTTCGGCGCGGAGATCCTCACCGCGCGGGACGTGACCGGGCTCTTCGCCCGCGGCTCGCAGCGGGTGATCTCCTTCGGTGACGGCACCGAGCTCGCCGCGCACTCGGTGATCATCGCGACCGGGGTGGACTACCGGATGCACCCCGCGCCCGGCTGTGCCGACCTGACCGGCCGCGGCGTGTACTACGGCTCGGCGATGACCGAGGCGCCGGAGTGCGCGGGCGAGGACGTCTACATCGTCGGCGGCGCGAACTCCGCCGGCCAGGCCGCGGTGTTCTTCTCCCGGCACGCCCGGCGGGTGGTGCTGCTGGTGCGCGGGCCGTCGCTGGAGGCGTCCATGTCGCACTACCTGATCGAGCAGCTGAGGGAGATCAAGAACGTCGAGGTGCGCACCGGCGTCGAGGTCGAGCGGGTGCACGGCACCGAGCACCTGGAGCAGCTGACGCTCTGCGGCTCGGCGCTGGCCGCCCCGGAGACCGTGGACACCGGCCACCTGTTCATCTTCATCGGCGCCGCGCCGCGCACCGAGTGGCTCGGCGACGAGATCGACCGCGACGAGCGCGGCTTCATCCGCAGCGGCCCGGACCTGCTGGTGGACGGCCAGCGCCCGCGGGGTTGGCGGCCGCAGCGCGACCCGTACTACCTGGAGTCCAGCCTGCCCGGCGTGTTCGTGGCCGGCGACGTGCGCTCCGAGTCGGTCAAGCGGGTGGCCTCCGCGGTCGGCGAGGGCGCCATGGCCGTCACGCTGGTGCACCGCTATCTGGAGGACCGATGACCCCCGAGGAGCTGCGCGAGCTGTTCCTGTTCGCCGATCTCACCGACGAGCAGCTCGCCTGGGTGGCCGAGAACGGCCATGTGGCGCGGTTCGCGGCGAACACCATGGTCACCACCGAGGGGCAGCCGGCGACCGGGTTCTACGTGCTGCTGTCCGGCACGCTGTCGATGACCCGCCAGGTCCGCGGGGAGGACATGGAGATCAACCGCAGCGACCACCGCGGCTCCTACACCGGCTCGGTGCAGTTCTACCTCGGTGAGGAGGAGCCGAACTACCGCGGCTCGACCCGCGCGATCACCGACTGCGAGTTCCTCGTGCTGCCGGCCAAGGAGTTCGGCGCGCAGTTCCGCCGCTGGTTCCCGATGGCCACACACCTGCTGGCCGGCATCGCGGTCGGCAGTGAGCGACGCGAGACGGTGATCGCCCCGCGGGAGCGGCTGCTCGCGCTCGGCCGGCTGACCGCGGGCCTCACCCACGAACTGAACAACCCCGCCGCCGCGGCCAGCCGGGCCACCGCGTCACTGCGCGAGCGGGTCGCCGGCATGCGGCACAAGCTCGCCATCCTGGCCGGCTCCGACCTGGACGCGGTGCAGCTCAAGCGGCTCACCGCGCTGCAGGAGGAGATCGTCGAGCGAATGTCCTCCGTGGAGGAGCTGTCGCCGATGGAGACGTCCGACCGGGAGGACGAGCTGGGCGACTGGCTGGACGCGCACGACGTGCCGAACGGCTGGGACCTGGCGCCGATCTTCGTGGGCGGCGGCGTGACGGTCGCCGACCTGGACCGGCTCGAGTCCGAAGTGGACGTCAACTACCTGGTCGGCGCGGTGCACTGGCTGGGCTACACGGTGGAGACCGAGACACTGATCAACGAGGTGTGCGACGCCACCGCGCGGATCTCCAACTTGATGGCCTCGGCCAAGCAGTACTCGCAGCTGGACCGCGCCCCGCACCAGTGGATCGACGTGCACGAAGGCCTGAAGTCGACGCTGGTGATCCTGCACTCCAAGCTGGGCGACGGAGTTACGCTGGTCAAGGAGTTCGACCGCAGCCTGCCGCGGATCCCGGCCTACCCGGCCGAGCTCAACCAGGTCTGGACCAACCTGATCGACAACGCGCTGGACGCCATGGCCGGGTCAGGCACGCTCACCGTCCGCACCGGTTTGGACGGCGACTGGGTACTCGTCGAGGTGTGCGACACCGGCCCCGGCGTCCCGGAGTCCATGCGCCAGCAGATCTTCGAACCGTTCTTCACCACGAAGGGCGTCGGCGAGGGCACCGGCCTCGGCCTCGACCTGTCCTGGCGCATCGTGGTCGACCGCCACGGCGGCGACCTCCGCGTGGTCTCCCAACCCGGCGACACCCGGTTCCAGGTCCGGCTACGGCAGACCGAACCCGGAGTGCGATGAAAGCCGCCTTCCTCGCGTCCAGCGTGAGAAAGGACGCCTTCATCGCACCCCGTACGCGTCAGGCGATCTTGTTGATCCGGTTCTGCGGGCCGGGCCCCACCGGGGCGCCGGCGCCGAGGTGGGCCACCAAGGCGTCGATGTCGAAGCCCGGCGCGGTGATCCGGTTGGTGCCGCCGGTCAGCTTGGTGAACCCGTCGCCGCCGTTGGCCAGGAAGTCGTTCGTGGTGACCTGATAGCTCGCGGCCGGGTCGATCGGCACCCCGTTGAGCGCCAGGTTCGACACCTTCTCACCGGGCGCCTTCGTGCTGTCCCAGGAGTAGGTCAGCCCGGCCGAGATCTGCAGCACCCGCTGCGTGGTCTGCCCGCCGAAGCCGACGAACTGCTGCTCCAGCAACTCCTTGAGCAGCGCGCCGGTCAGCGTCTGGGTGACCACCAGGTTGTTGAACGGCTGCACGGTGAAGCCCTCGCCGTAGGTCACGTCGCCGGGTGCCTCACCACCCGGGGAGAACGCGAAGCTCAGGTCCGCCCGGATGCCGCCCGGGTTCATCAGCGCGATCTGCGCGCTCGCCGGCGCCGACCGGGTGTAGGCGAGCTGGGCGTCGGCGATCACGTCACCGAGCGCGCTCTCCTGGGCCGGGTTCACGGTCCGGGTGATGTCCGTGGTGATCTTGCCGACGACCCGGTTCGCGATCGGCGCGATGGCCGTGCGGTACTTGTCGACGATCGCCTTCTCGCCGGCGTCGACCAGGTCGGGGTTGCGGATGAAGTTGCCCGCCGCGTCCTTGGCCCACGAGCCGTCCGGCAGCCGCACGCCGTTCTCCACGATCACGTTCTGCGCGGCGATGCTGGCGAACTTCCGGGTCTTCTTGTCCAGCGTGAAGTCGATGTTGGTGATCAGCGTGCCGAACGAGCCGGCGCTGGTGACCACGGAGCTCGCGCCGGAGGAGTTGGGCAGCGCGCAGCTGTAGAAGCGGTGCGTGTGCGCGGAGACCACCAGGCCGTACGCCGGACGCAGCCCCGCCACGATGCCCGCGATCGGGCCGGCGAAGTTGGCGCAGCCGGACGGGTCCTGCGGGGTCGGCGGCGGGTTCTGCTGGCCGCCCTCGTGGATCAGCAGCACCATCGACTTGATGCCGAGCCAGCCCAGCAGGTCGGCGTAGGAGTTGGCGGTCTGCACCTCGTCGAGGAAGTCGACGGTGGTGATGCCGGCCGGGTTCACGATGCTCGGCGTGCCCTTGAGCGTCATGCCGACGAACGCGACCGGAACACCTTGCACGATCTTGATGTCGAACGGCGGCAGGATCGGGAGCCGGGTCCGCTTGTCCACCACGTTCGCGGCCAGATAACGGAAGTCCGCGCCGGCGAACCCGTCGCCGTCCTGGCACCCGTCGGTCGGGTGGCAGCCGCCGCGCTGCATGCGCTTCAGCTCGGTGACGCCCTCGTCGAACTCGTGGTTCCCGACCGAGGTGACCTCCAGCCCCAGCTGCGACAGCGTCTCGATGCTCGGCTCGTCATGGAACGCCGCGCTGGTCAGCGGGGAGGCCCCGATCATGTCCCCGGCCCCCGCGGTGATCACCTTCTGCCCGGCGTCCGCACCCTGCTGCCGCAGCCGCGTGAGGTGCGTGGCCAGGTACTCGACGCCACCCGCCGGGTTCCCGTTCACCAGCCCGCCGCTCCCGGTCGGCGGCTCCAGGTTCCCGTGGAAGTCGTTGAACGTGAGCAGCTTCCCCTTGGCCACCCCGTGCTTCCCGGTGTCAATCTGGTAATCGACGTTCACCGGCGACATCGGCGTCCACCGATCCGCCGCTCCCTGCTGCCCGTTCGGCGCCGACACCAGCGGCACGGCCAGCAGGAACCCGGCCGCGATCGCCGGCGCCACGGCATGGCGGAACAGGGACTTCGCACGTAACACGTTCGCCTCCATCAACAGCACGCCCGACCGGAGTGCATCCTGCCTTTCCACCACCCCCCGTGCCTAGCCTCCAGATGGCCTGTGAACAAACAATGCCTGTCGCTTCTATCTCGTAACACCCTTAACCATTCCCCACCGCAATCACCACCGCACCCACCGTAACCAGGTGAGCCCGTACCCTGGCCCCATGTGCCGAAACATCACCGTCCTCCGCGGCCTCGAGCCCGCCGCCACCCCCGAGGAGATCGAAGCCTCCGCGCGCCAGTACATCCGCAAGGTCACCGGTATCCAGTCCCTCACCGACGCCACCCGCGCCCCCTTCGAAGCCGCTGTCGCCGAAGTCACCGCCATCACCACCCGCCTGCTGGCCGAGCTCCCTGCCCGCCGCCAACCCCCCACCACCGTCCCCCCGCTGCGCCGCCCCGAAGTCCAGGCCCGCATCGCCGCCCGCGAAGCCGCCCGAGCCACCAAGTAGAACACCCGTTCGACTTATCCCCAGAGTTGTCCCCACCTGTGGACAACCCGAGCGCCGCATCGGGACCAGAATTTTGGCCACCGTGCGTCACTGTCGGTGGGTGGTCCTAGCATCCAGGCTGTGAGGATGGCGCCAACTACGACGATTCAATCTGGCCGATCCAGCCCGGTGCCGTGTAGTCCCGCTGACGAACAGGCCGGTCCGTGGCATCCGCCCATGCGATAACATCACGTATATCCCAGATGCAGCCCCCAGCCAGCCGTACGAGCGGCGCGGGGAAGGCCGTACCTGTCCGTCGCTGCCACACGTTGACAGTATTCGCCGCCACCCCAAGCACGACCGCGACCTCCTTCGGACCGGCGAGAAACCGTGCTTCGTCCACGGGTCAACCGTATGGGAATCATCCAGCGCCATCGGATCGGCGCGTCGCCAGCACCTACCGACGGAAATCTCTTACAGTACGGTAGTGTGGCGCGATCGACCGAGGGGAGATTCGCAACGTGACGCTGAGTGAGTTGGCCGGATCTGGAGATCGTCCGAATATCTACGCTTCAGGGGAGCTTTCGGGCCGTAGTTGGATCTTGATCCAGGGCGATTGCCGGAGCGAGCTTCCATTGCTCGAAGCAAACTCGATCGACTGCGTAGTAACGAGTCCTCCGTACTTCTGGCAGCGCGACTATGACGTCGATGGCCAGATAGGTATGGAAGCCAGCATCCAGGGGTTCGTCGACAACATCGTCGAGTCGATGAATGCACTTCGGCATGCACTGAGGCCGACCGGCACCGTCTTCCTCAACCTGGGCGACACCTACTACAACGCCAAAGGTCGTCCACATGGAGCCGACGCCAAGCACAAGAGGAGGCGGATGTCGGTCCTCCGCGCCGTCGATGGACCTGGTCTAGGACTGCCCCGCAAGTCGCTTATTGGTATACCGTGGCGCGTTGCCCTTGCGATGCAGACAGCCGGTTGGACGCTCCGAAGCGACATTGTCTGGATGCGCCAGTCCAGCATCCCAGAGCCCACTGCCAAGGATCGCCCCTGGCGCAAATATGAACATATATTTATGTTCACTAAGTCAACTAAGTATTACTTCGACCGAGATGCGCTGGAGGGCGATGAAGACATCTGGGTCATCGAACCGGAGAGAAACTCGCTGGCACGCGGCACTCACTATGCACCGTATCCTCGAGATCTTGTCCGTCGTTGCATCTCAATCGGCTGCCCGCCTGGTGGCACAGTCCTTGATCCGTTCGTCGGAGGCGGCACCACCATGTCGGTTGCGCTCGAGATGGAGCGAGACGCCATCGGGGTGGAGTTGAACCCCACCTTCTGCGAGCACATCGTCAACATCCTTGACTCTGATCAGATCCCCATGGCCTTGCTCGACTGTTAGTCGCATCGGCTACAATTGAGAGATGCCTTACCCCTCGTCGGTCATCCTCGCGGACGCCGCCGCAGACCTTGCTGGTAGTCACCCGTTGACTATTGTCACCATCCCAGCATTACTCCGCGCTCGTAAGTCAGATGCCGACCCGGTTCTCGACATGGGACTTCCCACGATCAAGGCTTTTGGTACGAGGCATGAACGCCCTGTTCTGGAGGCATTTCGCCTGCGCAAAGAAGGGAACCTGAAAGAGAAAAATCCATACCTTGCCGTATGGCAAGATTCCCCAACTTTCATACGCAATGATTATCCGGGATCAACTCTGCAGCGCCTTCGAACCCAGGATCTACTCGGCCAGGAGCTATTCGACATCGCGTGGAACGACGACCACAGCAAGCGCATCGGGACCGCACTGCGGCCCACGGCTGGTCGGGCTCTCGCCGATAACCGGGTGAAACCTGTCAACCGCCTCAGCTTGGCGCTTTGGCTCGGCCGAGATGAGAATCTGCCCCAATTGGAGTCTTATCTCGACTGGTTCGACAAGCAGTATCCATTGCACTCAACGGATCTCGAAGAATTTTACAGGAAAGACTTCCCTGAGTACGCTCAAGCTTATACAAAAGTGAATGAAACCGAGTGGGCGGCCAGCCAGCCAGCTTCGAATGAAGAGATTCTGGCCATGATTGGGCTCTTCAAGAAGATGCCTTCCGCAGACTTGGACGACATGATTTTGGACGTACCGTCCACAACACCGCCGAAATTAGTCACCGGCTGGAGTGAAACGGCCCAGATTGATACTCAGGTTGACGACCTTCGATGGACGCGTGATTTCTGTGCCTATTATCTGCGTGACGCCAATATCGCCCGCATCGTGCAGAAAGTACTCACTCAACTTGAAGCAAAGCGAATCATCCTACCGGATGCAGATACCCTGGTGACGCGGTGTGTCGCAACCTTGCTCGTCGGACACTTGATCTTGCAGGGTCCACCTGGTACAGGAAAGACAACACTCGCCCGTATCCTTGCCGATGCCTTCGACGTTATACTACTTGAGTCGACAGCGACCAGCGAGTGGTCACCTTTCCATGTAGTGGGTGGGCTACGGCCAAGCCGTGACAACCGCTTCGAACCGTCCTACGGAAAAGTTGCCGATGCTGCACTGAAGTGCGCGTTGTGTGTTCGGGAAGACGTTAACGCAGAAGCAGACGGCGGGGACGACGTGTCCACCTCTCAAGCTCGCCGCGTTCAGGGAGCATGGCTCCTGATTGATGAATTCAACCGAGCGGACATTGACAAGGCAATCGGTTCGCTCTACACGATGTTGTCCTCGTGCGACGCGGCGAACCTGGACCGCAGTCCGATCGACCTGTGGTTCGAGACGGAGGGACGTCAGCAGCTGTGGGTACCATCTCGATTCCGCATCATCGCCGCAATGAACGACCTCGACACCAGTTTCGTCAATCCGATCTCTCAAGGCTTGGTTCGGCGCTTTCAATTCATAACAATCGGCGTGCCACGTGCAGCTCAGGGCACGACGGGCATTTATCCTGAAACACAGAGCAGCTTGGGCATCGCATATGACTGGCTATCATCCACCTATGGTTCAGTGATTACTTTAAACCCGCTAAATGCCGTAGTTAACCAGCTTGAAGTACAGATTGCCCTCGCACAGGAGCTGATCGAAAGGCTGCGAGTAACAGTCGATGGAACGGCAGGGTGGCCGGTCGGCACGGCACAGCTCGTTGACATATTTCGTGTGCTGCTCCTCCAGACCGTGAACGGTATGGACGCCACGCAAGCGCTTGACTGGGCGGTGACTGATCGCCTAGTCCCTCAGATGAGCCACTTGGACGAGACTCAATTGTCGCGCGCCGAAGAGTTGTTCGAGCTTGTACAGCTCCCACAAGCCCGGCGG
>NZ_DASYTH010000014.1:0-2429 GCF_036002505.1 Actinophytocola sp. | reverse complement strand
GGGTGTGCTCGCTCATCGGCCAGTGCTACTGGAACTGGTCGGTCACTCCGGAGATGTCCGTGGCGATCGGGCAGGCCACCCGCAACGTGCTGGCGTGGGTCACCAGCGGGACTTCGCCCGGGACCGCACCGAGCGGATCGCCAGAGACAGCGGCGTACGACCGATTACGCGCATACCAACAGCAGCACATTGAGCACGTGCGACCGCTGTCCGGCATGCCGCCGCTCGAACCCCCCGACGAGGACCCACACGACGAAGGCCGATGAGGCGCGGGGCTGGCTTGTGGATCGCCGAAGATTTGTGGCCAGCCCCTGTGGAGGGCCGCCCGCAGGCTCGTCCGGTCGGCGATCCTGTCGATATGTCCCAGGATCTGCCTCGCCCGCGCGGCGTCTTCGCTCGGGCTGATGCCCTGCGGCACGGGTATGACGAGGCCACGATCCGCCGGGAGCTGCGCAGCGGTCGCTGGCTGCGCTTGCGGCACGAGATCTACGCTCCCTGGGAGTTGGTCCATGCCGCCGCTGACGACCCTCGGTTGGCGCACGCGCTGACTCTGGCGGCCGAGCTTGGCGCACGAGCTCGGCAAGCGGCAGGCAGCCACGAATCCGCCGCCTGGCTGCATGAGTTGTCGACGCTGGCGCCACAGCCAACCACAGCCTCGCTGACTGTGGGCCGCGGCATGAGTCGGGACCGCGTCGGCGTCGAGTTGCGCAGGGCCGCTCTCCCGCCACACCACGTGGTGCGCGTCCTCGGGGTGCCGGTCACGTCGGCCGCACGAACGGTCGTCGACCTCGCCCGTGAGCTCCCGTTCACTGATGCGGTCGTGGTGGCCGACTCGGCGCTTCGCCTCGGCGCTGCCGACCGTGCCGGGCTGCGCGCGGTCCTGGCCCATTGCCGACGTTGGCCGGGAATTCGGTCTGCGATGGACGTGGTGGACTTCGCGGACGCGCGGGCAGAGTCGGCCCTCGAGTCGCTTGGCCGCGTCCTGTGCCGAGACCAACGCCTGCCGCGGCCCGACTTGCAGGTGCCGATCGCCGACGAGCAAGGAGTCTTTGCCTTCGGCGACCTGGGTTGGCCGGAGCTGTGGACCATCGGCGAGTGCGATGGGCTGTCGAAGTACGCCGACCCGCGGGTGCTCCGTCGGGAGAAGCTGCGTCAGGAGCGGATCGAGCGGGCCGGTTGGGAGGTCGTACGCATGACCTGGCATCAGGTGACCCGTGAGCCGGCGGCGACGGCGGCTCGCATCCGAGACGCCTTCTGCAGGTCGATCAGCGCGGCGCCGCCCGACCCGACCTCGGCACGCTGCCGCTCGACCGCGGCTGTCATGGACAGCGAGGTGGTGTGGATGCCAGCAAAAGGTGCATGTATCTTCTTGGCCCACCGACCCGTGCCCACGAGTCCGATCGCGACGGTCACGGTTGCTCCTAGGACGTCTCGCCAAGCTGCTGCAGGAGGTCGTCGCGCCTGGTTTCACCTCACGGCTCGATCGGTGCCGACGTCCAAAGCTCCCGCAGGCCACTGGGCAGCACGCTGCTCACGTCGGCCGCCTCTTCGGGCACGAGGGCACGCAGTTCGCCCAGGATCGAGCGCACCGCATCGGTGGTGGTCGTGACACTGGCGGTGCCGGCCTCGGGCACCACCCGGCCAACCAACTCGGGGATACTCTGCAGCCAGTCGGCGGGCTCGCCGTGACGGCGTGCCGGTTGGAGCAGCGCGCGCACATCGCGGGGCAGGTGCGCCACCAACTGGCCACGTTCGCCCGCCGGCAGCCGCTCGGTGAATGCCGCCAGCGTGGTGCGCACCACGGCCAGCGCGTTCCCCTCGTCGACCCCGGCTGAGGTGGCCGCATTGACCAGCCGCTGCTTGGCCTCCGATGGCGGCGCGTGGGACCGGCCGGCCGACGGGCGGCTGTCACTTGGTAGCAGGCCGATGTGCAGGTAGGACTCGACGCCGCGAACCCCGGAGATCTTGGTGACCGCCGCTTCGATCGTGGCGGCGTCCCCGGCCGACCCGACCGCACCGTGCAACAACGCCGTGCGGTCGACCACCATGACGTGGATGTGCGGCAGATCCAGCCCCTTCTCCAGCGGGCCGATCGTTGACCGAATCCGATCGGCGAGCGTCCTGTCGTCCACGTCGGGGTCCGGGTGCCGGCCACGTAACCGGTAGCGGGTCCCCTCCCATTGGTCGGCGAGCCGGTGCAACTCCGCGGCGACCCGGTCCCCTCCGGAAACCAGGGCCCGCCGGGCTGGCGTATCTGGCGCGAACAGCCGACGGGCACCGAGTATGGCTCCCGCGGCCAGCACCGCAGATGTCACTTTCTTCAGCATCGGTTACCTCCAACCAGGGCGCATTGGCTGTGCTGCCAGTCTCCCAGCCGGCGGCCGGTTTGCGGTGCTGCCGGTCCTGCCCGCTGGCCACGCCACAGGCGC
>NZ_DASYTH010000013.1:0-27334 GCF_036002505.1 Actinophytocola sp. | reverse complement strand
GCGCCGGCCTACGTGACCGCTGGGCTGTTCCTCCTGTGCGGTGTGCTCTCGCTGGTGATCGCCATCGTCAGCTGGGACGGCACCACGGACGCCAGCAGCGTACTGGCCGCGGTGATCGGCATCCTGGTCTCCAACGATGTCACCAATAACCTCGACTTCGGCATCTCGGTGACCATGACGGTGGCCTGCACGACGCTCACCTTCGCGCTGATCGCGTTGGCGCGCCTGGACTTCATGCGGTGGATCCTCGGTGTGCTGGGCGCGATCGTCGCCGCCTACTACGTCTTCGCCCTGATCCGGCTGCTCTCCCACGATGGCGCGAGCCTGATCGGGTTAGTGATCGGGGCGCTGCTGCTGTGGCTCGCCGCGACGGTCACGGCGTTCCTGCCGGCGACCGGGCGGGCCATGCGCGGCGCCGAGCGGCGGTTCGCGCCGCAACCGCCGCAACCGCCGCAGCAGGCTCCGCCACCGCAGTACTACGGCCGCTAGTGAAAGCCATGCGCGTCGGGATCGTGATCCTGCCCGAGCACCGCTGGGCGCGGGCCGCGCCGCGCTGGCGGGCGGCCGAGGCGTACGGCTTCGACCACGCCTGGACCTATGACCACCTCGGCTGGCGCTCGCTGGTCGACGGGCCGTGGTTCGACGCGGTGCCGACGCTCACCGCGGCCGCCCTGGTCACCGAGCGGATCCGGCTCGGCACGTTCGTGGCCTCGCCGAACGTCCGGCACCCGGTGACCTTCGCCCGCAGCCTGCTGACCCTGGACGACGTGTCCGGCGGCCGGTTCACGCTCGGGGTCGGCGCCGGCGTTCGCGGTGCCTACGACAACCTGGTGACGGGTGGGCCCGACCTGTCGCCGCGCGCCCAGGTGGACCGGTTCGCCGAGTTCGTGGAGCTGACCGACGCGCTGCTCACCCGGGAGCGGACCGATTTCGCCGGCCGGTACTACACCGCGGTGCAGGCCCGCTCCGCACCGGGATGCGTGCAGCGGCCCCGGGTTCCGTTCGTGGTGGCGGCGGACGGCCCGCGCTCGATGCGGATCGCCGCGCGGTTCGGCCAGGGCTGGGTGAGCACCGGCAAGCGCGGCGAGCCGGACCTCGACGCGTGGTGGGCCGTGGTGGCCGAGCGGGCGGCGCGGTTCGACGAAGCGCTCGCCGCACAGGGCCGGGACGTGGCCGGCGTGCACCGGTTCCTCAGCGCGGACTCCGCGCCCGTGTACTCGCTGACCAGCGTGGAGGCGTTCCGCGACGTGCTCGGCCGGGCGGGCGCGCTCGGCTTCACCGACGTGGTGGTGCACTGGCCGCGGCCGGACGGTCCGTACGCCGGGAGCGAGGCGGTGCTGGAGCGGGTGGCCGCCGAAGTGCTGCCAAATCTTGCTTGATCGCGTTGCCAAGCAACGTACCTCCAGGCTCGGGCGTCTTGAGGAGGGGAGGCGGGATGCCGGAGGGAGATCCGGGGGTAGGGGGCCTCCGTGCCAGCCGAGTCGGGAGGACCGGCCGGGCACGGAGGCCCATTCGGCCGCCAAGTACCCTGGCAGCCCGTGGACTCGGATGAGATGACTGATTATCGCGGCTTCGACCTGGTCGTCGTGGGCTCCGGATTCTTCGGCCTGACGATCGCCGAACGCACGGCCACCCAACTGGACAAGCGGGTGCTCGTGCTGGAGCGGCGCTACCACCTCGGCGGCAACGCCTACTCCGAGCCCGACCCGGAGACCGGCATCGAGGTGCACAAGTACGGTGCCCACCTGTTCCACACCTCGAACAAGCGGGTGTGGGACTACGTGCGGCAGTTCACCGAGTTCACCGGCTACCAGCACCGGGTGTTCACCACGTACCAGGGGCAGGCCTACCCGCTCCCGATGAACCTGGCGCTCATCAACCAGTTCTTCGGCCGCTCGTTCACGCCCGACGAGGCCCGCGCGCTGGTCGCCGAGCAGGCCGCGGAGATCGACACCGCGGACGCGCAGAACCTCGAGGAGAAGGCGATCTCGCTGATCGGCCGCCCGCTGTACGAGGCGTTCGTCCGCGGCTACACGGCCAAGCAGTGGCAGACCGACCCGCGGGAGCTGTCCGCGTCGATCATCGCGCGGCTGCCGGTGCGCTACAACTTCGACAACCGGTATTTCAACGACACCTACGAGGGCCTGCCGGTGGACGGCTACACCGCGTGGCTCACCAGGATGGCCGACCACCCGAACATCGAAGTCCGTTGCGACGTCGACTATTTCGACGTGCGCGAGCAGATCCCGCCGGGCACCCCGACCGTCTACACCGGACCACTGGACCGCTACTTCGACTACTCCGCCGGCCGGCTCGGCTGGCGCACCGTCGACCTCGAGAGCGAAATACTGACGGATTGCGGTGACTTTCAAGGCACCCCGGTGATGAACTACGCCGACGAGGACGTCCCGTTCACCCGCATCCTCGAGTTCCGCCACTTCCACCCGGAGCGGGAGAACTACCCGGCCGACAAGACCGTCATCGTGCGCGAGTACTCCCGGTTCGCCAAGGAGGACGACGAGCCGTACTACCCGATCAACACGCCGGATGACCGCGGCAAGCTCGAGCGGTACCGCGAGCTGGCCAAGGCCGAGGCCCGGCACCGCAACGTGATCTTCGGCGGCCGGCTCGGCACCTACAAATACCTGGACATGCACATGGCCATCGGCTCGGCCCTGACCATGTTCGACAACAAGATCGCCCCGCACCTCACGGACGGTGCGCCCCTCGACGGCTCCCTCGACGCCTGACCCCGCAGCGTACGGAGGCCGCCTGGACGTCCAGGCGGCCTCCGGCACTTCGGGCCCGATCAGTACTGGGTGAGCCGCAGCTCGGTGACCCCGTTGATCTCCTCCACCCACGAGCTGTACAGGTTGCCCTCCTTGACCGCGACCGTGCCGTCGGTGCGCAGCACGCCGATCCGGTTGCCGGCCAGCTGGACCTCGCTGACCCCGCCGGTCTGGTCGACCCAGCCCGCCCAGAGGTTGCCCTCCTTCACGGTCGCGACGCCGTCGGTGCGCACCACGCCGATCCGGTCCCCGGACAGGTCCGCCTGAGCCACGCCGCCGATCTGCTCGGTCCAGCCGGCCCAGAGGTTGCCCTCCTTGACGGCCAGCGTGTTGTCGGTGCGCACGATGCCGATGCGGTTGCCGGCGAGCTCGAGGTCACGCACGCCGCCGATCTGCTCGACCCAGCCGGCCCACAGGTCGCCTTCCTTCACCGTGACGGTGCCGTCGGTGCGCAGCACACCGATCCGGTTGCCGGCCAGCTCCAGCTCGCGGGCGTTGTTCATCTGCTCGGTCCAGCCCGACCAGAGGTTGCCTTCCTTGACCGCGACCGTCCCGTCCGTGCGCAGGATGCCGATCCGGTCGCCGGACAGCCGGAAGTCGGCGACGGCACCGGTCTGGTCGGTCCAGCCGGCCCAGAGGTTGCCCTCCTTCACGTGCAGCACGCCGTCGTTGCTCAGCACACCGATCCGGTTGCCGTCGATCTCGAGCTTCCGGACGTTCCCGCCGAACTCGTTGACCCAGTCCGCCCAGAGGTTGCCCTCCTTGAGCAGTACCGCGCCGCCGGACACGACGCCGAGCCGGCCGATGGCCTCGCGGGGCGCGGAGCCCAGGCCGACCGCGGTGACGAACGCGCTGATCCGCTGCCCGGCGATGAGGTTGCCCACCCGGCCGGTGCCGGAGGAGTACTGCACCGAGGAGGTCGTCGGCCCGGAGCCGCCGAAGTTGCCGTTGATGACCTGGATGGTGCCGTTCGCGTTGGACTGCGTGACCAGGCCGACGTGGTCGGCGTTGCCCACCTCGTTGGTGTGGTAGTTGAACACCACCGCGTCGCCGACCTGCGGCACGTACTCGCTGGAGGTGTGCAGGGTGCCGTTGTTGGTGCCGTAGGTGTAGAAGCTGCCCGACTCCGGGGTCAGGCCGGCCACGTTGACCCCGTTGTTGCGCCACACCCATTTAGCGAAGTCGGAGCACCATTGCTCAGGGGTACAGCTGGACTCGAAACCGCGGCCGCCGAGGCTGTTGGTGTCGCAGTAGTGCTTGCCGAGGTTGGCGCTGGCCAGGTTCGCCAGGTCCGGGCCGGTGGCCGCGGCGGCCGGGGAGGCGGCCAGGGTGGCGAGCGCGGCGGCGGCGACGGAGGTCATGGCTACGGCGGTGAGGGCACGGTTGATGAGTTTGACCGACATTTCTCTGCTCATTTCTGATGTGGGTTTGGGAATTGTCTGGGGCGGGGTCAGTGGCGGGTGCAGTTGATTCCGGCCGGCAGGGTGCCGCCGCTGTAGTAGCGCAGCGCCTTCTTGAAGTCGTCACAGCGCTCGGTGTCCTCGCGGGAGTCGTACGCGTAACCGATGGCACCGTCCACGCCACCCATGTCCAGGCGGTCGGCGAAGTAGTTGATGTTTCGGGCCACCGTCCAGTACCAGCGGGCTGCCGGAGCGCTCCACTGCAACGTCGCGAGGGCGTCCGGGTTCGCCAGGAAGTTCTGCCCGAAGTAGTCGCCGGCGGCGCGGTAGTTGAAATCGTTGGTGATCTGGATGAACCCGCGCCCGCGATAGGTCGCGCTGCTGCCGGCCTCACCCGCGTTGTACCGGAAACCGCTCTCGTTGCGCAGCGTCGCCAGGAACGCGGCCTTCCGGGCCGGGCTGGTGATTCCGGCGTTGCCCATCTCGGTGTTCAGGCCGGGCAGGCCGGCGGAGATCGTGGCCTCGTCGCCGAGGTAGCCGTAGATCGCCCGCAGGTCGGCCAGTGTCACCTGCGCACCGGGGACCGGCTCCGGGTTGGACGGTGGCGCCGAGGGCGGAGCGGCCAGGCGTAACGCGCTCACGCCGCCGATCTGCTCGACCCAGGAGTCGTAGAGGTTGCCTTCCTTCACCGTGACCGTGCCGTCGGTCCGGAGCACACCGATCCGGTTGCCGGCCAGCCGCACTTCGGCGGCGGCACCCATCTGGTTCACCCAGGAGGCATAGAGGTTGCCCGCCTTCACGGTGACCGTGCCGTCGGCGAGAACCACGCCGATCCGGTCGTCCGCGAGATCGAACTGGGTGACGCCGTTGGTCTCCTCCAGCCAGGGGGCGTAGAGGTCGCCCTCCTTGACCGCCAGGGTGTTGTCGGTGCGCAGGACGCCGATGCGGTCCGCGGTCAGCTCGAGATCCCGCACGTCGCCGGTCTGCTCGACCCAGCCGGCCCAGAGGTTGCCTTCCTTGACCGTGACGGTGCCGTCGGTCCGGAGCACACCGATCCGGTTGCCGGCGAGCTCGAGCTCGCGGGCGTTGTTCATCTGCTCGGTCCAGCCGGCCCAGAGGTTGCCCTCCTTGACCGCGACCGTCCCGTCGGTGCGCAGCACGCCGATGCGGTCCCCGGTGAGCCGGAAGTCCTGCACGCCGCCGATCTGGTCGGTCCAGCCGGCCCAGAGGTTGCCCTCCTTCACGTGCAGCACGCCGTCCGTGGTCAGGGCCCCGATCCGGTCGCCCGCGATCTCGAACTTGGCGACGCCGGAGAGCTCAGGCACCCAGGACGCGTACAGGTTGCCCTCCTTGACCGACAGCGTGCCGTTGGTCAGCACGCCGATCCGGTCGGCGCCGGCGGGGAGCTCGCCGGCCGATGCGGCGGGCGTGAAGAACACGGCGGCGCACAATGCCGATGCGGTGGTGGCCAGCATCAGCGCGGCGCGGCCGACGGTGGTGAGCCGTGCCTTGACGTTCATTATCGATCCCTTTCCTGCTTCTCGATGAGCCCGATGAAACGAACCGCCCGGTACCCGTGCGAGGTGTTTCCGTACGGGTAGGCGATGACCCGGTGAACCGTTCCCAGACCGCCGGCCTGCTCGAATCCCCAGTACGCGTCCCGGGCGGCGTCCGCCCAGCGGTCGAAAACCGTGGCGTGCCTGGTGCGGCCGGTGCCTTCGGTGCGCAGCAGCACGTCGCCGGCCCGCAGCTGGTGCTTGGCGATCGTCCGGCTGACCCCGGCGAGCCCGATCGTGTCGAGGCCGCCGTGCCGGTCCTGCGGCTTTCCCGGGAGCGCCCAGGCCATGGACACGTAGCCCGAGCAGTCCGTCCGGTAGGTTCCGTACTCGTTCGTGTGGAAATCGGTTTGGCTGTAGGCGACCGAGGGTCGCAACCAGCTTTGTGCGCGCTCAATTACCTGGCTTCTGGTGATCTGAATTCCCATTACCGGAGCCAGCCCGGTCGAGCGCGGAAACTCCATTCGTATCACCACTCCCGTGTCGAGTTCCTGGTCGATACGAGAAGGGTGACCGGCGCGGCTTCAGGTCGCCTGCAACCTTCCTGCAAACGACCGGGCGCGGGCCTGGAGGTTTTCTATAGGTCCGGGTGGTGGACGTGCGCGCGCCAGGTTTCCGGGGTGTGCGGCGCGAGCTCGGTGTGTTCCCGGGCCTGGGTGGCGGTGAAGATGCCCAGAGCGCGGGTCCAGTGGTCCGGGCTGTTCACCGCGGCGGCGAGGTCGCGGAGCGTGCGGGCTTCCCAGAGTGGGAGGCGGAGGTCCCGCCACTGACCGAGGGCGTCGGTGAGCAGCGTGGCGGCGCCAGTCGTGTCTCCGGCCGCCAGGGCGAGCTCGCCCTGGGTGCGGGTGATGAGGGCGGTGCCGAACCGGTCACGGTGGGTCGTGCAGGTCTCCCGGGCGCGGGCGAGGAGCTCCGGGACGGCGTCCAGGCGGCCCTGCCGGATGCGGGCCTTGGCCAGGGACTGCAGCGCGTAGGCGGCGCCGAGCGTGTCGCCGGCCTCCTCAAGGATCTTGAGCGCCTGCTCGCTGAGTGCGGCGGCGGCTTCCGCGTCACCGGCGGCGCGGCGGCACAGGCTGAGGCCGCGCAGGGCCAGCGCCTCGCCGCGACGGTCGTCGAGGTCGCGGTAGAGGGCGACGCACTCCTCCAGCGCCGCGGTGGCGGCGGTGAGGTCACCGTGGTCGCGGTGGATGGCGCCGAAGCCGTAGCGCGCGGCGGCCAGCACACCGCGGTCGCCGGTCCGGCCGGCGAGCTCCGCCGCGGCCTCCAGGCAGGCCCGTGCCTCGGTGAACTCGGCCAGATCCCGCTGCACGGTGCCGATGCCGACCAGCGCGACGGCGCGCACCGGATCGGCGCCGATGTCGGCGGCCAGCCGCAGGGCGTTCCGGAAGTGGGCGAGCGCGGTGGCGAACTCGTCGCGCTCGTAGAACAGCTGGCCCAACCCGGCCAGCACGGTCGCCTCGGCGTGCCGGTCGCCGGAGCTCACCGCGGCCCGCAGCGCCACCTCGTGCGACCGCTGCCAGCCGTCGAACTCGTTGCGCGCGGCGAACGGCGAGGACAGCAGCGACGTGATCAGCGTGGTGCTGGCCTCGTCCGCGCCGAGCTCGTGCGCGCGCTCGAGGGCCCGCACCACGGTCTGGGTCTCCGACTTCAGCCACCCGGTGGGATCGTCCGACACCTCGGCGGCGAGCCGGGGATCCAGCTCGACCGTCGGCGCCGGCGCGGGCCGCAGCCCGAGCGTGACCCGGGGCAGCCGGGCGGCACCGGTCTCCACCAGCGCCCGGAGCACCGCGAGCGCCCGGCACAGCGCCGCCCGCACCACGTCCTCCGGCTCGTGCCGCGCGGCCTGCTCGGCCCCGAACAGCTGGACGAGGTCGTGGAAGCGGTAGCGCACCCGGCCGATCGCGTCGATCCCGGCGATGTCCAGCAGCCGCAGGTCGACCAGGTGCTCGACCACGTCCTCGGCCTCGTCGAGGTCCACGTCGAGCAGCGGCGCGGCGAGCCACGCACCGAAGTCGGGCAGACCGAGCAGGCTCAGCAGGTGGAACGCCCGGCGGTGCGACCCGGCGAGCTCGGCGTAGTTGAGCTCCAGGCTGGACCGGATCGCCAGGTCGCCCACGGCCAGCTCGTCCAGCCGGCGGCGCTCGTCGGACAGCCGGGCGGCGAGCGTGCGCAACGGCCAGTGCGCGCGGGCCAGGAGCTTCGCGCCGGCCACCCGGATGGCCAGCGGGACGCCCGCGCACAGCCGGGCGATCGTGGCCGCCGCCTCCGGCTCGGCACCCGTCCGGGCCGCGCCGACGATCCGGCCGAGCATGTCCAGCGACGCCGTGGCGGACAGGATGTCCAGCTCGATCGGCTCGGCGCCGGCCAGCCCGGTCAGCCGGGACCGGCTGGTGACGATCACCAGGCAACTCCCGGACCCGGGAAGCAGCGGCCGCACCTGCTGCTCGCTGCGCACGTTGTCCAGCACGATGATCACGTGCCGGCCGGCGACGGTCATCCGGTAGAGCTCGGCCCGCTCGTCCGGGTCGTCCGGCAGGTCGGCACCGGCCACCCCGAGCGCGCGCAGGAACCGGGCCAGGACGTCGGCGCTCTCCACCGGTTTGCCGGCCCCGTGCAGGTCGGCGAACAGCACGCCGTCCGGGTAGCCGGCGGCCAGCAGGTGCGCGCAGTGCACGGCCAGCGCGGACTTCCCGGCGCCGCCGACGCCGGACACCACGATCACCGGATGGGTGGCCGACCGCGCGTAGGCCCGGATGTGTGCCACCGCCTCGTCGCGCCCGGTGAAGTCGGCGACGTCGGGCGGCAGCAGGTTGGGCGCCGTGACCTCGGGTGGCCGCGGCGCGGGCAGCGTCGCGAGTTGCGTCGCGGGCTGCTGTGCGGCCGGCGCGGCCAGCGTTCCGTCCAGGATTCGGGCGTGCAGCTCGCGCAGCGTGGGCCCGGGCTCAACCCCCAGCTCGGCGATCAGCTGCTCGCGGCCGGCCCGGTAAGCGGCCAGCGCGTCGCCCTGCCGCCCGGACAGGTACAGCGCGCGCATCAGCAGGCCGCGGCCCTCTTCGCGGAGCGGGTGCGCCGCGGTCAGCAAGGTCAGCCGGGACACCGCGGCCCGGACCTGACCCAGCGCGAGTTCGCAGCGGGCCAGCCCCTCCTCGGCCGCCAGCCGCTCGTCCTCGAGCGCGCCCGCGCGGCTGCGGGCGAACCGGGCGTCCACCCCGCCGAAGGCCGGACCCCGCCAGAGCGCCAGGGCCTGCCGGTGGTGCTCCGCGGCGGCGTTGAAGTCCAGCTCCTGCTCGGCCTGCCGCGCGTCGTCGCGGTACCGGGTGAAGAGCACCAGGTCCACGTTCGCCGGATCCACGTCCAGCAGGTATCCGGGCGCCCGGGTGACCAGCGCCGACTGCGCGCCAACCGTGGCGAAACCCCTGCGCAGCAAGGAGACGTAGGTATGCACGAGGGCGACCGCGCTGGACGGCGGGCGCTCGTCCCAGATCAGGTCGACCAGCCGCTCGACGGACACCACGTGCCGGGGCTCCAGCAGCAGCGCGGCCAGCAGCGCCTTGGGCTTGGGGCCGCCGAGGTTCACCGGAACGTCGGTGCCCAGCACTTCGACCGGACCCAGCGCACCGACCCGCATGTCACACCCCCAGAGGACGACCCACCCAGTATCGCGATGTGCGCCCGGCTCGTCACGCCCCTGATTTCAGCGGCCCGGGTAGCGGGTGAACCAGTCCGAAGTGGACGGTGGGTCGGCGCCGAGCTCGGCCAGCAGGTCGGTGGTGAGCTGCTCGATCACCTCGCGCAGCTCCAGCTCGTGCAGCCATTCCTTGGGGATGCCGGCGGTGCCGTGGAGGGCGCCGAGGATGTTGCCGCAGATCGCACCGGTGGCGTCGCTGTCGCCGGAGTGGTTGACCGCCAGCCGCAGGCCGTCGGCCAGGTCCTCGGCGACCAGCGCCGCGCACACCGCGATGGCCAGCGCCTGCTCGCCGCGCCAGCCGCCGCCGAGCGCGTACGCGATCAGCTCCGGGCTGGGCCGGCCGGCCGCGGCCAGCTCGACGGCCGCGGTCAGGGCGAGATCGGTCTCCAGGTGGCCGGGCCAGCGGGCCAGCTCCGCGCACGCCGTTTCGATGGCGGACAACAGCCCGGCACCGAGCAGCAGCTCACGCACGATCACCGCGAGCGCCCCGCCGGGCAGGTACCCGGTGGGATGGCCGTGGGTCAGCGCGCCTAATCGGGCCGCGGTGGTGAACACCGCCCGCGGCGTGTCCGCCCAGAGCGCGACCGGGGCCAGGCGCATGACCGCGCCGCAGCCCTTCGCGTCGTTGTGCGGGTCCTCCGGTGACGGGCTGCCGGCCCCCTCGGCGAACGCGGTCAGCGCGGCCAGCACCGCGGTTCCGGGGGCCCGCCGGCGGTGCAGCTCGCGGTGGCCGACCAGCCAGCCGTCGGGTCTCCCATCGCGGGCGAACACCCCGCCGGCCCGGTCCCACGGCACGCCCTGGGTGAAAAGCCAGCGCTGGTAGGCGTGCTGCACGACGCGCACCACCGGATCGGGGTCGCTGTCCAGGCGGCCGGCGACGTGCGCCCGGATCAGCCCCTCCATGGTGAACAGGGTCAGCTGCGTCTCGTCGGTGATCTTGCCGCGCCCGCCGTGCGCCCCGGCGAAGTCCACGATGCCGGCCGGACCGAAGGTGCGCCGGATATCGTCGATCGGCAGGAACTCGACCGGTGCGCCGAGCGCGTCACCGACCGCGCCCGCCAGCATCGCGCCGATCACCCGGTCCCAGTCGATCATTTTCACCCGCTCAGGCCTGATCCACTACAGAGTGCAAGACCTAAGACACTAGCGGCTGAACTCAGGCTGGAGGCGGGCTCGCGAGGGTGCCCTCCACCGGGACGGGGGTGATCTCCGGGCGGATGTCGGTCAGCTCGCCGGTGGGCACGATCGTCCGCCAGACCCGGTGGTCGACCTCGGTCAGGCCGAGGTCCGCCGCGGCGATGAAGTCCTCCTCGGCGAAGTGCAGCACGGTCAGCTCGGGGTTGCGGGCGAGGATCTCGAAGATGGCATCCTTCCAGCGGCACAACGTCCGGACGAACGTCAGCTCGTCCAGCTCGACGTGGTCGACCAGCTTCGCCGGACTGCCGGCGTTGTCCACGAAGCCGGCGGGGACGGCCGCGCCGGGCATCGGGTGCAGCAGCAGCTTGCCGGGCCCGGCCAGGTCCACGTCGAAGTCGCCGCCGCGGTGCCGGGCGGTCAGGCCGCGGCGGATCAGCGGCGGCAGCGGCACCGGCGGCGCGAACCAGACCGGCTCGCCGAACGCGGGCTCCTCGGGATTGCGCTCCCAACCGACCGCACGGCCGCGATAGAGCCCGAGCCTGCGCTCGTTCTCGGCCGCGTCCCGGACCCACAGCTCGGTGCCGAACGGCAGCTCGATCAGCCTGAGCACGTACTCGGGCAGCGGGTGCCGCTCGCCGGGGAAGTAGCCGGTGCCCAGGAACGGCGGCGGGTACACCCGGGCCGTGCCCATGTCCGCGGCCACCTCGCGGGTGTTCGCCCCGAAGCTGGTGCGGAAGCAGAACGTGTTGCTGGCGAAGAACTTCAGGAAGTACACGGCCGACGTCGGGCCCCAGCCGGGGATCTTGTCCAGGCCGTACTCGTGAACGAGGGCTTCGGTGCCGAACCCCGCGGTGTCTTCCGCGCGCCCGGCGAACCCCTGCACCCGGTGCGGTTCGAACCGGCCGGGCACGACCACGTTGCCCAGGTACAGACCGGCGAGGCTGGGCTTGACCGGCAGGTGCATCACGGTCGATCCGTTGATCCCGGCCGGCAGGTCCTTCGGCTGCGTCACTGCGTGCTCTCCCGCTTCGCCTGCGCCTCGCGCCATGGCCCGAGCTCGTCCTGGCGGACCTCGTGGACGCCGGTCACCTGCTCCTTGGGCACGGTCGCCATGAACGTGTACACATCTTCCTGCCAGAACGTGGATTCGGGCTCGCTCTCTTCCCTGGTCCGCCATTCCTCGGCGATCTTGATGCCGTTTCCGCCTTCGTAGTAGATCCAGTACTGACCGTTTTCGAGCTCGGCGTTCACCCGGAACGGCTCGTCCAGATAGGTGCCCACCGTATGCGTGGTGTACCACTCGTCGAGGTCGCCGATCGGAACGGTGTCCACCTGCTGGCGGGTAACCTCGTCGAACAGGCCGACCTGCCCCTGGTTGCCGCCACTGGCCCCGTACCGCTTTCCGCGATAAACGGCGAAGAATCCGTTGGTGAACTTCCTGACGACATCCATCGCTGCGCAGTCCTAGGGCCTCAGGTCGAACCAGCCGCGGCCGGGCAGGTTCACCCCGACGAGGTGCTCGGTGCCGTCGGCACGCACCTCCCACATTTCGGTCCGGTTGTTGTAGTTGTCCCGGTTGAGCATCCATTCGGGCATGCCGGAACCGGTGTGGCCGCCGTCGGTGTAGCCGGTGCCGAGGAAGGGCGGGTTCCAGGCCCGCAGCTGGCTCGAGCCGCCGATGGCCTGCATGTCGGCCGCGTCCACCGGGTTGGTGGAGCCGAAGCTGACATCCAGCGCTCCCGCCTTGTCGGGAGCGGGGAAACGCAGCTGGTAAGCCTCGCCGGCGCCGGCCTTGACCGGAGACCAGCCCGCCCCGCCGTCGTCGAGTCCGAGCTTCTCCCGGAAGTCGCCCGGCCGGTCGTACTGCGCCGTGTCGCTGCCCCGGGCGACCGAACCACCCAGCTGGTCCGGGTCGATCCGGCTGGTCTTGCCGGTGTCGGCATCGACGTAGCTGGTCTCGTTGCGCAGCAGGGCATCGGCGAGCTCGGGCTTGACCACCTTGGTCATCACCTCGCCCGGGTTGACCGGGATGCCGTTGCGGACGTCGGCCACCTCGACGCGGTCGTCGTGCGACAGCCGGTCGGTCGGGGTCTGCGTCTTGGGGATGTGCTGGTCCGGGTCATAGCCCTTGGCCTGGGCGATGTCCCTGATCTGCTGGTCGGTCGACGTCGGCGCGGTGTTGATCACATGCCGCGGGTACTGCGGGTCGAGCTCGCCCGGCCCGGCCGCGTGGCCCAGGTTGTTGGGTGGCGCACCGCCGCCACCCGGAGGGGGTGGTGGCGGAGGCGGAGGTCCGCCACCACCGGGGCCGCCGTTCGTGGTGGGCGGGGCCGATGGTGTGGAGGTGGTCGTCGTGCTCCCGGACGGCGTGGTGGTGGTGGTGGTCGTCGCCGAGGCGTGCGTGGTGGGCGGGGTCGAGGTGGTGTCGATCGAGTTCAGCGCGGCGGCGTTGGCGGCGTCGGTGTCACGGTAGGCCTGCGCGGTGCCCCTGGTGCCGCGGTGCGCCTGCTCGACGGCCTCGGTGGTGCGGGCCATGTGCTGCTCGGCGACGCGCAGGTGGGCCTGGGCGGCGCCGGTGAAGCCGGAGCCGACGACGCCCATGCTCTGCGGGCCGACGTTCACGCCGCTCAGCGTGCCGGCGACGCCCTGCACCCGGCCGCGGGTGGCGTCGAGCCGGCTGGCCATGGTGTCGATGCCGTCGAGGTGCGTGCCGACGCCGCTGCCGCCGCCACCGTGATGCCGGGGGGCGGTGGTGGTGCCGCTGTTGCCGCCGCCGTGGTGGGTGGTGGGCGAGCCACCGGAGGTGTGGTGCGATCCGCCGCTGCGGCGCCGTCCGGTCATCGAAAGTGCTCCTATGCCGTGGGCTGCGGGGCCGGGGTGTCGTAGGGCTTGACCGCCTGGTACGCGCCGTAGGCGAGGTCGCCGGCCATGGCGAAGCGGCCGAGGCCGTCGGAGAGCTTCTGCATCGCCTCGGCGAGCTTGGCCAGCCGGCCGCCCTGCCGGCCCAGTCCGCCGAGCACCTTGCTGATCTTGGCGGCGCACTTGGAGGCGGTCATCGCGGCCCGGGTGCCGGCGTAGCCGCAGTACGCCGCGATCGAGCCGCCGAACGTGAACGCGGCCGAGGCCAGCGCGATCAGGGCGCCCTCGATCAGCTCGGCGATCACCGAGGAGATGATGTCGAACACGATGCCGCGCACCGTGGTCACCAGCATGCCGGAGATGCCCACGACCGCCGCGGTGCCGTCGAGGGTCATGCCCATCGAGTCCAGCTCCTCGGCGAGCTGCTTCATGCTGGCGTTGTAGGCGTTGGCGGTGTCGCCGGTCCAGTCGGCGACCGAGCTCAGGTCCTGCCGGTGCTCCTCGGCGATCGTGCGCATCTCGGCGGCCGCCTGCTTGAGGGCGTCGACGTTGGCGTTGATCTCGTCGGGGTTGCCGAGCAGCGCGTCCAGCGGCTCACGCAGGAAGCTGACGTGCTCGAGCAGCCAGCCGACGCCGGCGCTGAGCACCGCGCCGAGCGGGTCGATGGCGAAGCCGATCGTGTCGGTCACCACGCCGGCCGCGCTCAGCGCGACGTCGACGCACTTCTCGCCCTCGGACTCGGAGTCGCTGGTGATGGACGTGATCAGGCTCGAGTAGCTGTCCACGATGCCCGCGCCGCTGGTCGCGGTGGTCGTGGGGGAAACCGAGGTCGCGGCACCGTCAGGCATTGCTCACCATTCCTCCCGGCGGCCGAAGATCTGGTCGTTGCCGAAGTCGTCATCATCGTCCGGACCAGACCGTGGACGGCCGGGGCGGCGGGGCGGTTCCCCCGATCGAGTGGGCGGCTCGGTTTCGGCCGGGTCGTTTGTGAACGCATAGCTCTGGCCGTTCCGGTCGTCACCCGGCTCGGGCTCCTCGTCCTCCTCGGGAGGGAGGTAGCCGGTGACCATCCGGAGCGACTCGCTGTCCGCACCGGCCAGCGGCGCGAACGCGTCGGCCACGTGCCCGGCCGCCGCGCGCTGCGCCTTGCGGGCCAGCTTCATGATCTTCGCGGCCAGCTCGCCGCCCGAGCCGCGCAGGGCCGCGTCGTCGATGGACAGGTCGGTCAGCGCGCCGTTGGGCGCGACGCTGACCCGCAGGGCGCCGTCCTCCGACGTCTCGGTCGCGCCGGACGCCTCGAGGTTCTGTTTGAACTCGGCCGCCTTCTGCTGCACCTCGGCGATCTTCGACTCGAAGTTCGCCAGCCACTCTTCGGGCGTCACCGCAACCCCTCACCTCATGGCCTGCACTTCTCGACGGAGAGTGTCATACCATTCGGCGCCCGATGTGGGCGGGATTGCCGGATCTACTGGTTGAACCCGTGCCCACGCTGGGTGACGCTGCCGTACACCCGGGACAGCGGTGGGAGCTGGTCCAGGTGCGCGCTCACCACGTGCCCGAAGTTGATCGCCACCGTGCTGCCGTCGGCCAGCTCGGGCGTGTCCACCCCGCCCGAGTTCATCAGCGCGCCCAACCGGTTCATCAGGCTCTTCGCGCCCTTCTCCGACAGCGCGAACACCAGCGGGTCGCCGCTGCCGGCGACGTGCAGCACCAGGGCACGTTTTGAATCGCTCATACCTGCACATCACCAGCGCGCTACCGTGGCGCGCAAGTCGGTTCACTCAGGGCGGAGACGCTGATGACCGAGGTCGAGGAGTTCCTGGCGGCCCACGGCGCCACCGGTCTGGATCATCCCGGTGGGACACTGCTGGCCCATCTCCGCCGCACCCGCGACACCCTCGAGGCCTGGGGTGCCCGCCCATCGCTGTGCCTGGCCGGCCTCGCGCACGCCGCCTACGGCACCGACGGCTTCCCGCACCCGCTGGTCGACCTCACCGGGCGTCCGGCGCTCACCGAGCTGATCGGTGCCGAGGCCGAGTCCATCGTGTACACCTACGGTTCCTGCGACCGCGGCCACAGCTACCCGCTGCTGGCCGCCGGCACACCCCGGTTCCGCGACCGGTTCACCGGCACCGAGCGCACCCCGGCACCGGCGGAACTGCGCGACTTCGTCGAGCTCACCATCGCCAACGAGCTGGACGTGCTGTCCCACAACGAAGATCTGCTGGCCGAACACGGCGCCGCCCTGCACAACCTGTTCACCGCCTGGCGCGTCCACGCGAGCGATCAGGCAAACGCCGCCGTCGACGGGTTCTTCCCATGAGCTTCCGCTCGCGCTTCAAGACCAGCTTCAGCCACAACGACTTCTACCGCCCGTTCCTGCTCCGCCAGGTCCCGCCCGGCGCCCGCCGGGCCCTCGACGTCGGCTGCGGCACCGGCCGCTTCGCCCACCTCCTGGCCACCCGCGCCGGCCACGTGGACGCGGTCGACCGCTCCGCCGAGATGATCTCCGCCGGGTCACCCGCCCCGAACATCTCGTTCGCCCACGCCGACATCCGCGACCTCGACCTCACCCCGGGCTACGACTTCATCTCCTGCATCGCCGCCATCCACCACGTCCCGTTCGGCCCCACCGTCACCCAGCTCCGCGACGCCCTCGCGCCCGGCGGCGTGCTCGCCATCCTCGGCCTGAGCCGCTACACCCTCGGCCACCTCGGCATCGACCTGGTCGCCTTCTGCCCCAACAAGATCCGCCAACTCCAAGCCGCCCTGCGCCACCCGGAACCCCGCCCACCCGCGCCGGTCATGGACGCCCAACTCTCCCTCGCCGAGATCCGCGCCCAGGCCCGCACCCTGCTGCCGGGCGCCCGCATCCGCAGCCACCTCTACTGGCGGTACTCGCTGATCTGGGTCAATGCCTGAATCGCGGTGACCGGCGGCCAAAGACTCGACGGTCGATACCATTGTCAGCCCGCGGTGAAACTGGAGCACGCACGGCACGTTGGCGTCCGCTGAGCAAACGTGGCACCGAACCGTCGGCTGAGGAGGACGCTCTCTACGAGGGAGCTCCGGCGCATCTGACCCAGCCCCTGATCGACTGGGTTGATCTTTTCCACCGAGGTGACCTCTATACCGGCGGAGGAGGCCGCGCCAATCGCATCGCGGCACGACTGCGCCTTGACCTCCGACCCGTAACCGGGATCAGACCATCAGGGAAATACGCTTCGCCGTCGGATGGGCTGGTTCATCTCGCGAGCAAAGCGAATGCCACACAGCTGCTCGACACGGTCGATGCGACCCTCGCCGAGGGGGTTTCCGCGCAGGGGGTGCAAGGACTCGAGCGGCTGTTGACCAGCGGCGGTTCCGCGTGGCGCGTCGCGGACGACGGAATGTCTCTGGAACGGCGTGGACTGGCAGCTCGCGATGCACTCCTCCGGCGCACCGGCGGACATCGGCCCGCTGGTGGCCATGCTCCGCCTACTCTGGCAAGGCCAAACCGATCGCCACGGTGGCTCCACACCAACCATCCCGGTCACAGCAGAAGCAGCCGAAGCCGCCGTCCACCTGGCCGTCACCCTTGTCCAGTGGTTCCAATCCGGCGCCATCCGACGCGTCGGCTGATCTTTCGTCAATGCCGGAAGAACTGCTCCCGGCGGCCTTGGCGGACGAGTTTGAGCCAGGCGAGGAAGGCTTTGGGGTCTCGTTTGGTGGCGAGGAAATAGAGGCCGAAGCGGGCGATTTCGAGCATGCCGATTCTGCGGAGGCCGGGTTGGGAGAGGAGGTAGCCGCGGTTGCGGTAGGTGTAGTAGCGCTTGATGTCGTTTTCCGGGTCCTGGGCGTGGAAGCGGCCGCCGAGCATGGGTTTGAACTCGTCGGAGCCGTCGGGGTGGAGGTAGACGGCGCGCAGGCTGGTGCCGAAGGGGAGGCCGGTGCGGACCAGGCGGCGGTGGAGTTCGACCTCGTCGCCGCGGAAGAAGAGGCGGTAGTCGGGGACGCCGATGACGTCGAGGGTGGAGGCGCGGAAGAGGGCGCCGTTGAACAGGGCGGCGATGCCGGGGAGGAAGTCGGTGCCGAGCTCGGCGGCGGTGCGTTTCCAGCTCAGACCGCGGCGCATGGGGAAGGCGAGCTTGTCCGGGGTGTCGATGTTGGCGACCACCGGGGAGATCTCGGCCAGGCCGCGGGTTTCGGCTTCGGTGAGCAGGGTGGCGAGCACGGTTTCGTCGCCCGGGCGGCCGTCGTCGTCGGCGCACCAGACCCAGTCGGCGCCCAGGGCCAGGGCGTGCAGCATGCCGAGGGCGAAACCGCCGGCGCCGCCGAGGTTGCGGTGCGAGGACAGGTAGGTCGACGGCAGCGGGCAGGACTCCACGATGTCGCGGGCCGGCTCGTCCGGGCCGTTGTCCACCACGACGAGGTGTTCCGGCGGGCGGGTCTGCGCGGCGATCATCTTCAGCGAGCCCGCGAGCAGCTCCCGCCGGTGCCGGGTGACCAGCACGGCCACCACCGCACCCGCCGGCAGCGGCTCCGCGCCGACCATCAGGCGTCGCCGCTGTTCGTGCTGAGCGCCGGCGAGGCGTCCAGCCGCTCGAGCGTTTCCGGCGGCAGGTGGGGCAACGGATCACGGCCCTTGTAGGCCGTGATCACCTCACGCAGCGAGCCACGCAGCTTCATGTGGCCCTCGTCCATCCAGATCGCCGTGTCGCACAGCTCGAACAATAGGTCGTCCTGGTGCGAGGCGAACACCAACATGCCGGACCGTTTCACCAGATCCACCAGCCGGTCCCGGGCCTTGTTCAGAAACGCCGCGTCCACCGCGCCGATGCCCTCGTCCAGCAGCAGGATCTCCGGGTCGATCGAGGTCACCACGCCCAGCGCCAGCCGCACCCGCATGCCGGTGGAGTACGTGCGCAGCGGCATCGCCAGGTAGTCGCCGAGCTCGGTGAACTCCGCGATGTCGTCCACCCGCTTGGCCATCTCCTTGCGGGTCATGCCGAGGAACAGCCCGCGGATCATGATGTTCTCGAAGCCGGAGATCTCGGGGTCCATGCCGACGCCGAGGTCGAACACCGGCGCCACCCGGCCGACGATCCGCGAGGCGCCCCGGGTCGGCTCGTAGATCCCGGCGAGCACCCGCAGCAGCGTGGACTTGCCGGCGCCGTTGTGCCCCACCAGACCCACCCGGTCGCCGTCCTTGAGCGACAGGCTGACGTCGTGCAGGGCCTCGATGATCGGCACCCGGCTGTCCGTGCCGATCTTGCCGCCGACCTTGCCGAGCACCTTCTTCTTCAGCGACCGGGACTTGGCGTCGAAGATCGGGAAGTCGACCGAGGCGTTCCAGACGTCGATGCTGACCATGTCGAGATGCCTCACTCAGACCCAGTAGGACACGCGGGAACGGTAGTTGCGCATGACGAGCAGCGCCAGCGCCCACCCGACGACGGTGATACCCAGGACCACGACCCAGCTCCAGATGCTCACGGCCTGACCGATCAACGGTGCCCGAATGATCTGCACGAAATGATAGAAGGGGTTGAGGTAGACGAACTGCAGCGCCCAGCCCACCGAGTCCCGGTTGCCGCCCGCGTAGAGCTGGTCGATCGGCCACACGATCGGGGTCAGGTAGAACAACAGCTGGATGATCGACCCGACGAGCTGGGGGAAGTCCCGGAACCGGGTGGAGATCACGCCGAGGAACATGGTTATCCAGCCGGCGTTGACGGCCAGGAGCACGAATGCGGGGATCGCCGACAGGGTGTACCAGCCGAGCCCGGGGTGGCAGATCGCGTGTGGGTCGGTGACGCACCTGCCGTCCTTGGTCAGCGCGTACCGATGACTCAGGGTGCCGATGAAGATCAGGACGATCACCGCGTACACGATGAGGTTGTGCGCGAACATCAACGTCTGCCGCCACACCGTCCGTAATGCGTACACGGTCAGCGGTGCGGGCAGGTGCTTGATCAGCCCCTCGTTGGCGATGAAGGTCTCCATGCCCTCGGTCAGGCATCCGCTGATGAAGCCCCAGATGATGAACCCGGTGGCGATGAACGGCAGGAACGTCGGCAGGTCCAGCCCGAACAGCAGCGAGTAGAGGACGCCGAGGCCGAACGCGAGCACGCCCTGGCTGATCGTGATCCAGAACGGGCCCAGCACCGAGCGGCGGTAGCGCTGCTTGATGTCCTGCCAGCCGAGATGGCTCCAGAGCTCCTTTTCCCGCCACCCGCCGCGGATGTCCTGGATCGCGCGGGCGAAGGTGCGGCTGGACACGGGCATCTGCCCGTACCCGGTGCTCGGTGCTTCGGCCGTGGTTGCTGGCACGGCTAGCCAGACTACCTACGGGTCGGTCACGCTCCGGCGCGCGGGTCTTGGGAGCGCTCTCAGACGCTCCGTGCTCCGAAAATTACGGAACGCATTTCGGGTGGTTAACCAGTCATTAACCTTCACACTTGTGTGGTCAAGTGTGAAAATCCGACGGCAACAATTGCGTCATCCCCCGGTGCAAGATCGCTCTTCGGTCCTGTCTACTGTGCAGTAGAGCTCTCGTAACCACAGGCGCGGAGGTCGGGGCATGGTGGACGTCCAGTGGTGGCTGTCCGGCTACGACAGTCAGGTCCACGCCTTCCGCACCGAGCAGGCGGGTCGCGACTTCGGGGAGGCCCTGTGCGAGCACAGCGTGCCGACCGCCAAGATCACGTGTACGGACGAGGGCCGGCGCTGCATGGCCTGCCTGCTGCTGGTCGGCGATCTCCTGGCCGAGCGGCTCGACGCCACCTGGCGGGCTTCCTGACCCGGTGTCGGCCGGTATCGAGGTGCCCTGAAGGCCGCCTCCCGCACCACTGGCCTCGCGGCGGCGGCTTTCAGGGCGTGGGAGCTCAGAGATATTGACCGGTGCCGCGGGGGTGCGGACCGTCCGGCATGTCGCCGGGGTGGAGCCCGGATCCGGGCGGTAGGCCGCGGCGCATCTGCTCGAGCTGCACGCGGGCGGCCATCTGCTGGGCGAACAGCGCCGTCTGGATCCCGTGGAACAGGCCCTCCAGCCAGCCGACCAGCTGGGCCTGCGCCACCCGCAGCTCGGCGTCCGAGGGCGTGCCCCCCTCGGTGAACGGCAGCGACAGCCGCTCCAACTCCTCGCGCAGCTCCGGCGCGAGGCCGTCCTCCAGCTCGACGATCGACCGCTGGTGGATCTCCCGCAGCCGGTTGCGGCTGGCGTCGTCCAGCGGGGCCGCCCGGACCTCCTCGAGCAGCTGTTTGATCATCGTGCCGATCCGCATTACCTTGGCCGGCTGCTCGACCATGTCGCCGACCGCCTCCCGGCTGGCCTGCTGCTCCGACTCGCCGTCCGTGTCGGGGATGCGGGCGGCGCCGATCGGGATGCCGTCCGGTCCGACCACGACCACGTGCTGCGGCTGCTCGCCCGAGTCGTTGGGCTGGTTCATCGGCTCCATCCTGGGGTAGGGGAATGCGATCCTAGGGCGTCGGCGGACCCAGGAAGCGCGGTGCCTCGCTGCCACTCTACGGTGTGGGCCATGGCGTTTGACGTCGCTCGGATTCGGGGTCTGTTTCCCGCGCTGGGTGACGGGTGGATCCATCTCGACGCGGCCGCCGGCATGCAGGTGCCCGAGCAGGTGGCCACCGCGGTGTCCACCGCGCTGCGCGCCCCGGTCTCCGGTCCCGGCGGCGTCTTCCCCGCCTCCCAGCGGGCCGAGGCGATCGTCGACGCGGCCCGCCGCGCGGTCGCCGACCTGGTCGGCGCCGACCCGGCCGGCGTCGTCCTCGGCCCCAACGCCGCGGTGCTCCTGCAGCGCCTGGCCGAGGCATTGGGGAGCGGCTGGCTCATCGGCGACGAGATCGTCGTGTCCCGCCTCGACCACCAGGCCAACATCGCCCCCTGGCTGCGTGCCGCCCAGCGCGCCGGCGCCACCGTGCGCTGGGCCGAGATCGACATCGAGACCTGCGAGCTGCCCGCGTGGCAGTACGAGAGCCTGATCTCCCATCGCACCAAGGCGATCGCGGTCACCGCTGGCTCCGGCACCGTCGGCACCCGCCCCGACGTCGCCAAGGTCACCGAGCTCGCCCGCTCCGCCGGCGCCCTGGTCGTGGTCGACGCCTCCTCAGCCGCCCCCTTCCTGCCGCTGGACATCGCCGCGTTGGGCGCCGACGTGATCGCCGTGTCCGCCACGGCCTGGGGCGGCCCCGCCGTCGGGGCTCTGGCCTTCGCCGACCCCGGCGTCCTCGACCGTCTCCCGGCCTGCTCGCTCGACCCGGGCGCCACCGGGCCGGAACGCCTGGAGCTCGGCCTGCACGCCTACCCCCTCCTCGCCGGCCTGGTCGCCTCCGTCGACTACCTGGCCGCTCTGGACGACGCGGCGAGCGGCAGCCGTCGCGAACGCCTCCGCACCAGCCTCGGCTCCGCCAAGTCGTACCAGGCCGGCCTCCTCGCCAAGCTCATCACCGAGCTCCGTGGTCTCCCGCACGTGACGGTCATCGGCGACGCCATGCGCCGCATCCCCGCCCTCGCCTTCACGGTTTCCGGCGTCAAAGCCGCCGCCACCAGCGTGCACCTGGCCGACCGGGGCATCTGCGTCTTCGCCGACGACACTCGTGCCGGCGTCTTCGCCGCGCTCGGTGTGGCCGAGGTGGGCGGCGCGGTGCAGGTCGGTCTCGCCCACTACAGCACCTCCGGCGAGGTGGAAAAGCTCATCGACGCGGTAGCCGACTTGCGGTGAATGCGTCTTTCCGCACGCTCCTCGTGAGGAAAGACGCATTCACGGTGGCTACGGGCGGACTTGGAGCAGGACCTTGCCGAAGGGGCCGGTGTCCATCAGCCGGTGCGCTTCGGTGGCCTGCTGGATCGGGAGAACCTCCTGCACGATCGGCTTCACTTCGCCGGCCTCGATCAACGGCCAGAGATTCTCGGTGACCGCTGAAACGATCGCGCCTTTTTCGTCGACCGGCCGGAAGCGGAGGCTCGTCGCGGTGATGGTGAGGTTCTTGTAGAGCAGGCCGCCCATGTTGAGCTCCGCCTTCACCCCGCCCTGCAGGCCGATGGTGACCAGGCGGCCTTGGCGGGCCAGCACGTCGAGATTGCGCTCGAGGTAGGCGGCGCCCATGTTGTCCAGGATCACGTCGGCGCCGCGGCCCTGGGTGGCGGCGCGGACCTCGGCGACGAAGTCCTGCTCCTTGTAGTTGACCAGGATGTCCGCGCCCAGCTCGGCACAGCGGGCGAGCCGGTCGTCGGCCCCCGCGGTCACCGCGACCATGGCGCCGACCGCCTTGCCCACCTGGATCGCGTGCGTGCCGATCCCGCTCGCGCCGCCGTGCACCAGGAGCACCTCACCGACGCCGAGGCGGGCGATCATGATCACGTTGGACCACACCGTGCAGGCCACCTCGGGCAGGCCCGCGGCCGTCACCAGGTCGACGCCGGACGGCACCGGGAACAGCTGCGCCGCGGGCACCACCACCCGCTCCGCGTAGCCGCCGCCGGCGAGCAGCGCGCACACCGGATCGCCGGTCTGCCAGCCGGTCACGCCCTCGCCGAGCGCGGCCACCGTGCCCGAGCACTCCAGGCCGAGCACCTCGGACGCACCGGGCGGCGGGGCGTAGTTGCCCTGCCGTTGCAACACGTCCGCGCGGTTCACTGCGGAGGCGTGCACCTCGATCAACACTTCGCCCGGCCCGGGCGTCGGATCGGGCACCTCCGCCCACTCCAGAACGTCGGGGCCACCGGGTTCGCGGATCGTGATCGCGTGCATGCCCTGACCCTAGGCGGGTGGGGTGATACTCGCGCTACGCGATCGAGGTAATGAAGAAGACACAGTACGAATGGGGGTATTGACCAGGTGCGACCGTACCGAAAGGGTGTCTTTCGCCGGTTTGTGGCGATCGGGATCGGGGCGGTCGACCACCGGCGTCCGTCTCCCGTTATGAAGGGAACCTACATGCCGTCCGCCAAGACAACGCGTAGAACGGTGGTGGCCCTCCTCGCGGCCGCCGCCGGGCTGGCGCTCAACGTGCCTGCCGCGTCCGCCGCCCCGGCAGCCACGTCGGACCTGCCGGACGGGCCGGCACTCGCCCGGAACCTCGCCCGCAAGGTGACCGTCGGCAACATCAACCGCCACCTCATCGCCCTGCAGCGGTTCGCCGACCAGACCGGGGGCAACGGCACCCGGGCCGCCGGCACCCAGGGCCATGTCCGGTCCGCCGAGTACGTCGCCTCGAAGCTGGAGGCCGCCGGGTTCATGGTGACCCGCCAGGAGTTCCCGTTCACCTTCACCCAGACGCTCGCGCAGAACCTCACCGTCGGCAGCTCCGCGGTGCCGGTCCGGGCCATCCAGTACAGCCCGTCCACCCCGGTCGGCGGCGTCACCGCGCCGATCGCCGTGGTTCCCGTGGACGACACCCCGGGCTGCGAGGCGTCCGACTACGCCGGGCTCACCGTCACCGGCAAGATCGCCCTGGTCAAGCGTGGCAACTGCTCGTTCACCCAGAAGTCCGCCACGGCCGCGGCCGCCGGCGCCGTCGCGGTGATCGTCTACAACAACGCCGCCGGTCCGGTCAGCGGGCGGCTGGACAGCCCGACCGCGGTGAGCATCCCGATCGGCGGCGTCACCACGGCCGACGGCGAGGCGCTGGCCGCGCAGCCCGGGGTGACCGTGCGGCTGGAGATCCGGACGCTGACCGAGCAGCGCACCACCTACAACGTGATCGCCGAGACGCAGACCGGCCGGCACGACAACATCGTGATGGCGGGCGCGCACCTGGACAGCGTGACCGCCGGCCCCGGCGTCAACGACAACGGCTCGGGCAGCGCCACGCTGCTGGAGACCGCGCTGCAGCTGGGCGGCATGCCGCGGTTGAACAACGCGGTGCGGTTCGCCTGGTGGAGCGCCGAGGAGCTGGGCCTGGTCGGCTCGACGTTCTACGTCGACAACCTGGACTTCGAGGAGCAGCTGAACATCGCGCTGTACCTGAACTTCGACATGATCGCCTCGCCGAACGCGGCGCGGTTCATCTACGACGGCGACGACTCCGACCACGCCGGCGCCGGCCCCGGCCCGTTCGGCTCGGCGCAGATCGAGGCGGCGTTCGCCAACGTGCTGAACGCGACCGGCGTGGAGACCGAGGGCACCGACTTCACCGGGCGCTCCGACTACGGCGAGTTCATCGCGGTGGGCATCCCGGCCGGCGGCCTGTTCTCCGGCGCCGAGGGCTTCAAGACCGAGGACCAGGCGGCCAAGTGGGGCGGCGTCGCGGGCATGGCCTACGACGCGTGCTACCACATGGCCTGCGACAACCTGGGCAACCTGGACCGCACGGTGCTGGACAGCAACGCCGACGCGATCGCCTTCGTGCTCGGCACGTACGCGATCAGCACCGAGGACGTCAACGGTGTCCCGCCGGGCGATGAGGACGGCAGCGAGAGCGTCAGCGTGGCCAAGCTGGCCAAGGCGAAGTCGACCAGCGCCAAGGCCCGGTTCGCGGCGACCGTGAAGACGATCAAGGCCGGGAAGACCGCGGCGCACGACGACCACGACCTCGCGGTCTCCTAGCCCCGACTGCACTGAATGCCTCATTCACTGCGTCCACCGCACTGAATGAGGCATTCAGTGCGTTCACCCCAAGTTGCTGGTGTCGAACGTGTTGCAGGAGTTGGGGTTCCCGCTCTGCAGCCCGGTGTTGAACCACTTCTGCCGCTGCGCCGACGTGCCGTGGGTGAACTGGCTCGGGTCCACCCGGCCGCCGCCGAGCTCCTTCTGGATGTAGTCGTCGCCGATCTTGGACGCGGTGTCCAGCGCGTTCCGGATGTCCGCGTCGGAGACGTTGCGGATCAACGGTTTGCCGCCCTTGGACGACGGCGCCGTGGTGGCGTGCTTGGCCCACACCCCGGCGTAGCAGTCGGCCTGCAGCTCCAGCCGCACCGAGTCGGAGGCCGGGCCACTGCCCTCCTTGACCCGGTTGCTCGTGCCGAGCAGGTTCTGCACGTGGTGGCCGTACTCGTGGGCCAGCACGTAGGCCTCGGCGAACGCGCCGCCCTGGGTGCCGAACCGGGTCTTGAGCTCCTCGTAGAAGGACAGGTCGATGTACACCTCGGAGTCCGCGGGGCAGTAGAACGGGCCGGTGTCGGAGGTGGCGCTGCCGCAGCCGGTGCGCACGCCGCCGCGGAAGAAGTTCGTCACCGCGGGCTTGTAGGTCAGGTTGGACCGGGCGAACTGGTCGTCCCAGTAGCCCTGGATCGAGTTGACGAACGCCACGATGGCGCAGTCGTGGTTGGTGTTGGCGTCCTTGCCGGTCTTGCACTCGCTCTGCAGGTCGGAGTTGTTGACCTGCTGGCCGTTGCCGACACCCGAGGTGGACGCCGGCAACCCGCCGCCGACGCCGCCGAACTGGTTCAGCACGAAGTAGATGAGCAGGCCGACGATCCCGAGTCCCCCGCCGCCCAGGGCGATCCGGGGACCGAAGCCGCCCCCGCCGCCCGCCCCCCGCAGGTCCTCAACCTGGGAGGTATCCAGCGATACGTCTTCGTTGAACTCCACGGTGTGAAACCTTAGGGCAGGACGCACCCGGGTGCGGCGCCGTTCGTGGGCGGCCGCACCCGGGTGATCGCTTCCGCGGTGGCCGGCCGGTGAACCGGGCCGGCGTGGAGCCCCACCGGCGGCGTCTCGAGACACCCCGACGCGGGGTTCAACATCGTCGTCGTGCACGGGAGATGCGTGGGCGCACGTGTGCACTTTCGAGGACCCGGCTACCTGCCGCTCTCAGTCACGGCTGGGCCGATGCTGTCGGCTCAGCCGCGGGGTTGCAGCTGATCGCCGGCCACCACGGCGGTGTTCTGCTCAACCACGGCACCACCTGACCTCTCCCGGCGGGCAGTGGCGACCGGGCACCCCGGGCTGGTGCTCCGTGTCGCTCCTGGCCAGCCGTTCCGTCCCCAATATGCTCCTGTGTGGGGCCGGTCACAACCCTCCTGAACTGGTGAAATCCGCCTTCACAGTCCGAAGCGGACCGCCTACCGCGCCGCCCCGTCAGGTAATCAAGAGAGGCGTGTGGGTTACCGCCTAGCCTTGTCAGGTGACCTCCCCAGGAACCGGGCCCCGGTGGCTCAACCCCACCGAGATGCGAGCCTGGCGCGCCTACATCATCGGCACCGAGCTCATGCGCCGGCAGCTCCACCGCGAACTGCAGGAGGCCCACGACCTCACCATCGCCGACTACGAGGTCCTGGTCCAACTTTCCGAACGCGACGGCCGCCGCATGCGCATGACCGAACTGGCCGGCCGCACAGCGTCGTCAAAGAGCCGCCTCTCCCACCAGATCTCCCGCCTGGAGAAAGCCGGCCTGGTCCGCCGCGCCACCTGCCCCGACGACGCCCGCGGCGTCATCGCCGAGCTCACCGACGCCGGCATGCGCGCCCTCACCGCCGCCGCCCCCACCCACGTCGCCGGCGTCCGCCGCCACCTCATCGACCTCCTCACCCCCGCCGAGCAGGAAGCCCTCACCACCATCTTCGAACGCGTCCTCGCCCACCTCGACGTCGACCACCCCGCTACCCTTACCCCCTGAGGAGGCGTGGCAGAGCGGCCGATTGCACGTGTCTTGAAAACACGAGACCCGCAAGGGTCCGGGGGTTCAAATCCCTCCGCCTCCGCCAAAGCACTCACCATGATCCCGTAATCGACGTCGCCCGACCATGAGTTCGATCCGCCGGCGCAGGTCGCCGTCGTGACGGCGGACGGCGTGGCTGGTTTCTGTACGTCTGCCTCGGCGGGCGCGCCGCCCTCGTCCACGTAGAGCTCTCGAAGAACCTTTGGTTCAGCTGGCGAGAGATGGCTTGGGGTTGAACCTGGGAGACGCTCGAGCGGCGATCGCAGGGATGCTCACCAACTGAACTTCAGGCCGATCAGTCGGTGC
>NZ_DASYTH010000012.1:0-46833 GCF_036002505.1 Actinophytocola sp. | reverse complement strand
GCGGCGGCACCAACTGAAGCCAGCTACCCACCCCGGGTTGGCGTCCCACCCCGGCGGGTAGTTGCTTCCCTTCGACTTGTCGCGGGAACTTCCCGCGACAAGTCACGTTCCGGCTTGGCCTGGCGCCTGCCAACGCAACCTCAGGGGACCGTGACGGCACCCAGCCACAGTCAACCCGACATCCGCAGCGTTCGCTGGAACGCGACGACAGCAGTTAAACCCGGAGAGGCGGGACTGCTAATTCCGGAGAGGCGGTGCTGTCAACCGCGTCCGGGTTGGATGGGGTAGATGGCTTCGACCCGGAAGCCGCCTTCGGGGGTGGGCCCGGCGTGGAAGCTGCCGCCGAGCAGCCCGGTTCGCTCACGCAGGCCGACCAGGCCGTGGCCGCCGGAGGGCAGACCGGCCGGTTTGTTCTCCGGCGGGTCGTTGCGCACCTCGACGAACAGGGTGTCCGGCCGGGCCACCACGCGTACCGCGGCCTCGGCGCCGACCGCGTGCTTGCGCACGTTGGTGAGGGCCTCCTGCACGGTCCGGTACGCCGCCCGGGACACCGGCGCCGGCAGCAGCTCCGGCACCGCCTCCATGGCCACGGTCACCTTCATGTCGTAGTCCCTGGCCAGCGCGCCCAGTTCGTCCAGCCCGGGGCGGGTGTCCTCCTCGCCGGTGCCGGAGCGCAGCACGCCGACCAGGTTGCGCAGCTCCTCCAGGGTCCGGGTGGACAGCTCGCGGATCGTGGTCGCGGCCTGGCGCGCCTCGTCCTCGTGCGTCGACACCTGCAACGCCCCGGCCTGCATGGCGATCAGCGTGACCTGATGGGAGACCAGGTCGTGCATCTCCCGGGCCAGCCGCGCCCGCTCGGCCGAGCGCACGGTCTGCTCCTGTAACCGGGACTCCCGGTCCCGGCTGGCGGCGAGCTGCGCGACCCGGGCGGACAGCTCCTGCTTGGCGGAGATCAGCAGGCCGATGGCGACCGGCATGCCGGCGTAGAGCCCGCCGTAGATGGCGTACCGGATGTGCGACTGGAGGCTCTGCGCGGCGAACAGGTTGAGCGGCCAGAGCACGAACCCGCAGATGAACACCAGCACTGCGCCGGCCCAGGTGAGCCAGTGCAGCTGCCGGCGCCGGGCCAGCGTGCCGAGCGCGATCATCGCGGCCAGCTTCGACCAGCCGGTGAGAAAGCCGGGCACGGTGACCAGCACGGCCAGGAACGGCCACTTGCGCCGGAACAGCATCGCCGCGCAGGCGACCGTGGACAGCACGATCTGGTAGGTGTTGGCGTTCTTCGGGAACACCAGCCAGACGTCGAGCACCGCGATGATCACCGCGACGCCGTCCGATGCGAAGCCCCTCGCCCGGCTGCTCGCTCGGAATCTGGCCAGCCGGTCGCGCAGCCTGGGTGCGGGCTGGGGGGAGGTGCCGGGTTCGCGGACCCCATCGGCGATGCTGTCGCTCGTGATGAGCGTGTGCGCGACCAGTGGGGCACCTCCCGTGTCGGTACCGACCCGACCGGTGGGTCGGTCGTCGGTGTTCACCCGTTGTTGTGGCAACTCGTCGCGGGTGCGAGCCTTGCGGCGCTGCTGGGCTGGCTGACGCTGTGGATGCGGCACGGATCGCCCTCCAAGTTGCTCGTCAATGGGGTAGACAGGGCGACGGTGCAGGTGGGACGGCGGACGGAAGAAAAGTGTGCGACAGCAAATCGCGCACTGGGGACGTGACGTGCCGGCTGAGCCTGTTCGTCCGGGTGCTGCCGGTGCCGGTGGCCGCCGAACAGGTGTACGAGGCGCTGTACCGGAACTCGCCGCACGCGTTCTGGCTGGACGGCGCCGGCTCCTCGAGGTTCTCGTTCCTCGGCGACGCCTCCGGCCCGCTGGCCAGGGTGGCGCGGGCGGACGTGTGGTCCGGGCGCGTGCGGGTGGACTCCGCGGCCGGGGCACAGACGATCGAATCGGGGTTCTTCGACTGGCTCCGGAGGGATCTTGCCCAACACTCCTGTGATACGCCCGGCATGCCGTTCGGGTTCACCCTGGGCTGGGTCGGCTACCTCGGCTATGAGCTCAAGGCCGAGTGTCACGGCGCCCGCGCGCACCGCTCGGCCCACCCGGACGCCTTCCTGATCTTCGTCGACCGCGGGCTGGCGTTCGACCACGACACCGGCGAGGTGTACCTGCTGGCACTGGCCCCGGCCGGCGACGAGTCGGCCGCGCACCGCTGGCTGGACGCGACGTGCTCCCGGCTGGGTGAGCTCGCCGCCACCGATCCGAGTGAACCCGCCGTCCCCCCGATCGGGGTTCACGGCGTCCGGCTGCGGCATGACCGGGATTCGTACCTGAGGATGATCGAGGCTTGCCTGGCCGCCATCCGGCACGGCGAGTCCTACGAGATCTGCCTCACCAACATGCTCGCCGTGGACGCCACCGTCGACCCCTGGCCGGCCTATCGCTACCTGCGCACCCGCAGCCCCGCCCCGTTCGGTGCGCTGCTTCGGCTGGGCGGACTGTCCGTGCTCAGCACCTCACCCGAACGGTTTCTCTCGGTCTCCCCCGAAGGAGTGGTGGAGTCCCGCCCCATCAAGGGCACCCGCCCCCGCGGCGCCACCCCCGCCGAGGACGCCCGCCTCCGCCGCGACCTCGCCACCAGCGAGAAGGACCGCGCCGAGAACCTCATGATCGTCGACCTGGTCCGCAACGACCTGAGCGTCTGCGCCGAGGTCGGCTCCGTCCACGTGCCCCGGATCTTCGACGTCGAGACCTACGCCACGGTCCACCAGCTCGTCTCCACCGTCCGCGCCCAACTCGCCCCGGGCCGCACCCCGATCGACTGCGTCCAGGCGGCCTTTCCCGGCGGCTCCATGACCGGCGCCCCCAAGATCCGCACCATGCAACTCATCGACGAGCTCGAACGTGGCCCCCGCGGCGTCTACTCCGGCGCCATCGGCTACTTCTCCCTCTCCGGTGCCGTCGACCTCAGCATCGTCATCCGCACCCTCGTCGTCGGCCCAACCTCAGCCACCCTCGGCACCGGCGGCGCCATCGTCGCCAACTCCGACCCCCACGCAGAATTCGAAGAAACCGCCGTCAAAGCCACCCCCATCCTCAACCTCCTCGGCATCGACTTCCCCGGCCGCTAACCCCCGAGGAACTGCACAACCTGCAACGCCGCCGCCAAACCTGTTGCACATCGGTCCGTGTCTGGTTCATTGCTGCCACTGACATTGATGCCGAACCCTTCGTCCGGTCCGGTGCCGACCACCACCTCGCAAATCCCCTTGGCCTCAGGGTTCACGCTTCGCGTCCTGGTCACCGGTGGGGCGACGGCCGGCCGCGGTGTCGAGATTGTTGTCGAGGCCGCGGTGGTCGGTGGTTGCGGTGTCGCACCTCCGGTTGTGCAGCCGGCCATCGCCGTAAGCAGGGCTGCACAGGCGACCATTACCGTGGCGCGGGCGCGGGCGGGTGATCGACGTGGTGTCCGTGACGTCATACCGGGCCCTTGTCGCCGCCGAGCCTCCGGCTGATTTCGCCATCGCCGTTCGCGTGCTCGGTTATTCCCAGCAAGTTGAGTTTGGTGCCCTCCTGGAGCATCCTGCTGAACTCGTCGTGGACCTTCTGGGGTTCCACGGACATGAAGTCCTCGGCGTCGGCGATGAAGGAGTTGACGAAGGTTTGGCGGGAGTCGGGGCTGGGGGTGCCGCCGGGGTAGGCGGGGAGGGAGACGGTGATGCCGGCTTTGTCGTACATGGCCATGACGGCGGTGCCGAGGCGGTGGGCGATGAGGGCTAGGTCCTCGTTGGTTGTCCAGCCGGGCATGGTCAGCCTTGGCCGTCGGCGCGGCGGTAGAGGGCGATGACTTCGCGGAGAGCCTGGCCCGTGGCGCTGATCCGGGTGCTGCCGGCGATCAGGCGCTCGCCGATGAGGTCGGTGAAGGTCTCGTAGGCGCCCTCGACGGTGGCGACCGCGTCGAAATGGCCGGGGCCTTCGACCGGATCATAGGTGAGGATCGTGGTGGCGGACGGCGCTAACGCGGCGGCGACGTCGGGGAGAACGGCGTTGGCCACCGGCTCCAAATCGGTGAGATCCAGTTCGAAGCCGCGGCAGGGCACGGGCACGGAATCGCTCCCCCTCAGGCGATGTGTCCGCGGGCAGATCCGTGGACAGCCCGGGTACGACGAGCTTAGTGAGCACTCCGTTCCGCGCTTAAGGCCATTCACTCGAATGGACCGGGTTTTCCCTTGTCGCTAACGCGATTGTGGACAAAGAATGGTCAGGCGAAGGGTGGGGTGAAGACGCCGGGGACCTTCGCGGCGGCGGGTTTGTCGAGGAGCCAGAGGGTGCGGCGCTGGCCGCGGGCACCGGCGGCGGGGACCTGGACCTCGCCGGCTCCGCCGAGGGCCATCGCGACGGCGGCGGCCTTGGTGGGGCCGGTGGTGGTCAGCCACACCTCGGCGGCGCGGCGGATCGCGGGCAGGGTCAGGGTGATCCGGGTGGGAGGTGGCTTGGGGCAGCCGTGTACGGCGACCACGGTCCGGTCGGTCTCGTAGACGGCGGGGGAGGAGGGGAACACCGACGCGGTGTGGCCCTCGCCGCCGACGCCGAGCAGGCAGACGTCGAAGTTCGGCACCGGGCCGTGGTCCTCCGGGCGGGAGGCGGCGGCCATCAGGTCGGCGTAGGCGTCCGCGGCGGCCTCCGGCTTGTCGCCGTACGGGCCGTCCGAGGGGGCCATCGCGTACACCCGTGAGGGGGTGACCGGCACGTGGTCCAGCAGGGCGGCGCGGGCCTGGGTCTCGTTGCGGTCCGGGTGCCCGGCCGGCAGGAACCGCTCGTCACCCCAGTAGAGGTCCACCCGGGACCAGTCGATGGCGTCCCGCGCCGGGGCGGCCCGCAGGTGCTGCAGGATGGCGATCCCGGTGCCGCCGCCGGTCAGCACCAGCGACGCCGAGCCCCGCGCGGCCTGCGCGTCGACCAACCGGGTTACCAGCCGCGCCGCGGTGGCCGCGGCCAGCAACTCGGCGTTCGGGTACACCACCACCTGGGGCGTCGTCATGTGCGGGTCTTTTCCCGGGTCTTGGCCGGGGCGGGTGCGGCGACGCGGCCGCGGACGATCTTGTCGAGGCCGTTGAGGGCGGACTCGTAGATCTCGTCGGGGTCGAGCCGGCGCAGCTCCTCGGCCAGGCAGTCGGCCACCGGGCGGCGTTGCAGGGCGACCCGGCGCACGGGCTGGCCGGGTTGGGTGAGTGTGCCGATCCGGCCGTCCGGGCGTTGGAGCAGGACGCTGCCCGACTTGCGTTGCAGCTCGACCGACACGACGCCCGGGCCGTCGGCCGTCTTGCCGCGCCGCACCGGCAGGTTCAGCCGCGCAGCGAGCCAGCCGGCGAGCAGGTCGGCGGAGGGGGAGTTGGCGTCGCCGACCACCGAGGCGCCGGTGATCGGCTCGAACGGCGGCAGGTCGAGGGCCGCGGACAGCAGGGCTCGCCAGAGCGTGAGCCGGGCCCAGGCCAGGTCCGTGTCGCCGTGGGCGTAGGACTTGCTGCGGGTGTCCAGCGCCCGGATCGGGTTGCGGTCGGAGGCCGCGTCGGTGATGCGGCGCTGGGCGAGCCGGCCGATCGGGTCCTTGGCCGGTACCGGCGGCGCCTCGAACGGCCACCAGGCCACCACCGGGGCGTCCGGCAGCAGCAGCGGGATCACGCAGCTCTCGCCGTGGTCGGCGAGCGGGCCGTACGGGCGCAGCACGATCACCTCGCTGGCGCCGGCGTCCCCGCCGACCCGGATCTGCGCGTCCAGCCGGGGCGCGGCCTTCTTCGCACCCCGGGCCACCACGATCACCCGGCACGGGTGTTCCCGGCTGGCCTGGTTGGCCGCGTCGATGATCTCCTCGGTGCGCGCGTCGTCCTCGGTGACGATCACCAGGGTCAGCACCCGCCCGAGTGCGTTGACCCCGCCCTGCTCGCGCAGGTGCACCAGCTTGCTGTTCACCTGCGACGTGGTGGTCGCGGGCAGGTCGATAATCATGGTCGCTCCAGCTCCGGCCGCAAAAGGTGTCGGCTTCCTCCGTGCGCTGCTCGGCGCTCGGTCCTCGCCCCTGGGCTGCTCCTCCGTCCAGCCGACACCGCGGCCTCCGCTTCCGCTCCTGTGATCACGGGCGCCTCCAGTGCCGCCCGGTGCGGGCGAGCATTTCGTCGGCCGACTCGGGGCCCCAGGTGCCGGCCGGGTACGGCTCGGGCTTGCCGTGCTTGTGCCAGTACTCGATCACCGGGTCGAGGATCTCCCAGGACCGCTCCACCTCGTTGCTGTTCGGGAACAGCGACGGCTCGCCGAGCAGAACGTCCAGCAGCAGCCGCTCGTAGGCCTCGGGGGAGGACTCGGTGAACGCGTGGCCGTAGGCGAAGTCCATCGAGACGTCCCGGACCTCCATGGTGGTGCCGGGAACCTTCGAGCCGAACCGCAGGGTGATGCCCTCGTCCGGTTGCACCCGGATCACCAGCGCGTTCTGGCCGAGCTCCTCGGTGGAGGTGTCGTCGAACGGCAGGTGCGGGGCCCGCTTGAACACCACGGCGATCTCGGTGACCCGGCGGCCCAGCCGCTTGCCGGTGCGCAGGTAGAACGGCACCCCGGCCCAGCGCCGGGTGTCGACGCCGAGGGTGATCGCGGCGTAGGTCTCGGTGGTGGAGTCCGTGGCGAAGCCCTCCTCCTCGAGCAGGCCGGGCACCTTCTGCCCGCCCTGCCAGCCACCGGTGTACTGGCCGCGTGCGGTGGTCTCGTTGAGCGGGCCGACCGGCTTGGTGGCCTCGAGCACCTTGAGCTTCTCGATGCGCAACGACCGGGGGTGGAAGGAGACCGGTTCCTCCATCGCGGTCAGCGCGAGCAGTTGCAGCAGGTGGTTCTGGATCACGTCGCGGGCCGCGCCGATGCCGTCGTAATAGCCGGCCCGGCCGCCCAGGCCGATGTCCTCGGCCATGGTGATCTGCACGTGGTCGACGTAGTTGGCGTTCCAGATCGGTTCGAACAGCTGGTTGGCGAAGCGCAGTGCCAGGATGTTCTGCACGGTCTCCTTGCCGAGGTAGTGGTCGATGCGGAACACCGACTCCTCGGGGAAGACGTCGTTGACGATTTCGTTGAGCTCCTTGGCGCTCTTCAGGTCGTGCCCGAACGGCTTCTCGATCACCACCCGGCGCCACCGCCCATTGTCCGGCTGGGACAGTCCGGCGCGGGCAAGTTGCTTGCACACCACCGGGAACGCGCTGGGCGGGATGGACAGGTAGAACGCGTGGTTGCCGCCGGTGCCGCGCTCGTTGTCGAGCCGCTCGACGACGGCGGCCAGGTTGTCGAACGCGTTGTCGTCGTCGAACGTGCCCTGCACGAACCGGATGCCCTCGGCCAGCCGCTCCCACACCGCCTCGCGGAACGGGGTGCGCGCGTGCGCCTTCACCGCGTCGTGCACGACCTGCATGAAGTCCTCGTCGGCCCAGTCCCGGCGGGCGAACCCGACGAGCGCGAAGCCCGGTGGCAGCAACCCGCGGTTGGCCAGGTCGTAGATGGCCGGCATGAGCTTCTTGCGGGACAGGTCGCCGGTCACCCCGAAGATCACCAGGCCGCACGGGCCGGCGATTCGGGGCAGCCGCTTGTCCCGCGGGTCGCGCAGCGGGTTGGTGAACGCTCGGGTCACCGGTTGACCTCCTGGAGCACGCGGACGACGTGGGCGATGCCGGCGGCCCGGTCGGTGAGGTGCAGGCGCAGCACGGGCCGCCCGAGCTCGGCGAGCACGTGGCCGTCGCCGAGCGCCTGGGCGCGTTGCAGGGTGCCGAGCGTGTACGGCCGGTCCGGCACCTCGAGATCCTTCTCCACCGCGCCGGTGAGCTGGAGGAACACCCCGTTGTGGTGGCCGCCCTTGTGGTATTGCCCGGTGGAGTGCAGGAACCGCGGACCCCAGCCGAACGTGGCCTGCAGCCCGGTGCGGCGGGCCAGCTCCGGGCGGAGCACGATTGCGGAGGCGTCGTCGAGCCGGTCCAGGTAGGCCTGCACGGAGATGTAGCCGAGCTGCGGCGCGGCGGCGAGAAACGCTTGCAGCGCCTCGGAAAGCGAGCCGGTGCCGGGAGGCAGCAAGCCGTCCGAGCCGTACACCTCGACCGGACCGTCCACAAGCGACGGTTCGCCAGCATCCGTACCAGGCGCGTCCAGCAAGGCCCGGGCGGCCTTCTTGGCGGCCTCCACGTCCGGCTGGTCGAACGGGTTGATCGCGAGCAGCCGGCCGGCGAACGCGGTGGCGTACTCCCACAGCAGCAACAGGCCACCGAGCGAGCCGTCGGTGCCCAGCGGCGCCACGTCACCGGGCTGGCCGATGGCCACCGGGGTGGCGTCCGGCCCGGCGCCGGCGAACCCGGGCGCGTCCGGACCCTCCACCACGACCGGCAGCAGGCCGGTACCGTTCTTGCCGGTGGACTCGGCGATCAGCTGCTCGACCCAGTCGCCGAACCCGGTGATCCCGGAGCCGCCGTCTTGAATGGGTACTGTGGCGAAGACCACCTTCTCCGCGCCCCGGGCGTGCGCCGCGCCGAGTGCCGAAGCCAGCCGCAGTGCCGGATTCTCCTTGCCGTCGACGGAAAGCTGCCGGGCGGCGGCCGCCGCGTCGTCCAGCAGTGCGGCCACGTCGGCGCCGGCCAGCCCCGCGGGCACCAGGCCGAACGCGGTGAGCGCGGAGTAGCGCCCGCCGACATGCGGGTCGGCCCGGAACACCTTGCGGTAACCGGCTTCTGTGGCCAGCGTGTCCAGCGGCGAGCCCGGGTCGGTGACCACCACGATCCGCGACGCGGCGTCGATTCCGCTGGCGTTGAACGCCTGCTCGAAGATCCGCCGGTGGCTGTCGGTCTCCACGGTGGAGCCAGATTTGGACGAGACCACCAGTACCGTCCGGCTGAGGTCGCCGGCCAGCGCGTCGGCGACCTGGTGCGGATCGGTGGTGTCCAACACGACGAGCGGGACGCCGGCGGTGCTGGTGATCACCTCGGGGGCCAGCGACGAGCCGCCCATCCCGGCCAGCACCACCCGATCGACGCCCTCGGCGCGGAGGTCCGCCCGCAGCGCGTCGATCTCGGCGAGCAGCGGGCGGGAGGTCTCGTGCAGCGTCGTCCAGGACAGCCGGATGGCAGCCTCGGACTCCGCCTCCGGACCCCACAGGGTCGGGTCCTGTGCCGTCAACTTCGATGCGACGCGCTCGTTGGCCAGTTGCTCGACCAGAGGGGCGGCCTCCTCAGCGAGCCGCTCGTCCACAATGGTCACCGCGACCTCGGCGAGATCGTCAGCCACGCTCAGCCCTCTCCCTTGCCCGCGGCCAGATCCAGCTGGCCCTGAACGGTTTCCAGCAGCTCCTGCCAGGACTTCTCGAACTTCTCCACGCCCTCGCGCTCGAGCACCTCGTACACGTCGTCGATGTCCACACCGGCCGCGGCCAGCTCCTCGAACACCTGCCGCGCCTCACCCGCGAGCCCGGTCACGGTGTCGCCCGGAACGTCGCCGTGGTCGGCGAACGCCAGCAATGTCTTCTCCGGCATGGTGTTCACCGTGTCCGCCACGATCAGCTCGCGCACGTACAGGATGTCGGAGTAGTCCGGGTTCTTGGTGCCGGTGGACGCCCACAGCGGACGCTGCGCCGTCGCGCCGGCCTCGGCGAGCGGCTGCCACCGCGGCTGCGCGAACGTCTCCTGGAACGCCGCGTAGGCCAGCCGCGCGTTTGCCACGGCCGCCTTGCCGCGCAACGCTTTCGCCTCGTCCGTGCCGATCGCATCGAGCCGCTTGTCCGCCTCGGTGTCCACTCGGGACACGAAGAACGACGCCACGGAGTGGATCTTCGAGATGTCGTGCCCGTTGGCCTGGGCCTGCTCCAGCCCGGCCAGGAACGCGTCCATCACCTCGCGGTAGCGCTGCACCGAGAAGATCAGCGTCACGTTCACGCTGATGCCCTCGGCGAGCGTGCGGGTGATCGCCGGCAGGCCCGCCTTGGTGGCCGGGATCTTCACGAACAGGTTCGGCCGGTCCACGGTCTTCCACAGGTCCTGCGCCTCGGCCACGGTCTTGTCGGTCTCGTGCGCCAGCCGCGGATCCACCTCGATGGACACCCGGCCGTCCACCCCGCCGGTGGCCTGCCAGACGTCCCGGAACAGGTCGCAGGCGTTGCGCACGTCGTCGGTGGTCATCGCGCGGACGGCGGCGTCCAGTGATGCGCCGCGCGCGGCCAGCTCGCGCACCTGCGGGTCGTAGACCTCGGCGTCCGACAGCGCCGCGGCGAAGATCGTCGGGTTGCTGGTCACGCCGACCACGTGCCGGTCGCGGATCAGCCCGGCCAGGCTGCCGCTGACCAGCCGTTCCCGGGACAGGTCGTCCAACCAGATGGACACCCCGGCTTCGGCCAGGTCGGCCAGTCGATCAGTCATCGTTCTACCTTCATCCTTTCCGCGACTCTGCGCGCCGACGAAATCGCTCCGGCAGGGCTTCAGTTCGCTGCAGTGTGCTGTTGACAACGGTTGAAGCCCTGCCACCGCGATCGCGTGCCTTCGGCCGGGGCGCGCTCCCTGGTCGCCTTGGTTGCCGCGAGGTCATGGGGCATCCGCCGCCCGTTCAACGCTGCGCTTTGCCGCAGCCACAACGTTTTCGGTGGTGAACCCGAACTCGCGGAACAGGGTCTGGTAGTCCGCGGAGGCGCCGTAGTGCTCGATCGAGACGATCTCCCCGGCGTCGCCGGCGAACCGGTACCAGGGCTGCGCGACACCGGCCTCCACGACCACGCGGGCCCGCACCGCCGGCGGGATCACCTCGTCGCGGTAACTCGCGTCCTGAGCGTCGAACCACTCCACGGACGGCAGGGACACCACTCTCGTGCCAACGCCTTCGGCCTCGAGGACCTTCCGCGCCTCCACCGCGAGCTGCAGCTCGGAACCGGTGGCGATCAGCACCACGCGGGGGTCGCCGCCGGTCGCGTCGGCCAGCACGTAGCCGCCCCGGCGCACCCCCTCGGCGGCCAGCTCCCGGGTGCCCTCGAGCACCGGCAGGTTCTGCCGGGTGAGCGCAAAGCCGACCGGGTTGGCGGTCTGCTCCAGCGTTGCCCGCCACGCCGCCGCGGTCTCGTTGGCGTCACCCGGCCGCACCATCACCAGCCCGGGAATGGCCCGCAGCGCCGCCAGGTGCTCGATCGGCTGGTGTGTCGGGCCGTCCTCGCCGAGCCCGATCGAGTCGTGCGTCCAGACGTAGATCACCGGCAGCTTCATCAGCGAGGCGAGCCGGACCGGCGGGCGCATGTAGTCGCTGAACACCAGGAACGTGGCGCCGTACGGGCGGGTCGGCCCGTGCAGCACGATGCCGTTGAGCACCGAGCCCATCGCGTGCTCGCGCACCCCGAAGTGCAGCGTGCGCCCGTACGGGTTGGCCGCCCATTCCTTTGTGGACGCTTCGGTGGGGGCGAACGAGTCGGCGCCCTTCATCGTGGTGTTGTTGCTCTCGGCCAGGTCCGCCGAGCCGCCCCACAGCTCCGGCAGCACGTCGGCCAGCGCGCTGAGCACCTCGCCGGAGGCCTTGCGGGTGGCCAGTCCCTTGGCGTCCGGCGCCCAGCTCGGCAGCTTCTCCGCCCAGCCCTCCGGCAGCTTGTAGGCGCGGGCCCGGTCCAGCAGCGCCTTGCGCTCCGGGTTGGCCGCGGCCCAGGACTCGAAGCCCCGCTCCCACTCGGCGCGGGCCTGCTTGCCGCGCTCGGCGACCTGCCGGGTGTGGGCCAGCACCGCGTCCTCGACCGCGAACCACTTCTCCGGGTCGAAGCCGAGCAACTCCTTGACCGCGGCCACCTCGTCCGCGCCGAGGGCCGAGCCGTGGGCCTTGCCGGTGTTCAGCTTCTTCGGCGCCGGGTAGCCGATCACCGTGCGCAGCTGGATGAAGGACGGCCGGCCGGTCTCCCGCCGGGCCGCCTCGATCGCGTCGAGGATGGCCACCACGTCCTCGCCGCTGTCCACGGTCTGCACATGCCATCCATACGCCTCGTACCGGGCCGCCGTGTCCTCGGAAAGTGCGATGTTGGTGTCGTCCTCGATGGAAATGTCGTTGTCGTCGTAGATCACCACGAGATTGCCGAGCTGCTGGCGGCCGGCGAGCGAGGACGCCTCGGAGGTGACGCCCTCCTCGATGTCGCCGTCGCTGGCGATCACGTAGACGTAGTGGTCGAACACGCTCTCGCCGGGGGCCGCGTCCGGGTCGAACAGCCCGCGCTCGCGGCGTGCGGCCATGGCCATGCCCACGGCGTTGGCCAGGCCCTGGCCGAGCGGCCCGGTGGTGACCTCGACGCCCGCGGTGTGCCCGTACTCGGGGTGGCCCGGGGTCTTCGAGCCCCACGTGCGCAGCGCCGCGATGTCCTCGATCTCCAGGCCGTAGCCGGAGAGGAACAGCTGCAGGTACAGGGTCAGGCTGGAATGGCCGGCGGAGAGCACGAACCGGTCCCGGCCGATCCAGTCCGGGTCGCTGGGGTCGTGGCGCATGATCCGCTGGAACAACGCGTACGCCGTGGGCGCCAGGCTCATCGCGGTGCCGGGGTGGCCGTTGCCCACCTTCTGCACGGCCTCCGCGGCCAGCACCCGGACGGTGTCCACGGCACGCCGGTCGAGATCTGTCCAGTCGTCCGGCACCCGGGTACGCACGCGATCGGCGAGTTCCGCCGGAATATCAAGGCTGATGGACACGAACGTGAACTCCTGCCGTCACATGGGCGAACACCCGCTTCCGGCCTTCGCCCCACGTCATCCCTCGTCGAGGCCAGCGTAGTCGGGTACCCAGGGGCGCGTGTTCCGTAACCGTGCTCGGCGCGTCGGGTGTACCCGACCCCGGTGATCAGGGCGGGCGAAGCTACGATTTCGCTCGTTACCGACCTGACCATGAGGAGCGAGATGCCGCCGGTGCGCACCGACGTGAGCTCCTCGACGCCGCGCACTCGGAGAACCGTGCTGCGCGCCTACGTCGCGCTGACCAAACCCCGGATCATCGAGCTCCTCCTGGTGACCACGGTCCCGGCGATGATGCTCGCCGCCCGCGGCATCCCGTCGCCCTGGCTCGTGTTCGCCACCCTCTTCGGCGGCACCCTGGCCGCCGCCAGCGCCAACGTGCTCAACTGCGTGGCCGACGCGGACATCGACGCGATCATGCGCCGCACCCGCTCGCGGCCGCTGGCCCGGCACCAGGTCGACACCCGGCACGCCCTGATCTTCGGGCTGGTCCTCGGGGTGCTCTCGTTCGCCTGGCTCTGGGCGACCACGAATCTCCTCGCCGCCGCCATGGCCGTCGGCGCGATCCTGTTCTACGTCCTGGTCTACACGCTGGTGCTGAAACGCCGCACGGCCCAGAACATCGTCTGGGGCGGCGCCGCCGGCTGCATGCCGGTGGTCATCGGCTGGGCCGCGGTGACCGGCTCCGTCAGCTGGCCCGCCCTGGTCATGTTCGGCGTGATCTTCTTCTGGACCCCGCCCCACTTCTGGGCCCTGGCCATGCGCTACCGCGAGGACTACGCCCGCGCCGGCGTCCCGATGCTGCCCGTCGTCGCCACGGCCGAGCGGGTAGCCCGGCAGATCGTGATCTATTCCTGGGTCATGGTGGTGTGGACGCTGCTTCTCGTTCCGGTCACCGGCTGGGTTTACGTGTCGTTCGCTCTGCTGGCCGGGGTGTGGTTCCTGACGTATGCGCACAAGCTGCACGCGAGCGTGCGGCGGGGCGAGAACGGCAATCCGATCAAGCTGTTCCATTTGTCGAACAGTTATCTGACCCTGGTTTTCGTCGCCCTGGCGGTGGATTCGGCGCTGAGCCTGCCGGTGGTGGGTTTGCCGTAGCTCGCTACCCGCGATTTCGCGGGCAGCGAGGCTAAACGGCCATCATCTACTTTGCGGTACCACGATATCCGACCGGACCCTCGTTGGGGAACTGGGCGGTGCCCGAGAACGACTGGCCATTGTCGAAGAACGTGATCGTGGCGGAACCGTTCGGGCCGGACCAGGTCACCGTCGTGCCCGTGGCGGGACGGCTGTCGGCCGGGACAACCTGGTTGCGGTTGGCAATGGCAATGGTGAGCTCGTGATCGTCGTGCCACTCGGCGTCGAGACCGCCCCACTGAATCTTTGTCGCATATCTTGCCACGGTTACCCCGTTTCTCGTCGCAGTGCTCCGCCCGATCCCGATCGGGCCACCCATTGTTCTATCAGTGGACGAGCATGTCCGGAAGGCGAACCACCCTAACGGACCAAAGCCGCGCGTTTTGTCGTCCAATCACCGGACAAATACTGAACAGATATTTACGGCTTGAGCAGTCGGGTGAGGAGTAGGTCGAGCGCGGCCTGGCCGGACGCCCGGGCTTCGGCGGGATCCTTGGCGTGGACGATGAGCTTGGCGGCTTCTCCTACGGCGCCGGCGACCATGTGGGCCAGGGCTTCGATGTTCTCCTCGGGGAGGAGTCCGGCGCGGGCGATGCGGCGGAGGCCCGTCTTGAGCCGCCCCAGGGTGTGCTGCTCGTCGAGTTCGCGGTAGCGGTCCCAGCCGACGACCGCCGTCGCATCGAGGAAGGCGATGCGTTGGAGGGCCGGGTCGACGGCGACGTCGAGCCAGGTGGAGCAGCCGGCGCGGAGGCTTTCGACCGGGTCGTCGTGGGCGCGGGCGGCGTCGGCGGAGGCGTCGGCGATCCGGGCGATGACTCGATCGAGGACGGCGTCGAAGAGGTCGGCCTTGGTCGGGAAGTGGTGGTAGAAGGCGCCGCGGGCGACGCCGGCCGCGCCCAGGATGGCGCCGACGGGGGTGGCTTCGTAGCCGTTGGTGCCGAACAGGTCGAAGCCGACGGAGACCAGCCGTTCCCGGGTGGTCTTGCCGCGTTCGATCCTGAGGTCCACGGGATGAGGGTAGCCGACCGACTGTCGGTCTGTTAGATTCCAGACCGACAGTCGGTTTGTTTGCTTAACCAGGGGAGACACCATGCAACTCACCGAACCTCAGCTCCAGACCGTCACCCTCGACGACGGTTTGAACCTGGCCTACCGCGAGCTCGGCTCCGGCCCGCCGGTGCTGCTCCTGCACGGCTGGCCCACGTCGTCCTACTTATGGCGCAACGTGATGCCGGTGGTCGCCCGGCGCAACAGCGTGATCGCGCTCGACCTGCCCGGCTTCGGCGGCTCCGGCAAGCCGGTGGATGTCCGCTACACGTTCGACTTCTACGAGCGCGCGCTGGACGGCCTCACCGCGAAGCTCGAAATGGACGACCTGGGCATCGCCGTGCACGACCTCGGCGGGCCGATCGCGTTGCACTGGATGATGCGCAATCCTGGCCGGGTCACCCGCCTGGCGCTGCTGAACACGTTGGTATATCCGCAACTCCGGCCCGACCTGATCGAGTTCCTGCGGACCGTCAGCAACCCGGACACCCGTGACCAGCTCACCGGCCCCGACGGCCTCGAAGGCATCATGCGCACCGGGCTCGCCGACCCCGACCACCTCACCGAAGACATCCTGGCCGCGGTCCAGCACCCGTTCCACACCCCCGAGGCCCGGCAAGCTCTGGCCCTGGCCACGCTCGGCCTGGACCCCAAGGAGTTCGCCAAGATCGCCGACTGGCTGCCGTCGCTCGACATCCCGGTCCGGATCGTCTACGGCGAGCGCGACCAGGTCCTCACCGACGTCGCCGACACCATGACCCGGGCCGCGAAGGACCTCCCGCAAGCCGAGGTCACCACCCTGCCGAACGCCGGTCACTTCCTCCAGGAGGACGAGCCGGAGCGGGTCGGCGAACTCCTCGCCGACTTCTTCGCCCGCTGACTCAGGACACCGCGTTGAGCAGCCGCTCCACGGTGGGGTCGTCGAGGGATTCCTTGATGCACTGCCACAACGCGAGGTTGGTGGCGGCCCAGCGGGAGTAGGTGGCGGCGGCCTCGGGGTTGTAGAAGTAGTAGCCCTCGTCGTGCACGTCCTGCTGCTCGCCGACGATCTTGTCGGCCAGCTCGCGCAGGCTGACGCCGTTTTCCGCGAGGTAGCGGTGGGCGAGCACGACGGGGGTGACCGGCAGCGCCTTGAACAGGGTGTCGGCGTCGCTGAGCGCCTGGGCCTCGAGCGAGATCTCCCGGTGCCGGTTGGCCATCTCGGCTTCCCGGACGATCCGGTCGATCCAGCCGGCCACGGGCTTGGCGACGCCGGAGACGGCGAGGATCTCCAGCCGCAGCCGGCGGCCGGCGGCTGCCGAGGAGTTGCGCGCCACGATGTAGTTCACGTCGTGCACCAGCGCCGCGGTCTCCACCACGGCCGCGTCCGAGCCGTTGAGATGGGCGAACTCGACGGCCTTGGCGCGCACGAAGCTGACGTGGTGCCAGCCGTGGAACTGCAGCCGGGCGGCGTGCCGCTGGCAGAGCTGATGGACCTGGCGGTCCACAGCCTCGACCGACGTTCGCGACACCGTGCTGACCGCGACCGGAGCCGGAACCATGTTCTCGGCGGACATCGCACCCCTCTGCCGGCCGGCGTAGGCGGCAGGCCGTGGGGTGCATGGTAGACGCAGAAACGAATTATGTCTTCTGTGGAGCCTCTCGCCGTCGGGTTTGCACCGTTTTCGTCACAGCCCGCTGGCCAGCTCGCCGAGCCGCGACTCGACCGGGACGTGCCGGTGGCCGACGCCGGTGACCGGGTCGAAGGACAGGCTCCACGGCGTCACCGGCCGCGATTTGACCAGGAACGTCAGGGTGTCGTCGTGGGCCAGCGGGATGCGGTGGAACTCGCTGGACAGCATCGAGCCGATGGCGCCGACCTCGCAGGTCGCGCTCCGCTGCAGGGCGACCGAGGTGATCATCCCGGTGATCGGGTCGAGGTCGGCCTGGAAGGCTTCGTGCAGGTAGCCGCCGCGGACGATGGTGGTACAGAAGTGGTAGCGGTGGTTGTGCACCGAGTCGGCGTAGCCCGGCCGCCAGTCCTGCTGCGGTTTGTACTCGTGCAGCCAGAACGTGAACTGCTCGCCCGGCACGTCGCGCAGACACCAGGCGAAGTGCGTGGTCGTCTCGCGGGACCGGCTGCTGACCTCGTCGGCCTGCTCGGGCGGCAGGTTCAGCAGGTGCGAGCGCAGCGTGCCGAGCAGGTCGGGCCGGTCGACCCAGGACTCGAAGGACTCCTCGACGAGCTCCCAGCGGTTGGCGAGGGGCGTCTCGACGCCGTCGAGCCGGTCGGCCAGCTCGGCCAGTGCGGAGAACTGGATGAGCAACTTTCATCAGCTCCCCAGGTGGGCGGCCAGCGTGAACTCGTGCCGGAACGCGTGGAACTTGCCCTCGAGGTCGAGGAACCGGTCCTCGGTCATCGGGCAGCCGGTGACCCGTTCGAACTGGGCGAGGAAGTCGCCGCGGGTGGTGTCCGGCGTGATCACCACGTGCCCGGCGTCCCGGGTGTTGCGCAGGCGCTGGAACTCGGCACGTTCCATGTTGTAGATGAACGACCCCTCGGAGAACCGCAGCGTGCGCGGGTAGAGCTGGGCCGAGCCCGAGTCGCTGTAGAGCGTGATCCACACGCTGTCGTCGAACATCTCCAGGCGGTCCAGCGGCGGGTCGGAGATCAGCGTGACGTCGATGCGGCTGCACCGGGCGCGCGCCAGGTACAGCCCGAGCAGGCCGATGTGGATCTCCTCGTGCAGCCGGTCCTGGATCGTCTCGAAGTCGGCGAGGGCGCCCTCGTGCCGGATCAGGTACCGGGCCCGGCCGGTGATGGCGCTGCGCTCCCGCGGATCCGCGACGACCGCGCGCACCTCCCACTCGGACCGGGCGAGCAGCAGCCGGGCGGCGGCGTACCGGCCGGAGAAACCGCGGAAGAAGAACTGCCGGGCGCGCCGCAGGTCCTCCATGAGCAGGTGGTTGAGCGCCGGGTTCGGGTCGTTGGTCGGCTCGAACACGTGCGTGGGGAAGAACTCGCGGTTCAGCGAGCGATATTCGGCGGACAACTCCTGGAAGGCCCGGCGGTTCTCCTCGATCAGCGGGTCCAACATGGCCCGCTGCGCCGCGCTGGCGGTGATCAGTGTCTGGCCGAATCCCACGATGGCGGTCACCAGGGTGCCGGTGGCGAGCGCCGTGACGATGTTCTTCAGCGTGCCGGGGGACAGCGTGGCGGAAACGATCATCGACCCACCGGAGACCACGATCAAGGTCAGCAGCAGCAGGCCTGTTCTGGTCCAGAAGATCTCTTGAATCGGATTGCCGCGGCCCTTGTCGTCCGCGCGCAAGCGGGGTCACCTCCTTGGGGCGCCCGATCGGATGACCGCAAAACGTATCCGAACGAGCGCGTGCCGTCACACTACGCGCACCTTGACCCCTGTGAAATAGGGAATTCGGGTGACTCCGCGTGATTACATTGAGCTACGGAATGTAAATCTACAATCACGCAGAGGTGACAATAGGGATCACTTGAAGCAACCGGCCGACAACCGCCGGAGGACTCGTCACCCTGGGATGAGCAGCAGCTTTCCGGTGGTCCGCCGGGACTGGAGATCCTCGTGCGCCCGGGCCGCGTCGGCCAGCGGATAACGGCCGCCGATCCGCACCGACAGCGCTCCGGAGTCGAGCGCGTCGAACACCTCGCCGGCCCGCCAGCGCAGCTCCTCCGAGGTGTCCGCGTAATGGGCGGTAGTGGGTCGGGTCAGGTACACCGAGCCGGCCGCCCGCAGGCGCTGCGGGTCGACCGGCGGGACCGCGCCACTGGCCGCTCCGAACAGCACCAGCATGCCGCGCCGGGTCAGGCTCGCCAGGCTGCCGTCGAACGTGGTCCGCCCGACGCCGTCGTAGACCACCTCGACGCCCTTGCCGTTCGTGAGCCGGCGGGTCTCCTCGGTGAAGTCGACCTCGGTGTAGCGGATCACGTCGTCGGCCCCGGCCTCCCGGGCCCGTTTCTCTTTGTCCACAGTGGACACAGTGGCGATCACCCGGGCGCCCTTGGCCTTGGCGAACTGCACGATCATCGACCCGGTGCCGCCCGCGGCCGCGTGGATGAGCACGTCGTCGCCCGGCCGCACCGGGTAGGTGGAGACCACCAGGTAGTGCGCCGTGACGCCCTGCAGCAGCGCGGCCGCCGCGGTCTCGTCGTCGATGCCGTCCGGGATCCGCACGGCGGTGTCGGCGTTGATCAGCACCTGCTCGGCGTAGCTCGCCGGGCCGCCCATCCAGGCCACCCGGTCGCCGGGCGCGAAGCTGGTCACCTCCCCGCCGGCCGCGACCACCGTGCCGGCACCCTCCTGGCCGGGCACGAACGGGAGATCCCGCGGGTACATCCCGTCGCGCATGTAGGTGTCGATGAAGTTGACCCCGGCCGCGGCCACGTCGACCAGGAGCTCACCCGGGTGCGGGGACGGCGGGTCGATTTCGCCGTACTCCAGCACCTCCGGGCCGCCCGTCCTGCGCACCAGGATCGCGTGGGGCACCTGTGACTCCTTCCTCGACGCGGGTGCGCGCCGCGCACCAGACCGTGGCCGTAGCGATGATCACCAGCATGGCGCCCAGCACGTGTAGCGACACCAGTACCTCTGGTACTCCGGTCCAGTACTGCACGAACCCGATCGTGCCCTGGGCCAGCACAACCGCGACCAGCAGGCCGTAGCGCACCTTCAACGCCCGCGGCGCGCCGAGGCCGAGCAGCACACCCAGCGCGATCAGCAGGCCGAGGAACACGAACAGGAACGCGGAGTGCACGTGCGCCAGCGTCTCCACCGGCAGCGCCAGCCGCGGCGTCTTCGGGTCGCCGGCGTGCGGCCCCGCCCCGGTCACCAGGGTGCCGGCGATCAGCAGCGCGGCCAGCACGACGATCTGGGCGAGCAGCAGCCCGCGCACCCCCGGCGGCCCGACCGGGCGCGCCGGTCCGTTGCCTTCGCCCACCGCGTGTACGAGCAGCACCGCCAGCCACACCATCACCGTGGACGCCAGCAGGTGCACCGCGACCGTCCACCAGAGCAGGTCCAGCCGGACCGTCACGCCGCCGAGCACGCCCTGGACCACGACCCCGATCGGCATGGCCGCGGCCAGCTTCAGGTAGCGACCGCGCCTTCGGCTCAACCACGCCAGAACGAGGCAGGCCAGCGCGATGATCCCGACCACGCCGGTGAACAGCCGGTTGCCGTACTCGATCCACTGGTGCAGCGTGGCGAACTCGGGGTGCTCGATCGGGAACATGCTGCCGGGCAGGCACTGCGGCCAGGTCGGGCAGCCCAGCCCGGACCCGGTGACCCGCACGACCGAGCCGGTCACCGCGATCAGCGCCTGGGTCGCCACGACCGCGATCGCGCAGGCGCGCTGGATTCCGCGCCCGGGCACGGGGAGGCGGTCGAGCATCGGCACCCGTTGATCGTAGGTTCGCGGAATTCGCGTGCCGGAACCGGGGACTCGCGTGCTGGAACCGGGGACTCGCGGGATCCCTAGGAGAGGCGGGTGGTCCGGGTGGCGAGCGCGCCGGCCGCCGCACCCCAGGCGGCCAGCACCGCGAACACCGACCAGCCCGGCGTGCCGCCGGCCAGGGCGGTGCGCATGCCTTCGGCCAGGGCGCCGGACGGGAGCAGCGTGACCACGTCCCCCAGCGGCCCGAGCGAGCTCGCCGGCACCACGATTCCCCCGCCGAGCAGCAGCACGAACCACAGGATGTTGGCCAGCGCCAGCACCACCTCGGCCTTGAGCGCGCCGCCGAGCAGCACTCCCAGCGCGCCGAACGCGAGCGTGCCCATGATCACCAGCAGCACCGCCCACAGCAGCCCGGCCGGGGCGGGGGACCAGCCGAGCAGCGCCGCCACCACGCCCAGCACGACGAGCTGCACGGCGACCACGGCCAGCTCGGCGAGCACCCGCCCGGCGACCAGCAGCCAGCGTGGAAGTGCCGTGGCGGCAAGGCGTTTGAGCACCCCGTAGCGGCGGTCGAAACCCAGCGCGATGGCCTGCCCGGTGAACGCCGAGGACATCACGGCGAGCGCCAGCACCCGCGGCGTTACCGCGTCGATCCGCGACCCCGACACCGGGAACACCGTGATCAGCGTCAGCCCGACCAGCAGCACCAGCGGGATCAGCAGCGTCAGCAGCACCTGCTCGCCGTTGCGCAGCGTCAGCAACGCCTCGGTGCGGGCCTGCGTGACCAGCATGCGCACCGGCCGCCCCCGCCCCGGCGCCGGAGCAAAGGTGCCGGCCGGAAATGTTGTCACGGTGTCTCCAGCTCGCTCCTGGTCATGGAAGGGGGAAGGGGTGGCGGGTTTGGTCTGCTGGGCGCGGGTATTCGGGGCTGGGGTCAAGATCGGCGTTTGGGGCGCTGTACCCGCGCCGAGCGCGGACAGGCAGCCCGAAACGGTGATGGGTGTGGTCCCTCGGGAGGGAGTTGTCGATCTCAACTGGGGGGAAGTGAGGCTGGTGTGACCAAGGGGTTCGGTGAGGCGCTGGCGGCGCCCAGGATGGTGCGCTGAATGCGTCTTTCAGTGCACTGAGCGCGGTGAAAGACGCATTCACCGCACCCCATTCCGCCACAAGCGCACCACTAACCACACCAGTCACCGCGCACCACCCTCTCGCCCTCCAACCTGAGCCTGAGGCTGACAGAGGGTGTCTCATGACCGAAGGTCCCGTCCGGTCAGCTCGAGAAACACGTCTTCGAGCGAGCGCCGGCCGACGTGCAGCTCCTCGGCCAGCACACCCTGTGCCGCGCACCAGGCGGTGACCGCCGAGAGCACCTGCGGGTCGGCCTTGCCGGAGACGACGTAGGAGCCCGGCGCCGGCTCGTGCACCTGGCAACCCTCCGGCAGCACGTCCGACAGCCGCGTGGTATCCAGCCCGGCCGCGGCCCGGAACCGCAGCTGGGCCGCGTCCGGCCGCTCCAGGGTCAGATCGCGCGGGCTGCCCTCGGCCACTACCTGCCCGTGGTCGATGATCACCACGTGGTCGGCGAGCGTCTCGGCCTCCTCCATCACGTGCGTGGTCAGCAGCACGCTCACCCCGTCCGCACGAAGCGCCGTGACCAGGTCCCAGACCAGCCGCCGGGCCTGCGGGTCGAGGCCGGCCGTCGGCTCGTCCAGGAACACCAGCTCCGGACGGCCGACAATGGCGCAGGCCAGGGAAAGCCGCTGCCGCTGACCGCCGGAGAGCCGCTTGTACGGAACGCGCCGGGCCGCGGTCAGCCCCAGCACGTCCAGCAGCCAGGCCGGGTCGAGCGGGGTGGCCGCGCAGGCCGCCACCAGGTTGATCATCTCGTCGGCCCGCACGCCCGGGTAGGCGCCGCCACCCTGCGGCATCACCCCGATCCGCGGCCGCAGCCGCTCACCCTCGGTGTTCGGGTCCAGTCCGAGAACCCGGACACTGCCCGCGTCCGGTCGCAGAAACCCCTCGCAGACCTCGATCGTGGTGGTCTTCCCGGCCCCGTTCGGCCCCAGCAGCGCCAGCACGGTTCCGCGCTCCAGCCGCAGATCCAACCCGGCCACCGCGGTGACCGATCCGTACCGTTTGGCCAGCCCCCGGACGGCCACGGCGGGATCGGTACTGCTCACAGGTGGAAAGCCTAGGGCGTTCTGATCGCGCCGGGTTTGCTGGGGAGGTACCGGTAGACCAGCAGCAGGCCGAGCGCGACCACGATCAGCGCGGCCCCGTAGGTGTAGGGCAGCACGAAGGTGTGCCCGTCGAACGTGTTGCCGGTCGGCGGCAGGGCGACCGCGAGTGCCACGCTGACGAGGGTGGCCGCGGTGCGGAACCGGGTGTTGCCGGCCGCCGCGGCCAGCGGGAGCGCGGCCCAGAGCAGGTACCAGGGCTGCACCGTGGCCCCGAACAGGAGCACGGCGCCGAGCCCCACGCCCAACCCGATCAGCGGCCGCAGCCGCCAGCGGAAGCTGTCCAGCAGCAGCTTCGCCGCGATGGCCGGGCCGAGCACCGCGCCGATCACCCGGCTGACCGCGATCGTGGCGTCGATGTGGTTGCCCAGCCCGAGCACGATCCCCAAACCCCCCGCGGCGAAGCCGAGCGAGGTCATCGGCGCCATCCAGCTCTTGATCGTGCTCGCCGTGTTGAGCGTGCCCACCCAGCCGAACCCGTGCCGGCCGAGCCCGCTGGCCAGCGCCGCCGCCGCCAGCACCACCAGGAAGATCACCGCGAGCCCGGCGGCCGCGCCCAGCAGTTGCCGCCACCGGCCGCCGAGCCGGCGCGCGATCATCACGCCGAGGAACCCGAGGGCGAGCGCGGCCGGCACCTTCACCGCCGCACCGCAGGTGATCACCGCCGCGCCCAGGGCGTAGTGCAGCAACTCGCCGCGCTGCCAGGGCGGGAACGGGCCGTCCGGGTCGATCCGCGGCATCCGGCGCAGCGCCAGCTCGAACCCGACCAGCATGAGCCCGATCGCCAGCGCCTCGTTGTGCACGCCGACCACGAGGTGGAACAGCACCAGCGGGTTGGCCGCGCCCAGCCACAGCGCGCTCACCGGCTCGACCCCGAACCGCCGGGCCAGCCGCGGCAGCGCCCAGACGATCAGGGCCAGGCCGATCAGGGCCAGCACCCGGTGCAGCGCCACCCCCCACACCACGTGCGCGCCGGTCAGGTAGTTGATCACCTTGCCGACCGCGATGAACAGCGGCCCGTACGGCGACGGGGTGTCCCGCCACATGGTCGGCACGCCGCGGGTGAGGTCGTCGTCGTTGCCCAGCGCCTGCGACGGGCCCACCGCGTACGGGTCGAAGCCGCGCGCGGCGATCTCGCTCTGCGCCAGGTAGCTGTACACGTCCCGGCTGAACATCGGCACGGCGACCACCAGCGGCGCGGTCCACATGACCAGCGTGCGGGCCAGCTGCGGCAGCGAGATCAGCCGCTCGCGGCCGGGCCAGGCCAGCCGGCCGAGGGCGAGCCAGCCCAGCACGATCATGAACATGCCGGTGAACGCGATGGCCAGCGCGACCGTCGGCATCCGGGTGAACAGGCCGAGCACCGGCAGCTGGAAGACCGGGTTGAACACCGGCGCGGCTCCGGCGCCGAGCGAGCCGACGGCGAGCAGCAGCGAGCCGATCGTGCCGAACCGCCGGATCACGTCGAGCTGCCGGCGTTCCTTGGCGTCCAGGGCGGTGGTGGGCGCGGTCGGATCGGCGTCACGGCACGCGACGTCACTCCGCGTTTCTCCGGGCACCACGTGCGAAGGGTAATCGAGCCGGACTTTCGTGAGCCGAGTCACCTTGCCCGGGGGTGACTTTGCCAAGGTCCGGGAAATACGACACACTGGTGTTGTGAAAAACGAGCAGGCCGGCGAGGGCCGCACCAGGCATGGTGTGGCGCGGCTGCTGCTCGAGGATGGCCCGGTCTCGGCCACCGTGGTCGCCGACGCGCTCGGGTTGAGCATGACCGCCGTGCGCCGGCACCTGGACGCGCTGGTCGCGGACGGTGAGGCCTACACCAGGGACGCCCCGGTCCGGGGTCACCGGGGCCGCGGCCGCCCGGCCAAGCTCTTCCTGCTCACCGAGACGGGCCGGGCGCGGTTCGGCCACGCCTACGACGACCTGGCGATCAGCGCGATCCGCTTCCTCGGCGAGAGCGGCGGCGAGCAGGCCGTGCGCGCGTTCGCCGAGCGCCGGGTCGCGCGCCTGGTGGAGCCGCACCGCGCGGCGATCGTGGCGCAGGACGACCCCGAGGAGCGGGCGAAGGCCCTCGCCGAGGCGCTCACCCGGGAGGGCTACGCTGCCTCGACGCGCCAGGTGGGGGCGGGGGAGCAGCTCTGCCAGCACCACTGTCCGGTCGCGCACGTGGCGGCCGAGTTCCCCCAGCTGTGCGAGGTGGAGACGGCGGCGTTCGCCGACCTGCTCGGCACGCACGTGCAGCGGCTGGCCACCATTGCCCGCGGCGACGCCGCGTGCACCACACACGTTCCGTTGGGCGGTCCCGGACCCGCTCACCGGGAAACCACCACAACCGAAGGGACGCCTTCATGACCACCGCTGCCGAGCAGCGCCTGCAGTCCCAGGGCGAGACCCTGGCGGCTATGGGCAACTACGAGTTCGGCTGGGCCGACTCGGACGTCGCCGGTGCGAGCGCGCAACGTGGCCTGTCCGAGGCCGTCGTCCGTGACATCTCGGCCAAGAAGAGCGAGCCGGAGTGGATGCTCGAGTCCCGGCTCAAGGGGCTGCGCCTGTTCGACCGCAAGCCGATGCCGAACTGGGGCGCGGACCTGTCCGGCATCCACTTCGACAACATCAAGTACTTCGTGCGGTCCACCGAGAAGCAGGCGGCCACCTGGGAGGACCTGCCGGAGGACATCAAGAGCACCTACGACAAGCTGGGCATCCCGGAGGCTGAGAAGGCCCGCCTGGTGTCTGGGGTCGCCGCGCAGTACGAGTCCGAAGTGGTCTATCACAAGATCAATGAGGAGCTCGAGAAGCTGGGCGTGATCTTCCTCGACACCGACACCGCGCTCAAGGAGCACCCGGAGCTGTTCGAGGAGTACTACGGCTCGGTGATTCCGCACGGGGACAACAAGTTCTCCGCGCTCAACGGTGCGGTGTGGAGCGGCGGGTCGTTCATCTACGTGCCGAAGGGCGTGCACGTCGACATCCCGCTGCAGGCCTACTTCCGGATCAACACCGAGAACATGGGCCAGTTCGAGCGGACGCTGATCATCGTCGACGAGGGTGCCTACGTGCACTACGTCGAGGGGTGCACCGCGCCGATCTACAGCTCGGACTCGCTGCACTCGGCGGTGGTGGAGATCATCGTGAAGAAGGGTGGCCGCTGCCGTTACACGACCATCCAGAACTGGTCGAACAACGTCTACAACCTGGTCACCAAGCGCGCCAAGGCGGAGGCGGGCGCGACCATGGAGTGGATCGACGGCAACATCGGCTCCAAGGTCACGATGAAGTACCCGTCGGTGTACCTGATGGGCGAGCACGCCAAGGGCGAGGTGCTCTCGATCGCGTTCGCCGGTGAGGGCCAGCATCAGGACGCCGGCGCGAAGATGGTCCACATGGCACCGCACACGTCCTCGACCATCGTGTCGAAGTCGGTGGCCCGGGGCGGCGGACGGACCTCGTACCGCGGCCTGGTGCAGGTGAACAAGCGGGCCAACAACTCGCGCTCCACGGTGAAGTGCGACGCGCTGCTGGTGGACACGATCAGCCGGTCGGACACCTACCCCTATGTGGACATCCGCGAGGACGACGTGTCGATGGGCCACGAGGCGACCGTGTCCAAGATCAGCGAGGACCAGCTGTTCTACCTGATGTCCCGGGGTCTCACCGAGGACGAGGCGATGGCCATGGTGGTGCGCGGGTTCGTCGAGCCGATCGCGCGGGAGCTGCCGATGGAGTACGCGCTCGAGCTGAACCGGCTCATCGAGCTGCAGATGGAAGGGGCCGTCGGCTAGATGACGACCGCTGCACAGACCCCGCACTCGCACGGTGCGGTGGTTCCACAGTCCTCGCGCGCCGAATGGTTCTCCTCCTTCGACGTCGACGCGTTCGAGGTGCCCGGTGGCCGTGAGGAGATCTGGCGGTTCACCCCCATGCGCCGGCTGCGCGGCCTGCACTCCGGAGCAGCCGCGACCGGATCGGCGAAGATCGAGGTAAGCGCCGGTTCCGACGCCTTGGTGGAGACCGCGCGCCGCGGCGATGAGCGGCTCGGCGCCGCCGGCACACCGGCCGACCGGATCGCCGCGCAGGCGTGGTGCTCGTTCGACGAGGCCACCGTGATCACCGTGCCGCGCTCCTCCACCCCGACCGATCCGATCATGGTGACGGTGACCGGTCCGGGCGAGGACGCCGTCGCCTATGGCCACCTGCAGGTTCGCGCCGGGCAGTTCGCCGAGGCGGTCGTCGTGATCGACCATCGTGGTTCGGGCACGTATGCCGACAACGTCGAGTTCGTCGTGGACGACGGGGCTCGGCTCAACGTGATCGCCGTGTACGACTGGGCCGACGATGTGGTGCACGTGTCCGCGCAGCATGCCAGGCTCGGCCGGGACGCGACGTTGAAGCACACCGTGATCACGTTGGGCGGCAATGTGGTGCGGCTCAGCCCGACCACCACATTCACCGACCGCGGAGGAGACGTGGAGCTTCTGGGGCTCTACTTCGCCGATGCCGGCCAGCATCTCGAGCACCGGACCTTTGTGGACCATGCGGTGCCGAACTGTCGCAGCCGGGTGACCTACAAGGGCGCTCTGCAAGGGGATGGCGCCCATACGGTGTGGGTCGGTGATGTCCTGATCCGTGCCGCCGCCGAGGGCACCGACACCTTCGAGTTGAACCGGAACCTGGTGCTCACCGACGGCGCCCGGGCGGACTCGGTGCCGAACCTGGAGATCGAGACCGGGGAGATCAAGGGTGCCGGGCACGCCAGCGCCACCGGCCGGTTCGACGACGAGCAGCTGTTCTACCTGCAGGCCCGGGGCATCCCGGAGGACCAGGCGCGCCGGCTGGTGGTGCGCGGGTTCTTCCACGAGATCCTCGTAAAGATCAACGTTCCCGAGTTGCGGGACCGCCTCGAAGCCGCGATCGAGGCCGAGCTGGCAGCCGTCGGCATATGACCGTGACCACCACGAGAGACTGAAGGACAGATGGCCACCCTCGAGATCAAGGACCTGCACGTCTCGGTCGTCGCCGACGACGTCGAGAAGGAGATCCTCGCCGGTGTCGACCTGACCATCCGGGCCGGCGAGACGCACGCGATCATGGGCCCGAACGGGTCCGGCAAGTCGACCCTGTCCTACGCCGTCGCCGGCCACCCCAAGTACACGGTGACGTCCGGCTCGGTCACGCTGGACAGCGAGGACGTGCTGGCCATGACCGTGGACGAACGTGCCCGCGCGGGCCTGTTCCTGGCCATGCAGTACCCGGTCGAGGTGCCCGGCGTGTCCATGTCGAACTTCCTGCGCACCGCGGTGACCGCGATCCGTGGCGAGGCGCCGAAGCTGCGGCACTGGGTCAAGGAGGTCAAGGAGGCGATGTCCGCGCTGGACATCGACCCGGCGTTCGCCGAGCGCAGCGTGAACGAGGGCTTCTCCGGCGGCGAGAAGAAGCGGCACGAGATCCTGCAGCTCGCCCTGCTCCAGCCGAAGATCGCGATCCTGGACGAGACCGACTCCGGCCTCGACGTGGACGCCCTGCGCGTGGTTTCCGCCGGTATCAACAAGTTCAAGGCGGACGGCGACGTCGGCGTCATGCTGATCACGCACTACACCCGGATCCTGCGGCACATCACCCCGGACTTCGTGCACGTGTTCGCCGGTGGGCGGATCGTCGAGTCCGGCGGGTCGGAGCTCGCCGAGCGGCTCGAGGACGAGGGTTACGAGCGGTACACAGGCAAGCAGGAAGCCGCGAGCATCGGCTGAGAGGGGTTGTCATGTTCGACGTCGAGGCGGTCCGCAAGGACTTCCCGATCCTGGAGCGCCGCCTGGCCGACGGGCAGCCGCTGGTCTATCTGGACAGCGCGAACACCTCGCAGAAGCCGCGCTCGGTGATCGAGACCCTGACCGAGCACTACGAGCTGCACAACGCCAACGTCGCGCGCGCGGTGCACCAGCTCGGCGAGGAGTCCACCGCGGCGTTCGAGGGTGCCCGGGACAAGATCGCGGCGTTCGTGCGGGCACCGAGCCGCGACGAGATCGTCTTCACCAAGAACATCAGCGAGGCGCTCAACCTGGTCGCCAACGTGCTGGCCTGGGCCGAGCCGCCGTACCGGGTGGGGCCCGGCGACGAGGTCGTCATCACCGAGATGGAGCACCACTCCAACATCGTGCCGTGGCAGCTGCTGACCCAGCGCACGGGTGCGACGCTCCGCTGGTTCGGGGTCACCGACGAGGGCCGGCTCGATCTGTCCACTGTGGATGAACTGATCAATGAGCGGACCAGGGTGGTCGCGCTCACGCACGTGTCCAACATGCTGGGCACGATCAACCCGGTGGCTGAGATCGCCCGGCGCGCCCACGAGGTCGGCGCGCTGGTGGTATTGGACGCCGCGCAGGCGGTCCCTCAGCTGCCCTACGACGTCACCGCCACCGGCGCCGACCTGATCGGGTTCACCGGCCACAAGATGGTCGGCCCCACCGGGATCGGCGTGCTCTGGGGCCGGCGTTCCGTGCTCGAAGCGCTGCCGCCGTTCCTGGGTGGCGGCGAGATGATCGAGGACGTCAGGATGGAGCGGTCCACCTACGCCCCGATCCCGCACAAGTTCGAGGCCGGCACGCCGCCGATCGCCCAGGCCATCGGGCTCGGCGCCGCGGTCGACTACCTCACCTCGCTGGGAATGGACAACGTCGCCGCGCACGAGCGGCAGATCACGGCGTACGCCCTGGAGCGGCTGCAGGCGGTGGAAGGGCTGCGGGTGCTCGGCCCGGCCACGGTCGAGGACCGCGGCGGCGCGGTCAGCTTCACCCTGTCCGGCCTGCACCCGCACGACATCGGCCAGGTGCTCGACGCGCGCGGCATCGCGGTGCGCGGCGGCCACCACTGCACCAAGCCGCTGCACCGGCGCTTCGGCGTGCCGGCGTCCACCCGGGCCTCGGCCTACCTGTACTCCACCCCCGCGGAAATTGATGCGCTCGCCGAGGGGTTGGAACAGGTGAAGCGGTTCTTCGGGGTGGGGTGAGCGAGCTTGCGAGCGAACAATCAGGCACTGCCCCGGCGCCGAGGGACGAGGCGCCGGGGTTGCCAGCGCCGAGCTTGCGAGGCGGTGGTTTGACACGTGCAGCTACAGCAGATGTACCAGGAGATCATCCTGGACCACTACAAGCACCCGCACCGGCGCGGGCTGCGGGACCCGTTCGACGCGGAGTCCTACCAGCTCAACCCGACCTGCGGGGACGAGGTGACGCTGCGGGTCCGGCTGTCCGGCACGGGCTCGCTGGCGACGGTCGAGGACGTGTCCTACGAGGGCCAGGGCTGCTCGATCAGCCAGGCCGCCACCTCGGTGCTCACCGACCTGGTGGTCGGCCGCAAGGTCAAGGAATCACTGTCCACAGTGGACGCGTTCGTGGAGATGATCCAGGGCCGCGGCCAGGTGGAGCCGGACGAGGACGTGCTCGAGGATGCCGTGGCCTTCGCCGGCGTCGCGAAGTACCCGGCCCGGGTCAAGTGTGCTTTGCTGGGCTGGATGGCGTTCAAGGACGCGGTGTCCCGCGCCGAGGGAGGCGAAGCCCCATGACCGAACCCACCGCCGACCTGGCCGAGATCCCGGACATCGAGGAGGCCATGCGCGACGTGGTCGACCCCGAGCTGGGCATCAACGTGGTCGATCTCGGCCTGGTCTACGACATCCGGGTGGAGGACGACAACACCGCCACCCTGGACATGACCCTGACCTCCGCGGCCTGCCCGCTCACCGACGTGATCGAGGACCAGACCCGCGCCGCGCTGACCGCCGGCCCCGGCGGCGGCCTGGTCAAGGACTTCCGCATCAACTGGGTCTGGATGCCCCCCTGGGGCCCCGAAAAGATCACCGAGGACGGCCGCGAACAGCTCCGCGCCCTCGGTTTCACCGTCTGACCGCAGTCAGGACAACCGGGCCGCGATGATCTTCGCGGCCCGCTCGAGCATAGCCAGCTCGTCCGGGGTGGCGTCGTGTAGGAGTTTCGCGATCGTGCGCACCCGGGCGGCGCGGCCGCGTTCCAGAAGGCGGCGGCCGGTCGGGGTGGCTTCGACGAGGACGACGCGGCGGTCGCCGGTGGAGCGGTTGCGGCGGACCAGGTCGTCGGACTCCAGGGCGTCGACGAGCTTGGTGATGTTCGGCGGGGAGACGCGTTCGAGGCCGGCGAGCCGGCTGATCGGTTGGGGGCCGCCGAACACCAGGACGGAGAGCAGGGAGGCGCGCGGGCCGTCGAGGTTCATGCCGACGTCGGCGGAGGCGGCGAGGCGGAGCAGGCGAACCGTGGCGGAGTGCAGCAGGTTGGCTGTCTCGTGGCGCTGGTCGGCGGGTAGGCCGGCCGGGCGGGCGGGCAGTTGACCGCGTTCTTTAACCATGGTTATCCTTTCACCTGGGTTAAGGGTAGGAGGAAGCATGGCAGTTGGTCCAGTCGGCCAGGTTCACATCAGCGTCACCGACCTCGACCGGGCGATCGGGTTCTACCGCGACGTGCTGGGCATCCCGATGCTGTTCCGGGTGCCGGGCCGCCCGATGGTGTTCTTCCAGTCCGGCCAGGTCCGGCTCTACCTGGGGGTGCCCGAGACGCCGGCGTACCGCAGCCAGGTCATGGTCTACTTCACGGTCGAGGACATCGACGCCGAGTACGCCCGGCTGGTCGCCGCCGGTGCGCCGATGGCCAAGCCGCCGCACATCGTGCACAAGGGGGAGTCCGAGCTGTGGATGACGTTCTTCACCGACCCGGACGGCCACAACCTCGCGCTCATGGAGGAGCGCCCGCTCGGGTGACCAGGCCCACGGCCGCCGATCTGGAAGCCGCCCGTACCCGCACCATTCCCGACGTGATCACACCCGGCCTGGCGGTGCTGTTCTGCGGCATCAACCCCGGCCTCTACTCGGCGGCCACCGGCCACCACTTCGCCCGTCCCGGCAACCGCTTCTGGCCGGCGCTGCACCTGTCCGGGTTCACCCCACGCCAGCTCGCGCCGGCCGAGCAGGCGCTACTACTCACCTATGGGCTCGGCGTGACGAACGTGGTCGCGCGAGCCACCGCCCGCGCCGACGAGTTGACCGCCAGCGAGCTCCGCCAGGGTGCCGAAAGGTTGACCGCACTGGCCGCCGAGTACGCGCCCAGGTTCGTCGCCGTCGTCGGAATCTCCGCCTACCGTACCGGTTTCAACCGTCCACAAGCGACCATCGGCGAGCAGCCGGACCGTCTCGGCGGGTCGCGGCTGTGGGTGCTACCCAACCCCAGCGGCCTCAACGCGCACTACCAGCTACCTCAGCTGGCTGACGAGTTCCGCGCCCTGTATCAGCGGGTGCAGAATGTGACATTGCCGCCATAGAAGGAAAGCAATGTCATATTGCTTCCCAGGTCAATTGGCCCAGGTGTTGCACGCGGCGAACGACTTGCTCTGGAAGCCCTTGGCCAGCCAGGCGGCCGCGTCAGGCGGAGCGTCCACTGTGGATAATCGGTCGCGGATCTCGTTGGTGATGTTGGCATCCACGGCGCCCTGGCCGGCCATCGCGCCGGCGGCGGCGCCGGCGAGGCAGGTGGCCTGCTGGGCGAGCCGGGTGTCGAGGTCCGCCGGCGCGGCGCCCGGTTGCTTGCGGGCGACGGCCTGCAACGCGGTCAGCCCGGTCGCCTCCTGCACCGCCCTGGCGTACTCGCGCAGGAACACCCCGAAGTAGCGGCCCGGGTAGCGGTCGTCGTGCTCGACGTCGCGCAGGTGGGCCGGGGTCATGTACACCGTCGCGCGGCACTGGGTCGGCCGGTCGGTCGGGTTCACCGGCCCGCACTGGGTGCTCGCCGGACCACCCTGGACGGTGACGAGCTGGATCGGCAGCGTCGGCAGCCCGGCCGCGGTCAGCGCGCCGCCCCACACCGCGTCGGCGCAGATCTTGGCCTCCTGGAAGAACTTCGCCTGCCGCTCGTCGGCCGGGTCGAACCGGGTGAGCGCGCACACCGTGGTGCCCAGCGTTGCGTCCGAAGTGGACAATGGATGGCGGGCGAGGGCGGCGCGGGCGTCGGCCGGGGGAGTGGACGCCGGAGCGCTGGAGGTCGTCGCCGGGGGTGGCGGCGGCTCCGGGTTGGAGGTGGCGGTGGGTGCCGGTGGCAGCTCGGTCACCGGGCGGGCCGTGCCGGCGAGATGCTGAACGGGTTGGCGCATCGCGAAATACACGAGCGCGCCGACCACGAGGGTGATCACCAGCACGGCGGCGCCGTAGGCCGGGCCGCGCTCGGCTTGCACCATCAGCATCTGCTGCTCGTGGTACTCCAGGCGCTGCCGCGCCCGCCACGAACCGACCGGCAGCGGCGGCTCGTCGCCGGCCGCGGCCGTGGGCGTGGCCGGCTCGGAATCTCCGGCGTCGGGTGAGGTCATCAACGAACCAGACTAACAGCGGACCGCACCGGCAAGGTTGCGAAAAGTAGTTGAAGCCGGCGCCGTCACCCCTCGCTGAGCAGGCAAGGCAGAATGGAGGGGAGCGCGAGGAGGATGCGGGTGGACGTTGGTGATCTGCGCGGGGTCGTCGCGCTGGACGGCCCGTCGGGCACCGGAAAGTCCACCGTGGCGCGGCGGGTTGCCGTCCTGCTCGGTGCGAGCTACCTGGACACCGGGGCGATGTACCGCGCCGTGACGCTGGCCGTGCTCCGGGCCGGTGCCGACCCGGCCGACGCGGCGCGGGTGATCCCGATCGCCGAGGCGGTCGACCTGCGGGTGGGCACGGACCCCGGCCACCCCGCCGTGCACCTCGACGGCGAGGACGTGGCGCGGGAGATCCGCGGGCCGGCGGTGACCCGGGCGGTGTCCGCGGTGTCGGCGATCCCCCGGGTACGCGAGCTGCTGGTGGACCGGCAGCGCGCGATCATCGAGCAGGAGCGCGCGCGGCATCGGGGCATCGTGGTCGAGGGCCGCGACATCGGCACCGTGGTCGCGCCGGACGCCGCGCTCAAGGTGTTCCTCACCGCCTCCTCGGACGCGCGGGCGCTGCGCCGGTCCCGGCAGGACGTGGCCGAGGGCCGTCTGTCCACTGTGGACGCCGCGCGCCGGGACGTGGACCGCCGGGACCGGCTCGACTCCTCCCGGGCGGCCTCCCCGCTGCGCGCCGCCGACGACGCCGTGCTGGTGGACACCACCGAGCTCGACCTGGCCGGGGTCACCGCCCTGCTGATGTCCATTGTGGACGAGCGTGGTCTGCGCGGGGTGGCGGCCGAGCGCACCGGACGGTGACGACGGTGGGACCCGCGCTGCCCGAGGGCGCCAAGCCCTGGCTGCACGACTTCGCCCGGTGGCTGGCCGGCTGGCTCTACCGCCCGGCGTACCGGATCCGGGTGCACGGCCGGGACCGGATTCCGGCCACCGGTCAGGTGGTCCTGGTGGCCAACCACAGCTCGTTCATGGAACCGCAGCTGATCTTCGGCCTGGTCCGGCGGCGCTCGGTGTTCCTGGTGAAGTCCGAGATCTGGCGGGGCGTTCTCGGCCGGCTGCTGGGCTGGCTCGGGCAGCTGCCCATCCGCCGCGGCACTGCCGACCGGGCCCCCCTCATGGCGGCAGTACAGTTCCTGCGACTGGGCGGCCTGGTCGGCGTGTTCCCCGAGGGTAGCCGGGGCAGTGGTGACATGCTGCATGCCGAGCAGGGCGCGGCCTGGCTGGTGCGCACGTCCGGCGCGGTGGTGCTGCCGGTGGCCACCCGCGGCACGAGGCGGCCGGACGGCAGCGGGCGCCGGTTCCGCCCGGCGGTGGACATTCTGGTCGGCACGCCGTTCACGGTGACCGTCGCCCGGGGACGGTCCGGCCTGGCGGCGGCCACCGAGGAGATCCGGGGCCGGCTGGCCGACCTGGTGTGCGAGCTTGACGAACGACGAGGGCGGAGATGACCGAGGACGGCAGCTGGGCCGACGAGTCCGAGTGGACCGCGGTGGACGAGGAGTTCGGGCACCCCGACGAGGAGGGTGGCGAGCCGCCGCAGCCGGTGCTGGCCGTGGTCGGCCGGCCCAACGTCGGCAAGTCCACGCTGGTGAACCGGATCCTCGGCCGCCGGGAGGCGGTCGTGCAGGACATCCCCGGCGTGACCCGGGACCGGGTGGCCTACGACGCGATGTGGTCCGGGCGCCGGTTCACCGTGGTGGACACCGGTGGCTGGGACCCCGGTGCGGTCGGCCTGGGCGCGGCGGTCACCGTCCAGGCGGAGCTCGCCATGGCCACCGCGGACGCGGTGCTGCTGGTGGTGGACGCGTCCGTCGGGGCGACGTCGACCGACGAGCGGGTGGCCAAGGTGCTGCGCCGGTCCAAGCGTCCGGTGTTGCTGGCCGCCAACAAGGTCGACGACAACCGGCTGATGTCCGACACCGCCGCGCTGTGGTCGCTCGGCCTCGGCCACCCGCATCCGGTGAGCGCGCTGCACGGGCGCGGCTCCGGCGACCTGCTCGACGCCATCCTGGCCGCGCTGCCGGAGACGCCGCGGGAGACGTTCGGGCCGTCCGGCGGGCCGCGCCGGGTCGCCCTGATCGGCAAGCCCAACGTGGGAAAATCCAGCCTGCTCAACAAGTTGACCGGGGAGGAGCGGTCGGTGGTGCACGAGGTCGCCGGCACCACGGTGGACCCGGTCGACTCGCTGGTCGAGCTGGACGGCGACGTGTGGCGGTTCGTGGACACCGCGGGCCTGCGCAAGCGGGTGAACACGGCCAGCGGCACCGAGTACTACGCGTCGCTGCGCACCCGGGCGGCCATCGAGGCGGCCGAGGTGGCGATCGTGCTGCTGGACGCCAGCGAGCCGATCGCCGAGCAGGATCTGCGGGTGCTGACCATGGTCGTGGACGCCGGCCGGGCCTGCGTGCTGGCGTTGAACAAGTGGGACCTGGTCGGCGAGGACCGGCGGTACGAGCTGGCCCGCGAGCTCGACCGCGGCCTGGTCCGGGTGCCGTGGGCGGAGAAGGTCAACGTCTCCGCGCTGACCGGGCGGTCCGTGCGCAAGCTCGCCCCCGCGCTGCGGACCGCGCTCGCGTCCTGGGACCAGCGGGTGCCCACGGGCGCGCTGAACGCCTGGCTGGGCGAGCTGATCGCGGCCACTCCGCCGCCGGTGCGTGGCGGCAAGCAGCCGAAGGTGCTCTTCGCCACCCAGGCGCAGACCCGCCCGCCCACGCTCGTGCTGTTCACCACGGGCTTCCTGGAGGCCGGGTACCGCCGGTTCCTCGAGCGGAAGTTCCGCGAGCGGTTCGGCTTCGCCGGCAGCCCGGTGCGAATCTCCGTGCGGGTGCGGGAAAAGCGCCCGCGCAAAGGCCGGTGACAGCACTACCATCGAACGCTTCGCCAAGGAGGATGCCGGTGCCGGTACGGGTAGTGATCGCCGACGACGAGCGGTTGCTGCGTACTGCGCTGAGCGTGCTGCTGTCCGCCGACGGCCGGATCGAGGTCGTCGCCGAGGCCGCCGACGGGCTCGAGGCACTGGAGGCCGTGCGGGTGCACCGCCCGGACGTCCTGCTGCTCGACGTGCAGATGCCCGGCACCGGCGGCCTGGACGTGCTCGGTGCGGTGCTCGCCCTGCCCGACCCGCCGGCCACCGCCATCCTCACCACGTTCGACCTCGACGACTACGTCGCCACCGCCCTGGATCTCGGCGCGCACGGATTCCTGCTGAAGGACGCCGACCCGGAGTTCCTCGCCCGGGCCGTGCTGGACCTCGCGTCCGGCGGCGCGGTGCTCGATCCCCGGATCACCGCCCGACTCCTGCCGCGGCTGCGGGTCGCGGGTGGCCAACTCCACCAGAGTTCGGTGCTCGAGGCGTTGAGCGCCCGCGAACGCCAGGTTCTCGGCCTCCTGGCCTCCGGTCGCCCCAACGCCGAGATCGCCAGCCAACTCGGCCTCACCGAAGCCACCGTGAAGAGCTACGTCTCCACCTTGTTGACCAAGCTCGGCGTCCAGAACCGCGTGCAGGCCGCGTTGCTGGCCCAGCGCACCATCGGCGTCCGTGAGGAGTTGTGACCGCGCCGGCCGGCACGGCGACGGCTTAGAGTGACCGGAGTTGACCAGGCTGGAGGTGGAACCATGCCGCGCTGGCTCTGGGTGCTGCTCGGCGAGATCGTGGTGGTCGCGAGCCCCGTGGCGGCCGCGCTGCTGTCCCACCCGACGCCGTTCTCCTTCGCCCTGCCGACCGCTCTGCTGGCCTCCGCGGCGCTGCCCCTGCGGCTGCGCTGGCCGTGGCTGGCCATGCTGCTCTGCCTGCCCGGCCTGGTCGGTGGCCTCGGCTGGCCGCCCGCGATCATCGCCCTGTACCGAATCGGCCGCGTGTACCGCTTCCGGGTGACCCTCGTCTGGGTGGCCGCCGGCCTGATCGCCATGCTCCTCCCGCTGCACCTCAAGCTCGCCATGCCCTGGCAGGACCGGGTCATGAGCGTTGCGTTCAGCGTCTTCGGCCTCCTCGGCCCGGCCGCGTTCGGCGTCCTCGTCCGCCTCCGCCGCGAGCTCATCGCCTCCCTCGCCGAAACCCGCCGTGCCCGCTCCGCCGAACTCGAAGCCCGCATCGAGTCGGCCCGCGCCGCCGAACGCGCCCGCATCGCCCGCGAGATCCACGACGCCGTCGGCCACCACGCCACCCTGATCGCCGTCCAGTCCGCCGCCCTCGCCGCCACCGCCCCGGACGACGCCACCCGCGAAGTCGCCCTCCGCCTCCGCGTCCTCGCCCGCGAATCCCTGGCCGAAATGCGCGCCGCCCTAGGCCTCCTCAACGACACCGCCCGCCCCCTGGGCCTGGCCGACCTCCCCGACCTCCTCACCCGCGTCTGCCGCGCCGGCCTCCACATCGACTTCGACGGCGACGTGTCCGCCGACGACACCAGCCCCGCCGTCGGCCGCGCGATCTACCGGATCGTCCAGGAAGCCCTCACCAACGTCACCAAACACGCCCCGGCGTCGTCCGTCCAAGTCCGCCTAGTCCGCGACACCCCCCACGTCCTCGTGTCCATCGTCAACGCCCCACCCACCCGCCCCCCGACACCCGCCACGGACGGCCCCGGCGGCACCGGCCTCGAAGGCCTCACCGAACGGGTGAACACGGTCGGTGGCACCCTCCGCGCCCAACCCCTCCCCGACGGCGGCTTCTCCGTGCTTGCCGAACTCCCCCTCCACCCCCCTACGAAAGTCGAGCCCGCCCACTCAACTTCCGGCGGTACTACCCCGACCCTCAGTGAGCCATAGTTGCCCCCGTCGGCGTCGCCAGGGGAGCGACGAAGGGCCGAGGGGATCGCAGGGACTCGCACACGCGAGTCCCTGCCTGGGCAAAAGCGACGCCGACCCAAACGTCTCCCCGGGGGTACGCTAAGCTGTCGCGGCACCCCCACCCGGGGATGCGGCCGGGCTGTGGCGCAGTTTGGTAGCGCACTTGACTGGGGGTCAAGGGGTCGCAGGTTCAAATCCTGTCAGCCCGACGGCTTATGATGGCCGCTGACCTGGATATCATCCCAGGTCAGCGGCTGTTCTTATTCTCGCGGTTGATCTTTGGTGATCGTCTTCAGGTGTGGCTTTGATCGAGTATGGGGTGATTCTGGGGCGTCGTGCTCCATATTTGATCACCGCCCTCATGGTCGTCGGATATGTTTGTGCAGGTCAGCGGAGTGGGTGGCGGCGCGTGGGTGGTGGAGCCCGTGACGATCCCTGCGGGGTGCGGTGAGATCTCGTTGGGTAGGCGTCGTCGGATCCATCCCGTGCGCGGGGTGACCGGTGGCGGGGTCGGGTGGGCGGCGATGGCATGGCGGGCGTCGAGCCAGGCTTGTTTGAGGGCGGCTTGGATGCGGGCTTCGATCTCGTCGGCGACGTGGCTGTAGACCTCGGCGACGCGTTTGTCGAGGCGGTGGCCGAGGCGTCGGGCCTGGGCGATTTCGGGGATGCCGGCGGCGATGAGCCAGGTCTTGTGGCTGTGCCGCAGTTCATGAAAGGTCAGGCCAGGTCGGATCGGGTGGGTACGCACCGGTGGGTCGGGTTGGTCGTGGTTGCCGTCGAAGGCTGGGTTGAAGGTGCGGGTGCGCCAGCTGCGGCGCCACAGGAACCCGCCGTCGGCGTTGGCGAACACGGGGGAGTAGTCGTGGGCGTCCAGGTGGTGTTTGAGCAGGACGGCTAGGAACGCCGGGAGGGTGACGGTACGGGCGCTGGCTCCGGTCTTGGGTGCGCCGAGCCACTGGCGATAGGCGCTTTCCTTCAGCCCGCCCAGGTCCGGGTCGATGACGATGATCCGCTCGTCGAGGTGGGTATTGGGGCGTTGCAGCCCGGCGAGCTCACCCCAACGGCAGCCGGTCCAGGCGGCCGTGACGATGAGCAACGCGCTGCCGCGATCGTGCAACTGGGCGGCTTGCAGTGCGCCGCGCAGGACTTCCTCTGGGGTGGCCCACAGCATTTCGCGGTGGATGTGGCGGGCGCGCTTGCCGCGGTTGCGATGGTGGTGGACGGGGTTGGCGGGGATGAGGCCGTCGTCGACGGCGTCGCTGAGGATGCGCCCTAGCAACCCGATGATGCCTTGCACTGTGGAGTGCTCGTAGCCACACGCGTACAACTCAGCCGACCACCGGTTGATGTCACTGCTGTGGATGTCGCCCAGGGCCAGGTGGGCGAAGCGGGGACCGATATGCTTGGTGACCAGGTATTGGCAGTTCTCGGCGGTGAGTTCGTCGATGTCGAGGGTGGGCCACCAGCGTGGCAGCCACTCGTCGAGCGTCAGCTGGGCCAGCGCCGGGTCGTGGTGTGCGTGCCGCCGTTGGTCGACTTCGATCTCCCGGGCGCGGTTCTGTGCGGCCTTCCGAGAGGGGAACCCGCCTTCCGACACGACCGAGCCGTCGCTTCGACGGCATCGAACTCGCCAGTGTTTGCTGCTGGTGCGTTCGGTCCAGGCCATGACGACCTCCTCACGAGGTGACATTTGCCCCTCCTGTGATCCGCTCCGGCCGACCAGAACGCAAGTACCTGACCGAGTGAACGGATATGGCTCCTTTGCGTGGATGTGATTACATTTCCGAATGCTCTGCATGTTGGTAGGTGTCGGCCGGCTCAGTCATGACAGGGCTGCGCCGTCTGGGCCGCTCGGTTAGTCGGGTCGTTGCGAGGCTCATGTGCGCAACGTGAGAGAATCTGCTGTGGGTACCCGATCGGGTGATACATGACTGTGGTACTGGACTACGCAGCGTGGTTTTGCTATTGATTTGGGCGTGATGGATGATCCTGACGTCGAGGGCGGGCTGGGGTCGTTCGCAACGCGAAAAATGAGCGTGTATCGGCTGTATTCGTCCGGATCGTTGCGTGACCTGGTGGCCCTGAAGGTTCTCGATGACCGTGAGGAGAGGTTCGAAGTCCAGGAGGTTGAGGTCGGCTCGCTGCCGGCTCTGCTGGTGTCGGGCGAGTCCGAGGCGGGCCCGGTGGAATGGACGGCGGCGATCACGTCCTTGACCGGGGTGGATCTGGGATTCATCAGCACAACCGCGTCAGCCGCTCTGTTCCTCCAGGTAGACGAGGTCCACTATGCCTTGGCCTTTGGGCAGGGATGGCGGTACCTGCGGGAGAGCAAGGTCGACCGTCAGTTCGGGCTGGATGTCGCGGTGCGTCTACTTGACCCCGATGAGATCCGGCAGATCACCCGGTGGGCGTTGAGCGCCAAGTCGCGAGTGGACCGCAACATGGTTCCCGGGGGCCAGGGCCTGTGGGCGTTCGGGCTTCGCGAGCATGCCGAGCTGGTGCGTAACCTCACCGGCAAGGTCGACGGCGGTGCCGCAGTTGACCTGACCTACGTTCGCCGCCGCGGCACGTATCGAAACTTCCGGCTCAGCCTCGAATGCGGCGACGGACTCCATGCCCCGTTGGGTATCGAGGGCGAGTCATTGGTCTCGGATCTGCGGGAGTTGACCCGAGTTGTTGACGCGATGGACGTTCATCCTCGGCTCGAGCCGCTGCAGTGGGTCCGTCGACTGGTCCCCAGTAACGACCTGTGCGAGGTGCTTGACTCGACGGCGGTCGACCTGCTGGCGGAACCGGATCCGGTGCGCGGTGAGATCGGCATCGCCTATCCCGCCCGGTACTACGACGGTCCTGGCGTACAGCGGTACCGAGGCAACATCGGGTCAGTGGTCATCGACACCGACGAGCTCACCATTGAGCATCTTCAAGACGGCGTACGGCACCACCCGCGAGACGATTACCTCCGGGTGCTGCGCTCCAGCAGCATCGAAGGGCTCGACGATGCCGGCCTGAGCCTGGGTGGCGACGTGTCCGCGCTGCACTGGATGGCCGCGGAGGTCATCGACCCGACCTACCGGTTCGTTCTTCTCGACGGCGACTGGTACGAACTCGGCGAGAAGTACCTGAACCACGTGGACCGGGTCGTGTCCGAGGCGTTCAAGAACACGCCGCCCTGGACGCTGCCGCGCTGGGAGGACGCGCCGCGCAACGAGGATGGCATCGTAGTCGAAGGGGCATACAACCGCTATGTCGCCGACACCGACCACCGTTTCCTCTGTCTGGACCGTAAGCTGGTCAAAACGCGTATCCATCCCCGCGGGTTCGAAACGTGCGATCTTCTCGGACCGGATAACGTGCTGGTACATGTGAAGAAGGTGAGCAGCGACACCGGGTCGTCCGTGCTGAGTCACCTGTTCGCTCAAGGACTAGTGGCCGTCGAAAGCCTGACTGACCAGGCCACCTGGAACAAGTACGTCGAGCTGGTCGGAAAGCAGGACGCGGCACGGGCTGACGCGCTTGGCCACCGCCCAGCCGGACTGGTGTACGCCATTCACCGTTCAGACAAGCCGTTGGAGCCGAACACGTTGTTCACCTTCGCACGATCTGCCCTGGTATCCGCATCGGTAGCGTTGACAACCTACGGAATACCACTGCAGATCAGCGTGATCCCGTGAATCCTCTTGATCGACGATTCGCCGGCGTTTAGCGGCTCACCCGAGAATCACGCACCGTGGCGACTTTCATGGACCAGGAAAGTACCTGTTTCGACTTGGTGCATCATCATGATGAGAAGCTTGGTTGCGTAGTCGGTGCTGTCCAACTGGCAAAGAATTGATATATCTTTCGGTCACTTTCAGTTAACTTTGGCTGCTGCGGTCACACTTTTGCGATGCAGGTGAATCCTCTCCCGGGGAGCCCAACGAGCTCCTATGTCCCAACGAAGCCTGGAGGACTCTCTGTCGCGTCCCCTTTCGATTGCAATACTCAATCGGAGATGACGCTGTTGTAGCTATCGCCGCGCGGATGGTCTCTACGCCGTGCAATATGATCAACATAGCCACGTTTGCGTCGGGTCGGCCGGCGAATCGTCGAAATCTAAGGGTGAACAGGGCTAGTGCTGCTGTCTGATCCAGGTGGCCGGGCCGAATTGGATTAATCGCGGAATGCGAGATCCAAAACCGGCCGCCTCTTCGAAAATGACAGCGCCGGACTCGCACCACCACAGGGCAAACACGGGTCCTGGCTCAACATCGCCGAGATCGAACTCTCCGCCCTCACCCGCCAATGCCTCGACCGACGCATCGACGACATCGACATCCTCAACACCGAACTCGCCGCCTGGCAGACCGCCGTCAACACCGACCAACGCCAAGTCCAATGGCACTTCACCACCCAAGACGCCCGCACCAGACTCCGCCACCTATATCCCAAACATTAGAAGCGACGGTCTACTAGCCGTGTGGCGGGCAGTATGGGCTACGCTGCCCAACAACGCCGTCATGATGGCTCGGTTCCGCTACCTGACCACGCGCGCGGACAACCGTCTCGCCGCGCAACAAGCTCGCGCGGCCTGCGCTGCGGCACTATTGCGCTGGCTGCACGTCATCGTCACCCGCAAAAGTTCGATGGGATCCCTCGATCGCCGCCGGCGACAGAGGTTGTCAGGCCGCAGCCTGACCGCCTGGCACCGCTAGCCATCGGCACCCTTCACGGTGCGCAACTCCTGCGCCACGAACTCGGGCGGGGCAAGCCCGAACGTCCCTCGAGGAACCCACCTCGCGCATGAGCATGGGCAGCCCCGCCCGTCCCCTCACCAACTCGGTTGAACGCTGTCGGGAACAACCCGCTTGCACGCTAGGTAGAGCACGAGGAGACGGGCCGGAGCCCCCGCCCACTTGACATTCCCTGCGTTACGCTGCTCATGCCGCCGAGCGGGCGGTAGGCATGAGCGAGCCCGGCAACTCCCGCCCCACGGCGATCTCGCGAACGCTTTCCGCGCGCCCGTAGGGCACCAACCGGACCTGGGCTGACCTGTGGACATGTTTGATCAGGTGAGTGGCCCCGGGAGGACGCTCTCGACCGGCCGTGGAAGCGCTCCGGCCGGTTCCTGGCCAGCCGGATGCTGACCGCGACTCGACTATCGCCGACCTGGCGCCGGAACCCACCTGCGGTGCGAGTTTCGGCGGTGTACGAACGACGTCAGGGACCGTACCCCTTCAGACCCGCCCCATTGTAGACAAATTCGTGACACGGCCGGACCTGGTTTCAAATACAAATAATTCTCGCGATCTGTGCTATCTTGATGCGGACAATTAGCATCTCCACACGAGAGCACAATGACCCTGTACCGCCGTCTGCCGTTCTGTTGGAATCCACGGAGTCGTCCAGAGCAAGGGAGAATCATGCTAGCGATTCGACAGACTCCGTTCACTCGCGGCCGGCGGGTATTGCCGTTCGTGTTGGCCCTCGTGGCGGTCGTGCTCGCGCCGGTCCCGGCGGCCCAGGCAGCGGCCATTCCCACCACGCGGGCGTATGTCACAAATCTCAGTTTTAGGACATTGTCGGTGATTGACACCACCACCGACACGGTCAGCGCCACCATCCCGGTCGGCGTGTACCCGGTTTCAGTGGCGGTGAACCGGGCCGGTACCCGAGCATATGTGGCCAACGGCTTGTCAGACACCGTGTCGGTGATCGATACCGCCGCCAACGCGGTCAGCGCCACGATTCCGGCCGGCCCGAGCCCATGGTCGGTGGCGGTCAACCCGGCCGGTACCCGCGTGTACGTGGTCAACAGCGGCTCGGACACCGTGTCGGTGATCGACACCAGCACCAACACGATCCGCGGCACCGTCCATGTCGGCGCCAATCCGGTGTCGGCGGCGGTGAACCCGACCGGTACCCGCGTGTACGTGGCCAACAGCGGCTCGAACACCGTGTCGGTGATCGACACCAGCACCAACACGATCCGCGCCACCATCCCGGTCGGCTCGACCCCGCTGTCGGTGGCGGTCAACCCGGCCGGCACCCGCGCCTACACGGCCGACAGCGGTTCGGTGACCGTGTCGGTGATCGACACCGCCACCAACACGGTCGGCGCCACGGTCACGGGGTTCACCGCGTATCCCTATCAGTTGGGGATCAGCCCGTCAGGAGCCACCATCTATGTGACCCATGCCGGCGCGTCCGGCGACCTGTCGGTGATCGACACGGCCACCAACACGATCACCGCCACGGTCACCACTGGGTTCTTTTACAGCGCGGGCGTCGCGGTCGACTCCACCGGCACGCTGGCCTATGTCGGCGGCAACAGCGATTTCGGGGTGGCGGTCATCGACACCGCGACCAATAAGGTGACCACCACCATCCCCGGCGTTCCCGGAGCCTTCGGAATCGCGCTCAACGGTCGCCGGCATGCACGTTCACCGGATTCTTCTCGCCGGTGAACAACCCGCCGGCGGTCAACACGGTGTCCGCCGGGCGGACCGTGCCGGTCAAGTTCAGCCTGGACGGCAACCAAAGTTTGACCGTCCTTGCCGCCGGTTCCCCAGCCTCCCAGCAGATCGACTGCGCCACCGGTGACCCCATCGGCCCCATCGAGAAAACCACCTCACCCGGATCCAGCGGACTGTCCTACAACCCCACCACCGACACCTACACCTACCTCTGGCACACCAACCGGACCTGGACGGACACCTGCCGAACATTCATCCTCACCCTCGACGACAACACCACACACACCGCCACCTTCCAGATCACCTGACCAGGGTGTTTGAACTGATGAATGTCCTATGTCCTGGTACAGCCAGATGAGACGCAGTGCCCAGGCAGGACTCGAACCTGCGCCCCCTCCGGAGACAACGCGGCGTCTTACCAAAGACACTCTTCTGCCGATGAGCGGTCGGTGGAGGTCAGGCGCCGGCGTCAATTGAGTAGCATCCGTCTGGACGTACCAGGACCATGCGCGCATGACACAGAACGCGACGTCGGCGGCGCGGGGGTGTGTTTTCTGTGCCATTGTGGCCCGGCAGGCCGAGGCCAGTGTGGTGTACGAGGACGCGATCGTTGTGGTCTTCATGGACCTGAACCCGGTCACGCCGGGCCATCTTCTCGTCGTGTCACGCGAGCACGTGGTGGGCCTGGAAGACCTCGATGCGGCCACGAGCGCTCACGTTTGGTCGGTCGGTCATGACATGGCGCGAGCCTTGCGACGCTCAAGCATGGGCTGCCAGGGAATCAACGTTCTGCTGTGTGACGGCGAAGTCGCCTTCCAGACGGTCTTCCACTTCCACCTTCACGTCATCCCTCGCTACGCAGGAGACGGCTGGACCCTCAAGGCCGAGTCGCTGGAACGCGAGAGATCACTCCTCGACAGCGACGCGCAAGCGATCAAAGACGCTATCGCGTCGACGGACTGACTGGTCACTTCCGCTCACGCCGCTGATCGGGCGTGCTGCCGAGTGCTTCGGTGCTCAACGCGGCCGGCAATACTGCGCACCGAACTGGAGCAGCTGCCTCCTGCGGAATCACCTGGTCGGGTCGCGCCAGGATGGGTGGCATGAATCCGGTCCCAGAGGATCGTGCAGGTCCCGCCGATTCGGCCCGGGCCAACGACTATGACAGCTTCGCCGAGGCGTACACGGCCGAGAACGAGACCAGCCTCGTCAACGCCTACTACGAACGGCCTGCGATGCTGGAGCTCGCCGGGGAGGTGGCCGGCAGGCGGATCCTCGACGCCGGTTGCGGCTCGGGTGCCCTGTCCGCGGCATTGCGCGCTCGCGGAGCCGTGGTGACCGGCATCGACACGAGCGCCGCGATGTTGGAGCTGGCCCGACGGCGCCTCGGCGCCGACGCGGACCTGCGGGTCGCCGACCTGGCCAGCCCGCTGCCCTTGCCGGACGGCGAGTTCGACGACGTCGTCGCCTCCTTGGTGCTGCACTACCTGCAGGATTGGGGGCCAACGCTCACCGAGCTGCGACGTGTCTTGAGGCCCGGTGGTCGGCTACTCGTCTCGGTCGACCATCCCTTTGCCGCCTACGGCAGTCAGCGCCTGGCCGGAGGCAGTCCCAACTACTTCGAGACCTACAACTGGACCTTCCACTGGACCATGGGCGGCCAGACCATCCCGATGAGCTTCTGGGCCCGGCCACTGCACGCGATGACCGACGCCTTCACCGCGGCCGGGTTTCGCCTCTGCGTCATCAGCGAGCCGCAGCCCGTGCCGGCCGCCCGCGAGCTGTTCCCCAAGGAATACCCAGCCCTCACCACCAACCCGAACTTCCTGTTCTTCGTCCTGCGACCCGCCTGACCACTGCCACCGCACGAGACGATCCGAGCCGGCCAACCCTGCCAAACGCCCGCTCATGCCGCGTATCGGGCGTTGGAGGATGCGGGCCGAACGTGCGCTCATGCCGCAGACAGCGTGATCGATTTGTCGGATGACTGGGCCGTGCTCAGCGTGCTGAGGTATGACGACCACTTCATCGGCGGTTCCCGCTGTCTTCGAGGACGATCTTGTTCTTCGGTTGGCGGCCTCGGCGTATCTGGGCCGGTTCACGGGTGTCTCTCGGACGCACACTGAGTCTGATCTGCGGCTGTTCTTCGCGTGGTGCGTTGACCAGCGGTTGCGGCCGTTGGAGGTGCAGCGGGCGCAGGTGGAGCGGTATGTGCGGTGGATGCAGGAGGTCCGCCGGTTCAAGCCGTCGACGGTGTCGCGGCGGATGGCCGTGGTCGCCGGTGTTGCGCGGCGTTGAAGTTGCCGATGGGTGAGGCGTTGTGGGTGCCGATGGTGTGGGGCGACCAAACCCCGCCGGGTGGTGCTGCGGCGGGGTTTGGTCGGTGAGGTGCCGTGGTTGGTCGGCGTGGTGCCGGTTAGTCGACGACCTCGGTGACGGCGGAGCGGGTGGCGGGTTCGTCGACGAGGTTCTTGCCGGAGGCGAAGGCGGCGACCAAGGATTGCAGGGCGAGGTTGTTGACCGCGCGGGGGTAACCGCGGCTGGTCTGGTGGATCAGCGTGGTGGCGTCGTCGGAGAACAGGGTGTCGGAGCGTCC
>NZ_DASYTH010000011.1:0-2316 GCF_036002505.1 Actinophytocola sp. | reverse complement strand
ACGGTCGGCCCCCAGATCACCGACGAGACCCAGTCCCAGTTCATCAACGTGGCCGGCGGGCCCGGCCTCGACGGCCGGCTCGACACGTTGTGGCTGCCGCCGGGCACCTCCATCACCGTGCCCGTGACCGCCCCGTCGGGCACGACCCTGTCCTACCTCTGCGCGATCCACGCCTGGATGCAGGGCAGCATTACCGTGCGCTAGGGGTAGCGGAGGGCGCTCACGCCGACGGATCCACGCAGCTGACTGGACGTCGAAGGTCAGACCAGCGACCAGCCTGGCGTGAAGGGCCGGAATGCCTGCCAGCGTCGCACCAGCAATACCGCCGTTGACCAGGAACAACGCAGCAGACCATCATGCGGTCAGCAGGTTTGATGGCAGCTGCTGCCGGTCACGAACCGATCGGTTGCCAATTCGGGGGGTCGGTGCTGTGCCAGGCCGCATGGTTCCTCGGCGGTACCAGGTCGTGTTGGTGGTCGCGGCGCTGGCAAGCCTCAGCGGCGCGGGTTCCGCGTCGGGCGCGGTGCCGCCGCCCGGCGAGCCGGTCGTGGTCGCTGACCCGACCGGGGACGTCGCGATCGACCGCTGGCCGGAGCCGAACGACCCGGTCGAGGAGCCACGCGCCGACCTGACCGCCGCATCCATCAAGGTCGGCCCGAGCGACCTGCAGTTGACGGCCACGGTGGCCCAGTTCGCCGATCCGACCCAGGACCCCTTGTGGACCCAGCAGGGGTCCTGGACCGAGTTGCGCTGGTGGATCGATGTCACCGCCGACGGTGGTGCCGACTACTTCGTCCTCTACCTGTACGAGCCCATCAACCAGATCGGGCTCTACACCGTGCTAGCCGATGCGAGGGACTCCACCGGCCACGGGTGCGACGGCAGGCCATCCTACGACGCCGCCGCGCGGCGCTACGTTGCGTCGTTCGCGTTGTCGTGCCTTCCGGCGCGGCAGATGCGGGTGCTGTCGCGGATCGACCTGGACCTGGATCCGCTGAACCACTACAAGGGTATTGCCGTTGACTTTGCCCCGGACCAGCCCAACTGGGGGTTCGGTGCTGTCAGTTGGTCCGGCCCGGCCGTGCGGGCGGGCGTCCGCGCGGACCGGCCGGCCGTCTTCCGCGGCGGAACGTGGTACCTGCGTTCCGGCGTGCGTCCCGAGGATCGCACCATCGCCACGTTCCGCTTCGGCCGCGCCACCGACATCCCGATCTTCTGCGACTGGGACGGCGACGGCGACCGGACACCAGGGGTGTTCCGGGACGGCCGCTGGTACATCAAGAACAGCAACACCGGCAGTGTCGTGAAGTCGTTCACCTTCGGGCGGGCCGGCGACCGTCCCGTCTGCGGCAACTGGCCGGCTCCTGGCGCGGACCGGCCCGGTGTCTACCGCGCGGGCGTCTGGTACCTGCGCTACTCGCTGACCACCGGGTCCGCCAACCACCGCCTACGATTCGGGGACGCCGGATCCACCCCGATCGTGGGCGACTGGAACGGCGACGGGTACGACCAGCCGGGCATCTTCCGGGCGGGCCGCTGGCAGCTGGTGGACAGCTTCTGGAGCCTGGTGGACCCCGAGGACGGGAAGATCTTCTCCTACGGCCGGTCGGGCGACGTTCCCCTGGTCGGCGACTGGAACAGGGACGGGTTGAGCACCGTGGGCCTGAAGCGAGGGACGACGTGGTATGTCTCCAACGTCCTGGGCCATCCGTCGTCCTCGTCGTTCGGCTATGGCCGGTCCAGCGACCGGCCCATTGTCTGGCGCTGACCGGCACGCATAGTCCGCGTGGTCGGCCACCGCCGCGGCGCGGTCGTTAGGATCGCCCGATGAGGACGTTCACCGAGCGCCTCGTGGAGGCCAACCGGGCCACCTGGGTGGCCATGGCCAGGCATCCCTTCGTGCTCGGCCTGGCGCATGGCACCCTGCCGGCAATGGCGCTACGCAGCTGGGTCCAGCAGGACCGGGTCTTCGTGGTGGAGGAGCGGCGCGTGGTGGCCGCGCTCCGCGCCCACCGCCTGCCGTCGCGGCTTGACGATCTGCTCGCCGACCTGGACCGCAGCCTGGTGCTCGAGGCGGAAGCCTTCACCCAGACGGCCGCCGAGCACGGTTTTCCGCCCGACGTCGAGCCCTGGCCGGTGTGCCTCGGCTATACCTCCTATCTGCTTTGTGCCGCATACGACGGCGCCCTGGAGGGTCTTACTGCCCTGTACGCGGCCGAGCGTGCCTACCTCGACACCTGGACGGCGGTCGCCACGGCCAGCCCGGCCGACTCCGCCTACCACGCGTGGATCCAGAACTGGACCGGTGCGGCGTTT
>NZ_DASYTH010000010.1:0-6452 GCF_036002505.1 Actinophytocola sp. | reverse complement strand
TGTCCGCAGGATTATGTCGTAGGGGTTATCCACCGCGCTGGCCATGGCCCACAGGCTTCCCAAGGTTTTGCCTTGCCTGCTGGGAATGCTGGTTGCCTTGCGGCGTGTCGCCGCGGTCCTATCGCTGTGGCTGTGCATAATTGTCTGGACATCACTTCGACGGAGGAGGAGCGATGGCCGGGCAGAGGCCGGATCGCAAGGCCGAGGAGCTGGCGCGCTCGCGGACGCTGAACCCGCGGCCGGAGACGGTGGTCGACGAGGCGTTCGCCTCCTCGGAGTTCTTCGACGCCCGCGACCTGGTGCAGGTCAAGTACGAGATGGTGCGCCGGGTGGAGAACGACGGCGCCTCGGTCACCGACGCGGCAGCCTCGTTCGGGTTCTCCCGGCAGTCCTACTACACCGCCGCGGCCGCGCTGACCGACGGCGGGCTGGCGGCCCTGGTGCCGGCCAAGCCGGGCCCGCGCGGGGCACACAAGCTCACCGAGGAGGTGCTCGACCACCTCGAGGCGCTGCGCGGGGAGGACCCGACCCTGCGCAGCGTGGAGCTGGCCGAGGCGGTCGCGGAGGAGTTCGGGGTACGGGTGCACCCCCGCTCGGTCGAACGTGCGCTGGCCCGCCGGGAGGCCACCGGGAGCTCGAAAAGCGGCTGAGGCCTCCGCCGGCGAGCAACCGGTCGCCGAGCCCGCGGCGATCGTCGCCGGCTACGAGCAGCTGCGCGAACGGGTCCTGTCCGGGCGCCCCGACGGCTGGCGACTCGGCCACGGGATCCTCGCCGGCCGCGGAGTGGTGGCCTGGAGCGCCGCGTGCGCCGCCGCCGCTGCGTCGTTGGCCGCGGCAGGGACGCCAGCGCACCACCCCTCATCCGCCCCTTCGACCCCGTCCCCATCCACCACGACCCCCTGTCCACCCACCACGGGTGCGCTGTCGTCCCCGCCCGGCGCCGGCCAGATCGTCGCCGTGCTCGCCCAAATGGCGCTCGCGCACGCCTGAACCACCCCTGCCCCCGCTCGCCACCCACCCGGAAGGAGTCCCGATGAACGACCACTCGACGAAGGTGACCGCTGAGCAGCTCCGCCGTGACGCCTACCTCTACGTGCGGCAGTCATCGCTGTACCAGGTCGCCCACAACACCGAGTCCTCCCGCCGCCAGTACGACCTGCGGGGGCGGGCGGTCGCGCTCGGCTGGCCGGCCGAGCAGGTCATCGTGATCGACGTCGACCAGGGCCAGTCCGGCGCCTCGGCCACCGACCGGGCCGGCTTCCAGCGGCTGGTCGCCGAGGTGTCGATGGGCAGGGCCGGGATCGTGCTCGGCCTGGAATGCTCGCGGCTGGCCCGCAACAACGCCGACTGGCACCGGCTGCTGGAGATCTGCGCACTGAACCGGACCCTGATCTGCGACGAGGACGGGCTCTACGACCCGTGCGCGATCAACGACCGGCTGCTGCTCGGCCTCAAGGGCACCATGTCCGAAGCCGAGTTGCACTTCATCCGCGCCCGGCTCCAAGGCGGCATCCTGGCCAAGGCCGCCCGCGGGGAGCTGGCCGTGCGGCTGCCGGTCGGACTGGTCTACGACGCCGCCGGGGCCGTCGTGCTCGACCCCGACGCCGGGGTCCGCCAGGTGATCAACCACCTGTTCACCACGTTTGAGGCCACCGGCTCGGCCACCGCAACGGTCAAGGCCTTCGCCGTCCAGGGGCTGACCTTCCCCGGCCGGCACCAGACCGGGCCGCACGCCGGCGAGCTGTACTGGGTGCCGCTGCGCCACGACCACGCCCTGTTCGTGCTGCACAACCCCCGCTACGCCGGCGCCTACTTCTACGGTCGACGCCGACAGATCACCGACATCGAGGGCCGCACCCGGACCGTGGTCAAACCCCGCGAGGAATGGACCACCCTGATCCCCGGCGCCCACCCCGGATACATCAGCTGGGACCAGTACGAGGCCAACCAGGACCGGCTCGCCGCCAACGCCGCCGCCCACGGCGAGGACCGCAAGGCCGGACCGCCCCGGGAAGGACCCGCCCTGCTGCAGGGCCTGGTGGTCTGCGGCCGATGCGGCAACCGGATGACCGTCGGCTACCACGCCCGCTGCGACGGCACCCCGGTACCCGACTACGCCTGCCAACGCGAGGGCATCGCCACCGGCACCCCGCCGTGCCAGTCGATGTGCGGATCCGGCATCGACGCCGCGGTCGCCGCGCTGGTGCTCGACACCCTCACCCCGCTCGCCATGGAGACCGCCCTCACCGTCAGCGCCGAACTCGCCACCCGCGCCGCCGACGCCGACCGGATCCGCGCCGCCGGCATCGAACGCGCCCGCTACGACGCCGACGCCGCCCGCCGCCGCTACCTGGCCGTCGACCCCGCCAACCGGCTCGTCGCCGACACCCTGGAAGCCGACTGGAACCACAAGCTGCGCGAGCTCGCCGACGCACAAGACGACTACGACCGCGCCCGGCAGGCCGGCGCCGGCCGCCTCACCGCCGAGCAGCAGGCGCGGATCCGCGCCCTGGCCGCCGACCTGCCCACCCTCTGGCGCGACCCGGCCACCCCGGCCCGGGAACGCAAACGGCTCATCCGACTGCTGGTCACCGACGTCACCCTGCTCAAGACCGACCAGCACGTCACCGCCCACGTCCGCCTCACCGGCGGGCAGCACCACACCCTCACCGTGCCGCGGCCGCTGAGGGCATGGGAGGCACACACCACCCCCGCGGCCACCCTCACCCTCATCGACGAGCTGCTCGCCGAGCACACCTACGACGAAACCGCCAGGATCCTCAACGATCGGGGTCTCACCGGCGGCTGGGGCAAACCGTTCACCGTCCCCTCGCTCACCGCGCTGTGCAAGGCCCGGGGCATCCCCAGCCCGCGCGACCGGCTGCGCGCCGCCGGCATGCTCACCCTCGACGAGATCGCCGCCCAGTTCGACGTCACCCCGGCCACCATCAAAGGCTGGCAGCGCCGCGGAGCGATCACCGGCCGGCGCGTCGACGGCCGCCGCGCCTACCTCTACCACCCCGGCCAGACCCGTCCCCCCGACCGCCGCAGCACCCGGTACCGCGCCAGCCGAAGAACTGTCGGTGCCACCTGCCACGATCAGGTCAACGCCACCCAGACCAGCAGCAACCCGCCCACAACCTCACCAGGAGGTGCAGTGTGAAGACCACTCGTTGTTGATCCCCAGCCGAACCGCGGCGAGGATCCCGGATCGTCGCTTGCGGATCGTCTGGGCCACCGTCACGAAGGGTTTCAGGCCGCTGCGCGAGGCTCTCGAGCAGAACCGGTCCAGGAGCATGCCGACCTCGGTGTCGGACAGGTCGCCGGCGAACACGGCGCGGAGCGCCTCCTTCAGGGCGTAGGCGCGCCATAGCTGACCTCCCTTGCGTTTGAGCTTGCGCAGCGTCGCGGCCTGGTCGTCGGTGAGGTCGCCCGGGTTCTTCAGCAGCGCCCAACGGGCCCCTTTGAACCGGCGGGCCGCGTCCTTGTCCGGGAGTTGACGCAGTTCTTGCCAGACCTGGCGGCGGACCTTGTCCAGCGCGGCGGTGGCTAACTGGACGACGTGGAACGGGTCATAGCAGATGATCGCGTTGGTGGCATGCCCGGGCTTGCGGGCCGACTTGTCGTAGGCCGGTCCCATGTCCATCGAGATCGCCTGGATCGCCTCGGAGCCTTCCTTACCGAGCTCGTCGAAGAAGCAGTCCAGGGTGGCGGTGTCCTTGCCCGGCTGGCCCCAGACGAACTTGCCGGTCGCGTTGTTCGACACCATCGTGAGGTAGGAGTGGCCCCTGCGCCACGACACCTCGTCCACGCCGATCACGAACAGGTCGTCCAGGCGCCGGGGGTCCAGGCCGGTCTCGATGACCCGTTCGATGATCCGGCCGGTGGTGTCCCAGTCGATCCGCATCAGCCGGCGCAGCGCCGACTTGTCCATGCTGGTGGCCAACCAGCCGACCAGGTCCTCGAAGTCGCGGGTGAACCGAGAACCGGGCCGGGCGAACGGGACCCCTTCGGTGCGGACCCCGTGGGTGGGGCAGTCCAGGCGGCGCAGGTCCGCCCGGATCTCCAGCCGCCACGCCGCCAGGTCCAGGTGCCGCCAGGTCGAGGACACCGGCCGGCTGTCATACCGCGCGTTGGTCGTGAACTCGCACCGCGGGCAGCGCAACCTACGCGCCGTGAGCCTGACGGTGACGACCACCTTGGCCGGCTGGAAGTCCACCTCGCTCACGGTGGTACCGGACAGGCACAGAAGACGCTTGAATGCTGTGGTGGCGCGCACGGATTCGGGCTCCTCGGCTCGGTTGTCTAGCAGCTCCGAAACCTAGAGCCCAGCCGTGCGCGTCACACCGGCCATGCCCGCGCCTCGCTTGTCCGCGGCAGGCCGTGCCTGCCGTGCTGCCGTCAAGCACCCGGTCCGGAGGCTCGCGGTCAAGGGTGGGCCCCGATGATGGTTCGCCCGGCAAGGGTTCGCGGCAAGCATCAGCGAACCATCATCGGGTGCCCTTGACCGCGAGGGGACCGGGTGTAGGCAGCTTGGCGCGGGCAGACACAGCGCGCCGCAGGCGCCCCCACTGGGTACTCGGTCTGTCCCGATCCACGCAGCCCAACCCACGCAGAAACCCGCAACCCCCGAAACGGGTACAGACCGGTGAGCCACTGAGCCGACACACAACCCCCGGGCTGCAAGGGGAAACCCACGGTTCAGCCCTCGAGGTCACCCACATTCATGCCGCAAGACCCACAAAGTCATCATCTACCTGTTCAGCAGGTGCCGTCTGCGGCCCGCTTGCCCAGCCGCCTTGGAGTGTCTCGGGACGCCATGGAACGGCGCGGAGCCTCCGGCCCACCTACTGGTCATGAAGACCCAAACACATCCACTCAGTGGGCTCGACCCGCTGCTCAGCATCGAGGACCTTGCCGAGTACCTCGGGGTGCCGGTCACGACCATCTACGACTGGCGTGTCGATGGGAAGGGTCCGTGCGGCGTCCGTGTCGGGCGTCATGTGAAGTTCATCCAGAGCGACGTGCTCGCCTGGATCGAGGCCCAGCGCGAGGTTCGGCCCGGCGGGAATCCGGACGGGCGGTGAGCTGAGATGGGGCGTCCACGCACCGCGATCGGCACGTTCGGCGAGTTCACCTACATTCCGGCGCCCAGCGGCAAGGTCAAGGCCCGCGTGCGCTTCCGTGACGACGATGGACGGCTCCGACTCGTCCAAGCCACGGGGGACACTCGCAAGTCCGCCGAGCGGGCACTGAAGCAGAAGCTCACGCGTCGGGATCGCTTCTCCTCCGGAAGTCGAGACCTCTCGGCCGACAGTACGTTCGGTCGACTTGTCGAAGTCTGGCTCGCGGATCTTGATCTGACCGACAAGCTTGCACCGAGCACGCGCGCGCTCTACGAGCGCAACATGCGCCAACTGGTGATGCCGGCCTTCGAGTCACACACCCTCCGCGAGATCAATGTGCGCAAGGTCGACCAGTTCATCAAGAAGCTCGCATCCACGAAGAGCTACAGCACGGCCAAACAGGCGCGAACTGTCCTCAGCCTCGCCTTCGGTCTGGCGGTCCGGTACGACGCTCTGAAGGAGAACCCGGTCCGCGGCATCGCCAGGATGCAAAAGCCGCCGGCGCAGACTATGGCGCTCACTCTTGAGCAGGTCGACGCCATCCGAGACGCCGCACGTGGCTGGCGCACCGCGCCAGGAACGCCGGGTCCGCCGCCGGACGGTCAGCTGGAGCAGATCATCGAGGTCATGCTCGGCACCTCGGCCCGCATCGGCGAGGTGCTCGCTATCCGCAAGTGCGATGTCGACGTCACGGTCTCCCCGGCAACGGTGCGGATCTGCGGCACCATCGTGTCGCCGGCTGGCAAGCCGACCTGCCGACAGCCACACCCGAAGACGCAGAAGTCGACGCGTGTGGTGTCGGTCCCGAGCTTTGCGGCCGAGATCATCCGACAGCGCTTGGTCGTCGTCGGTTCCGAGGCGCCGGACCACCTGCTGTTCTTCACTCGGAATGGCACGCCGTTGACGACCAACAACGTCCGACGGCGGCTGCGGGCGGTTCTCTCGGATGCCGGCATCGAGGGCGTTACGCCGCACGCCTTTCGCCGCACGGTCGCCACAGTCCTCGACCGGGCCAGCGGCCCCGATCTGGCTGCCGAACTGCTCGGCCATACGTCGTCGAAGATCACCAAGGAGCACTACATCCAGCCCGACGAGGCTGTCGATCCGGTGACGGCCGAGATCCTGGAGTCGCTGGCCCCGAAGCGAGCGGAGGGGCAGCCGTGAACGACGAGATCGTGGAGCCGTCACGTCTTCCAAACGGTAATGCAATGCATTACGATAGCCGAGTATTCGAGCGCGTCGATTGGTCACAGCGCGGCGCCTACATGAAGCGCAAGCACGGCGTCACGCCAGCGATCGCGGACGAAGCGCTCGAAGACCCCAACC
>NZ_DASYTH010000009.1:0-2665 GCF_036002505.1 Actinophytocola sp. | reverse complement strand
CTTCCTGCACGGCCCCGACCTGGTCGGCGCCGGCCACGCCTCCGGCGTGCTCAACTGGCCGCCCAACCTGGGCTGGTCGTTCCGCAACCAGGAACCGGTGCTCAACACCATCCTCGACCGCCTGCCGGTGACCGCGTCGCTCGCGCTCGGCGGCTGCGTCTTTTGGCTGCTGCTCGGGTTCTCCACCGGGATCCTCGCCGCCCTGCGGCCGCGCAGCCTCGCCGACCGGGCCGCCATGGGCTTCGCCCTGCTGGGCGTCTCCGCGCCGGTGTTCATCACGGGAATCGGGCTGCTGTACGTCTTCTACTTCAAGCTGGGCTGGGCACCGGCACCGAGCTACGTGCCGTTCTCCCGCGACCCGCTGGCATGGGCCTCCCACCTGGTCCTCGCCTGGGTCACCGTGTCGCTCATCTTCTCCGCCCTCTACACGCGCATGGTGCGCAGCAACATGCTCGAGGTCGCCGGTGAGGACTACGTCCGCACCGCCCGCGCCAAGGGCCTGACCGAGCGGAGGGTGGTGCTCGCCCACGTGATCCGCTCCTCGGTCACGCCGGCCGTGACCCAGCTCGGCCTGGACCTCGGCGGCCTGCTCGGCGGCGCGATCGTGGTCGAGCGGGTCTTCGGCCTGCCCGGCCTCGGCGGGGCCACCGTGCAGGCGATCACCGGCAACGACCTGCCCTTGATCCAAGGAGTGGTGCTGTTCGCCGCCTTCTTCGTCATCGTGGCGAACCTGCTGGTCGACATCGCCTACGCGGCCCTCGACCCACGAGTCCGCTACGGCTGAGGCGGCGACGATCAGCCGCAGCCTCTAGGCGCAGGCGGATGCTGGACGAGGCGTCGCTTCCGATCGTCCCGGGATCGTTACGGCGTAGGTGGTAGTCCGGGAATGGCTCGTCCTACCTCCCCCGGCGACGTGACGGGCCGGCGAGCGACCTGGTGAGCTGACCCGGTCGAGCACCTTGCGTCGCTCCGGCGCCGGACGAATTCGATGCGGCCGGTACGCGCGCCGTAACGATGCCGAAGCGGTCGGGCGCCATCATCGCTTGTGAACAGAATCACAAAGGAGGAAACGATGAGCTCCCTGATCGCCGGCTCGCCGACCCGTGCCCCGTCCATCCGGAACCGCGACGCCGCCGACCACCACGACCGCGACCGCAAGCCCAAGCCGTCCCGGATCTGGGTCCTGCTGGAGGCGCTGGCCTACGGAGGTGCGTACATCGACCCGACCGGAGTGCTGGCCCGTCAGCGCTTCGCCCGCATCCGGGAAGCGCAGCGTCATGGCCGCCGTGAGAGCTCCACCGGATCCCGGCACTGACCAACGACAGGCCCTCGGAGGCTCTGAATTAGGCCGGCTCTGGGATGCGGCAGGGCTCCGGCGTTCTGTTAGTTTGTCTGGCCGGTGACGTAATGCGGGATGGTGCGGGATAGCACGAGCGTCCGGGATCATGCGGTTATCACAGCCTCATGATCGCGATGGACACCCGTGCCTGCCAACCCATCATTCTCGATCCCAGCCGCCCTGGCCCACCTCGCCCATGCCGACCCGCTACGACCGGCCGACGCGCCGCATCTGCTCGCCTACCTCGCCGCGATGGACCACACCACCCGCGCGGTGCTCGCCCAACGCCAGGTCGACGGCGCCCCCGGCGAGGTCCCCGGGTTCGCCCCGCTGCTGGCCGGCCTGGAGCTGGCCGGCGCGGTGGTCACCGCCGACGCGCTGCACACCCACGCCGACGCGGCCGAGTTCGTGGTGACCACAAAGCAGGCCCACTACCTGTTCACCGTCAAGGCCAATCAGCCCACCCTGTTGGCCCGCTGCGGCCACCTGCCCTGGCGCAACGTCCCGTGCCGGACCGCACCCGCGACCGCGCCCACGGCCGCGTGGAGCTGCGCACCCTCAAGGCCGTTACCGTCAACCACTTCGGGTTCCCGCACGCCGCCCAGGTCGTCCAGGTCATCCGCAAGACCCGCGACCTCAAGGCCCGCAGGTGGCGGACCGTGGTCGTCTATGCGGTCACCAGCCTCACCTTCGCCCAGGCCAGCCCTGCCCGGCTCGCCGACCTCCTGCGTGGGCACTGGGCGATCGAGAACCGGCTGCACCGGGTCCGCGACACCACCTTCGCCGAGGACCGCTCCCAGGTCCGCACCGGCACCGCCCCGCAGGTCATGGCGTGCCTGCGCAACCTCGCCATCGGCGTGCTCAGCCGAGCCGGGCCGGTCAACCTCGCCGCCGCGCTGCGCCACCACGCTCGCGACCCCACGCGGCCGCTCGCTACCCTCGGTATCGCCCTCGGATGAACCGGACATTACGCGAGAACGCTGGAGCCCTGACCTCATCGCCTGGTGCCGGTGGTGAGTCGTTCGCGGTCGAAGGTCGCTGACATGATCCGCCAGCCGAGTCGGTTGCCGAGCAGCAGCGCCGCCGCGAGGCCGAGGGCAAGGCCGAGCGTGGCGTGGATCACGTTGAACGCGACCAGCGCCGCCACCACGGCCGTCGGGAGGCTCGCGAAGATGCCGAGCTGCTGGGCGACCCGGAGGTCGCTGGCTCGGGCGGAGATCGCGATGCCGATCCAGATCGACCAGCCGGCCAGCAGCGGCGTGAAGACCAGCTGGGCGAGCAGGTCCGGGCCTCGCAGCAGCGCCGACGCCACGGTTGGCTGTGCGA
>NZ_DASYTH010000008.1:0-2527 GCF_036002505.1 Actinophytocola sp. | reverse complement strand
CCGATTGGAGCGGTCAGCGCGACTTCTGCGTCGGCCTCCCGGTCGCCGGCAGCGAGCGCGGCCACCCCGAGCTGGCGAACGTGGTCGCGCCGTTCAACGTGCTGCTGGCCCTGCGCTGCGACCTGTCCGGCGACCCGACCTTCACCGAGCTCCTCACCCGCGCCCGCGGCACGTTGCTGGAATCCCTGATGCACCAGGGCATGGCGCTGGCCGATGTGGTGGAAGCCCTGGAGCTGCCGGCCGATCCCAGCCGTGCGCAGCTCTGCCAGGCGCTGTTCCTGCTCGACGAGCCCGACTCGGACGGGCTCGCGCTGCCGGGCGTGACCGTCGAGGAGTTTCCGTTGCCGCTCAGCAAGATGCCCTACGACCTCATGGTCTACACCGGACTGAACCGCGCCGGGTTGTGGACCACGTTCCACTACGACTCGGAGCTGTTCACCGGGGAGACCGTGGCCGGCCGGGTACGTGAGCTGGCCGCGGTGCTCGACGCTGCTGGGATGCCGCACGGTCTGGGTCCGGTCGGGGGTGACCCGGCGCGAGGTCGACGGGCACCTGAGCGCGACCCGGCCGGACGTGGTCCTGTACGACGACCGCTCGGTGAACCCGCTCGGCCGGCAGGTCGCCCAGCGCCTCGGCGTGTTGTACTGCGGCTCGACACGGATCTGCTTTCCTACCGGGGAATTTCTGAGTCCATTGTGGATATAAGCGCCGGCGAGCCGGACACCGTGTTCCAGACCAGCGGAACGACCGGGGCACCGAAGCTGGTGCACCACCGGCACGAGTTCTACCGGCAGATCCACCGGCTGGCCGAGCAGATCGCGGCCGCCGGCGAGCCGCGCTGGCGGCACCTGTCGATGTCGGTGCTCAGCCACGTGTCCGGCCAGCTCGCCGGGCTGCTGTATCTGTTCTCCGGCTGCGTGCTGATCCCCATGGAGAACTGGGATCCGGTCGAGTTCCTGTCCACAGTGGAAAGCGAGCGGGTGAGCTCCACGTTCGTCCCGCCGCCGGATCTCTATGAGCTGCTGGGACATCCGGCACTCGACGAGTTCGACACGACCAGCCTGCGGATGCTGAGCGTGGGCGCCGCGCCCGCCGCGCCGGCCCGGCTGCTCGAGGCGATCTCCCGGTTCGGCCCGGTGCTGCGGATCACCTACGGACTGTCCGAATGCCCGTTCATCTCCGCCAACACGTTCCTGACCGGCGACCCCGCCGGAGAGAAGCAACTCAGCTCGGCCGGGCTGCCCTACGGCGACGTCACCGTCGAGATCCGCGCCGAGGACGGGATCACCGCGCTCGACACCGGCCAGGTCGGGGAGCTGTGGGTGCGCAGCAACCTGAACCTCGCCGGCTACTTCGAGCAGCCGAAGCTCACCGCGGACACTCTGCACGACGGCTGGGTGCGCACCCACGACCTCGGCTACCGCGAACCCGACGGGTTCCTGTACCTGGTCGGCCGCTCCCAGGACGTGATCATCAGCGGCCGCAACTGCCGCAAGGTGTTCCCCCGCCCCATCGAGGACGCCCTCGCCGCGCACCCCCAGATCCGTGCCGCGGCCGTCATCGGCGTCCCCGACCCGACCGTCGTCGAAGCCATCCACGCCTATGTGGTCGCCGTCCCCGGAGAGTCGGTCACCGAGGTCGACCTGATCACCCGGGTCCGCGCCGAGCTCGCCGACTTCTGGACACCGCGCACGATCGATTTCGTGGATCGCCTTCCCATCAACGGCATCGGCAAGGTCGACAAGAACGCACTCCGGGCGCACTACGCTGCCACGCACGACCCGCTTAGGGCTGCGGGCTGACGTGCCATGAATGCCACATATGGGCGTTGGACGCCCCATATGTGGCATTCATGGCCGACGAAGCCGGCATCTCCCGCCGCTACGGCGGCATCCACTTCGAACAAGGCGACCTCGACGGCCGCGCCCTCGGCCGCCAGGTAGGCAAAAGGTCTGGCTCAAAGCCACCCGCTGCTTCACCGGCGTCTGCGACTGACCCACTGCTGCTGATCGGCGGTCGGATCCGGGCTCGCGACGGGCTACGCTCCGGCCAGTCGGGATGGCATAGGAGGCCGGCGCATGAAGGTCCGTTACCGCGTGGGGTGGGGCGTGGTGTTCCTGGTGATCGGGGGGATCGAACTCATCCTGGGCGTCCTGGCACTGGGCGAGGTGCAACTCGTTCTCGGCGTCGTGTTCATCGTGTTCGGTGTGCTCTCGATGACCCGGCCGTATTTCGAATGGGATTCGGCAACAAAGACCATCGCGGTCAGGGCACTTGTCGGCCCGTGGGCGCGCCGTTTCGGCGGAGCCGAGGGCGGCCGGCTGGAACCCGAAGCCGACCGAATCGTGTGGGTCCGCGCCGACGGCAGCCGCAAGAAGATCCCGGTGCGCCGCTTCTATGCCAACCGCGACGAGTGGAATGCCGTGCTGCGGCAGATCGCCGAGCCTTCTTCATCCCAGCATTGAGCCGCTTCCCGCAGAACATGCCTACGCGGACGCGTCACATGACTACGCGAACGCGGGACATG
>NZ_DASYTH010000007.1:0-2657 GCF_036002505.1 Actinophytocola sp. | reverse complement strand
ATCATGGTGCCGGTCAAGGGCCGCAACCTTGACGTCGACAACCAGGCCCGCAACACCCTGATCAGCGCGCTTCGCGCGCCCGCCGAACGCGGCAACGCACTGCTCAAACGCACCTGGAAGGCCCTTGAACGCATCACCCTGAGTGTGCCAGTCTGAAGTGGCCCCACTTGGAGGCCTAGTGCTGGCTTGATTTGGCCCCACCCTCGACCTACCAAAGCCCTACCTTCGTGTCGTCTGCCAAGGCGATCACGAGAGGTGTAGGCGTTGAAGGAGAGATCGAGAGTGGAGCAGTTCGAACGTATCCGACGTGACCATCGAGACGAAGGCCTGTCGATCCGGGCGCTCGCGGACAAGCACAAGGTGCACCGGCGAACGGTGCGTCAGGCGCTGGAGGACGCGGTCCCGCCGACCCGGAAGCCGCCGGAGCGGACGGCGCCGGTACTGGGTCCGTACGAGGCGACGGTCCGGCGCTGGTTGATCGAGGACCAGAAGGCGCCGAGGAAGCAGCGGCACACCGCTCGCCAGATCTGGCAGCGACTTATGGAGGAAGAAGGAGCGAGCGTGGCCGAGTCCAGCGTCCGGAACCTGGTCGCCCGGCTCAAGGTCGAGATCGGCGCGGACCGGACGCAGGTGATGGTGCCGCAGACCCACCCACCGGCGGAGGAGGCCGAGGTCGACTTCGGCGAGTTCCAAGCGGTCATCGCCGGGGTGGTGATGAAGCTGTTCATGTTCTGCCTGCGCCTGTCGCACTCAGGCAAGGCGGTCCACGTCGCCTACGCCAACCAGGCTCAGGAGTCGTTCCTGGACGGCCACGTCCGCGCGTTCGAGGCGCTGGGCGGGGTCCCGATCGGGATGGTCCGCTACGACAACCTCAAGCCCGCGGTGATCCGGGTCGCGCTGGGCCGCGAACGGTTCGAGCATCCCCGGTTCATCGCGCTGCGCTCGCACTACGGCTACGACTCGTTCTACTGCATGCCCGGTGTGGACGGGGCTCACGAGAAGGGCGGGGTGGAGGGCGAGATCGGCCGGTTCCGCCGCCGGCACCTGACCCCGGTCCCGCACGTGGGCTCGCTGGCGGCGCTCAACGAGGCCCTCGCAGCCGCCGACGCCCGTGACGACGCCCGCCGGATCGGGGCCCGCGCGGAGACCGTGGGTGCGGCCGCGGCCCGGGAGCTGCCGCTGCTGCGCCCGCTCCCGGCAGAGCCGTTCGACGTCTCGGCCTCGCTCTCGTGCCGGGTCGATGCCAAGGCCCGGGTCTGTGTGCGCCAGTCGTACTACTCGGTGCCGGCCCGGTTCGCCGGACGCCGTCTCGAGGCACGCCTGGGCGCCACCACGGTCCGCGTCCTGGACGCCGGCAAGGTGATCGCCGAACACACCCGGTCACTGCACAAGGGCACCGAGGACCTCGTGTTGGACCACTACCTGGAGGTGCTGACCCGCAAACCCGGCGCGCTGGCCGGGTCCACCGCGCTCGCCACCGCCAGGGCAACTGGGGCGTTCACCGCCGCGCATCAACGGTTCTGGGACGCCGCCCGCAGGCAACTGGGCGACGGTCCCGGCACCCGGGCCCTGGTCGGCGTGCTGCTGCTGCACCGCACCCTTCCCGGTGACGCGGTCGCCGCCGGCATCCACGGCGCGCTCACCCTGGGCAACCTCGACCCTGACCTGGTCGCGGTCGAGGCCCGCCGGGCGATGCTGACCGGCGATGCGCCGATCCCGGTGTCGGTGCCGGCCAGCGCGTCGCCCGCGGCAACCATCGACCGGCCCGCGCCCTCACTCGCCGGCTACGACCAACTGCTCACCCCCACCCTCCAGGAGGCCACCGCATGACCACCACCACCGCGGTGACCGCGCTGAGCGATCCCGCCGCCGAGGCCGCCATCCACGCCGCCTGCCGGGTCCTGGCGCTGCCCACCGTCCGCGACCAGGCCGCCCCCATCGCCGACGCCTCGGCCAAGCAACGCCTTACCCACAAGGCGTTCCTGGCCGAGGTGCTCACCGCCGAATGCGACGAACGCGACGCCCGCCGCCGGATCCGCCGGGTCAACGAGGCCAGGTTCCCGCGTACCAAACGACTCGCCGAGTTCGACCCCAGCGCGCTACCCGACCTGCCGACCGGAACCCTGGCCCACCTCGCCTCCGGTGGCTGGATCGACAAGGGCGAACCACTGGTGCTGCTCGGCGACTCCGGCACCGGCAAGACCCACCTGCTGATCGCGCTCGGCACCGCGGCCGCCGAACAAGGACGCCGGGTCCGCTACGTAACCACCGCGGCCTTGGTCAACGAGCTGGTCGAGGCCGCCGACGACAAGCAGCTCTCCCGAGTGGTGGGCCGCTACGCCCGCCTGGACCTGCTCTGCCTGGACGAGGTCGGCTACGTCAGGCTCGACCCGCGCGGCGCGGAACTGCTGTTCCAGATCATCACCGCCCGCGAGGAACGCGCCTCGATCGCCTGCGCCTCCAACGCGCCGTTCTCCGAATGGGGCGCCACCTTCACCGACCCCCGCCTGGCCGCCGCGGTCGTGGACCGGCTGACCTTCAACGCACACATCATCCAGACCGGGACCAGCTCCTACCGACTCGGCACCAGCCGCGCCGCCAAGACCGGCCGGCAGCACGCCCAGGAGACGCAGCCATGACCAAGCCCCCGGCTCCCA
>NZ_DASYTH010000006.1:0-3141 GCF_036002505.1 Actinophytocola sp. | reverse complement strand
CCACCGGTGTCACCGACGAGACCCTGTGCGAGGCGATCCGCGACGCGGTGCTGGCCCTGGTCGCCGTCCTGCGCGCCGTCGTGGCCGCGTTGAAGGACCTCGGCCGCAGCGTCGTCGCCACACTCGGGGAGCATCCGGACGCCGAGATCTTCACATCGCTGCCAAGGTCTGGTCAGATCAACGCCGCCCAGATACTCGCCGAGTGGGGCGACTGCCGCCAAGCCTACGACCGGCCCGACTCCATCGCCGCGCTCGCCGGCGTCACACCCGTGACCAAGGAATCCGGCAAACACCGCGCTGTGCACTTCCGCTGGGCGTGCAACAAGCGTTTCCGGGTAGCGATCACCACGTTCGCCGACAACAGCCGCCATGACAGCGACTGGGCGGCCACGGTCTACACCGCCGCCCGTGACCGCGGCCTGGACCACCCCCACGCCATCCGGGTCCTGGCCCGCGCGTGGATCCGCATCATCTGGCGATGCTGGATCAACCAAACCCCATACGATCCCGACCGACACGGCAACGCCACACGACTCCACCAATCCCGACAAACCGAACTGCTTGCCGCCAGAGGTTGACACAGGGAGTGTCATGACAGTCCCTCCGTCCACGCCATCCCTGGATCCACGGTCGAGACGTGCCGCCAACCGACCGCACTCACCCGAGCATGTGACAGCAGTCGACCGGCCCGCTGCACAACAGCGTTCTGCCCGAATGGCCTCGGTTCGCGCGGGGACGAAGGTCCCCACAGGTCAGGACGTTAGCCGCCACCGGTGATGCCACACGCGGGGCAGACTCGCGACATGGGGTGAGGGCGCAGCGCCCGTTGGAGGTGCCACCATGACCACGTTGCTCTGGCTGGTGCTGCCCTACCTGGCGGTTGCCGTTTTCGTGCTGGGGCATGTGTGGCGCTGGCGCTACGACCAGTTCGGCTGGACAACGTTCAGCACCCAGCTCGTGGACAACCGGCTGCTGCGGCTGGGCTCCCCGCTGTTCCACCTCGGCGTACTCGCGGTGCTCGTCGGCCATCTGGTCGGCCTGCTGGTGCCGAGGAGCTGGACTGCGGCGATCGGCGTCTCCGACGCGCTGTTCCACCTGGTATCCGTGACCGCCGGTACGCTCGCCGGCGTCGCGATGCTGGCCGGGCTGGTGCTGCTCGCGGCCCGCCGGATCCTGCATGGACGGATACGCGCGACCACCACCGTCATGGACGTGGTGATGTACGTGATGCTCGGGATGGTGGTACTGCTCGGCGTCTGGGCGACGGTGGCAGTGAACCTGCTCGGTGCCGGCCACGACTACCGGGCCACTGTGGCGGTCTGGTTCCGGGGCATCTTCCTGCTGCGGCCGGATCCGTCGCTGATGGCCGGCGCTCCGCTGCTGTTCCAGCTGCACGCGCTCGCCGCGCTCGGGCTGTTCGCGATCTGGCCGTTCACCCGGCTGGTGCACGTCTGGTCGGTGCCGATCGCCGTGCTGTGGCAGCCCTCCCCGGACCGCCAGCGCACCGCCGAACTTGCCCGGGAGGTGACCCGATGAGCTCGTCGCGCGGGCGATGCTCCCCGGGAGCGCTCGTTCCGGCCGCGGTTGGCGCGGTCGTGGCGTTCGGCGATGGTGGCGGCGGACGGTGGAAGTGTCCACACCGAGTCCGATCTTCAGGTGGCTGAGTCAGTTGGAGGAACAGGTTCGCCGCTTCGGGTTCGAACGGGATGTGGGTTGAGGTAAATGGGGTTGCGAAGCGGTTCGCGACCCTACCGGCACAGAGGAGGCAACGATGTCCACGGTGAAACAGGCCGCGTCGGAGTTCCTGGCAAAGAAGCGGATCACGGTGACCGGGGTGTCCCGGACGCCGGGGACACACGGCAGCAACGCCGTGTACCAGCGGCTGCGGGCTCGCGGCTACGAGGTGTTCGCGATCAACCCGAACACGGAGGTGGTCGAAGGCGATCGGTGCTACCCCGACCTGAAGGCCGTCCCCAGCGGTGTCGAGGCAGTGGTCATTGGAACCAGGCCGGAGATCGCCGAGGCCACCATGCGGGAGTGCGTCGATCTCGGTATCGGGTACGTGTGGATGCATCACGGGCCCGGGGCCAGCAGCGTCTCTGAGGCGGCCACCCAATACGGTCGCCAGCACGGGATCACAGTGATCGACGGGGGCTGCCCGTTGATGTTCGACCCGACCGCGGATTTCGGGCACAAAGCGATGCGCTTCGTGTTCACCCGCACGGGCAGGGTCCCCAAGCAGGTATGACGGTCATCGCGACGCCACTGCTCGGGCATCGCCACGGCGACCTGGTACCTCCACGGCTCAGCCACGAAACCTGTTCAGCAGGTCGGAGCAGGTTCCCGGGGTCGCCTCGAGCCTCACGCCGCCGCCGCGCGTTCATGATGCCCGCGGTGATCGCCGCTTCCAGCAGGGCCAGGGCAGTCCAGGGAATGCGGGCACTGGGAGCGCGCCGGGCGCGGACCGCGGCGTAGGCCGCGGTCGCCGTCGATCCGGCCAGCGACAGCCGATAGATGGCGGGGTGGTCCGCGAGGTACCTGCCGGGTCCGCCGGTCGCCGGAGTGATATCCATGGCGTGCCCTCTCGGGTTGGAACCCTGTCAGGTGCTCAGGCCGTGCGTGAGCCCGTCCGGCGATCCGGCGACCGGCAGGTGGCGGGACCGTCATGGTCGCTCGCCCGATGCTCCCCCGGCTCGGCCCAGCTGGTACAGCTTCCAGCCGATGACCACGAACCAGACGAGCAGGAGCAGCCCATAACCGGTGTAGGCGATGCCGAGCAGCGGGCGGAGCGTTTCGCTGACGATGGAAAGGGGCTGATTGCTGTGACTGGGCGAGCCGCAACGACCACCGGGGTGGCGGTGGCCGTCATCGCGACGGCCGTGCTACTGGGGCGCAGGATGAGCCGCTGGGGAGCGAGCGAGGAGGAGCTGTCGCGGTCGCTGCCGGGCGACGACGAGGTGCAGGATCCCCAGCTCGCCTCGACCCGGGCGATCTCGATCCGTGCCCCGGCTCGCCTGGTGTGGCCGTGGCTGGTTCAGATGGGCTGGAGGCGTGCCGGTTGGTACAGCTACGACGTCATCGACAACGACCGCATCCCCAGCGCCGACCACATCATCGGTACGCTTCAAGGCCTTCAGCCGG
>NZ_DASYTH010000005.1:0-3707 GCF_036002505.1 Actinophytocola sp. | reverse complement strand
GACCTGGTCATCCTCGACATCGCCATGCCCCGCCTGACCGGCCTGCAGGCCGCCCGGGAACTGGCCCGCCGCCGCCCGCACCTGCCGATGCTGATGCTGTCCATGTACGACAACGACCAGTTCCTGTTCGAGGCCCTCAAGGCCGGTGCCAGCGGGTACGTGCTCAAGTCCGGTGCCGACCGCGAGATCGTCACCGCCTGCCGCGCCGCCCTCGCCGGCGACTGCTTCCTCTACCCGTCGGCCACCGCGACCCTCGTGCGGGACTACCTGACCCGGGCAGGCGATCACCCCGGCACCGACGACGTGCTGACCCCCCGCGAGGCGGAGATCGTCAAACTCATCGCCGAAGGACACAGCTCCCGCCAGATCGCGGCCATCCTCACCATCAGCGTCAAGACCGTCGACCGGCACCGCGCCAACATTCTCGACAAGCTCGGCATGCGCGACCGGGTCGAGCTCACCCGCTACGCCATCCGCCGCGGCCTCATCGAACCGTGACACCGACGGCTCGTTCGGTTCACCGCCGTCGTGCCGGCCCGGGGCGGCGACCGCCCAGCCGCGCCATCAACGACCTGAGGATCCGCGCCGCACCCGCCGACTTCCCCGATCCCGCACGCGCATGCTCAACCTGCGGCGGGCGATGTCCGGCACGGCAGGTGATCACCAGCCGCCGCCCCCCGGGTACCACCTCGACCACGTCATCCAACGGCACCGTGGTGCGCTGCCGGCCCCAGCCCTGCACCACCAGCAGCCGTGCCGGACCCGCCGAATCCGGGACCGTGATCACGTCCTCGACCACGCCCACAGCGCGACCGCAATCGTCGTCGACCAGGAAGTCGTGGCAGCTGGCCAGCACGTCAGTCAGGGCGGGCAGCCCTGGATCGACGTCCACCACCCACTGCCACACCCGGCCGTGTCCGGTCAGCGGGTCACTGCGCAGCCACAGCCCCACAACCCGTTCGAACGCTATCCAGCTGTCCACGCCGTGCCCCCGGCGCACGCGCACCCGCAGCTCCAACGGCGGAAAACCGACCACAACCTCGACTCTCGCCATTCCGACCGTCAGCCACCATCGGGTCGATCATGTAAACCCGGGGCGTTGTGCACCCCATGTTCCGACCAGCCGAAAGGCGGTCGGTGGTTCGGGGGCTTGCCTATGCACTGGGGTCGGGTCGGGGCGTCCGCCGGGCGGTTGAGCGCCTGTCGGCGAGGTAGCTCTCCCAGTCGCGTTTGGCGTACTTGGCCCAGCGCACGCCGGTAGCGATGTGCAGGCCGAGCAGGTCCGCGAGCACCGGCGCGCGCAAGTCGGCAGCCATGCCGATCAGCGCGGTGTTGCGTCCGCCGCGCGCGTTGATCCCGTACCTCTTGACGCGGCTGCCGATTGAACCGGCGGCGACCGGTTGGCCGAGGGCGCGGCGAGGGAACAGCAGCTTGGGCGCGGACGGGTTTGGCGGCAGCGTGGAGCGGCTTCGCGGCGCAGAAAGTCGGGCGAGTAGGACAGCCAGGCGCGGCGGGATGATCAGTTCGTGCTGGTCGAGCGTGAGGTAGGTCTCCCCGTCCCGCTCGGCGAGCTGATCCGCGCGGATGCAGAGGACCCGGGAGGTGTTGATCCCGAACAGCAAGATCAGCGCACGGGCGGCTCGGATGTCGATGGGTAGATTGTCGTCGCCGAGGCAGCGTTCGAGAAGCCGCACGTGTTCGTGCTGGTCGGCGAAGACCGACGGGGGTACTGGGCGGCGGGCCGGCACGATGACGTCGGTGACCAGCCCGCGTTCTGCGGCCCAGGTGAGGAAATGGCGGATGCTGTACCGGCTAGCCGGGCAGGCGGCAAGCCACTGGTCGACGTGCCGCTGTTGCAGCGTGGCGAGGGTCAGCCCGTCCCCGCTCGAGATGGTCGAGCAGATCGAGGACGACGCGGATCTCGCTTCGGATGTGGGCCGCGGAGTTCGGGGTGAAGGTGCCGTGCCGCTGTGCCCGGCGGCGGGCGCGGAGCAGTACATGCCAGTGCGCGTAGGGGCGCACCAGACGGGCGTGTGTGGCCGGCCGGTCGGCCAGCGTCTGCTCCAGCCAGGGCAGGAGCCGGTCCAGGTACTCCAGGCGCGCAGGCAGGATCCCGGTGTGGACCAAGATCTCGCGCACGTAGTGGACGTCCTGGTTGACGGGCAGGCAGTCAAGCAGGTCGTGGGTGATGGGCTGGCTCAGCGCGGCGAGCCGGGCCAGCAGCTGCGCGGCCGAGCTGCGGCGCAGCCAGACCAGGACGCTGCGCGGCTTCTCTGCGGCCAACAGCGCGTCGGTGAGCGGCTGGAGCTGGGCGGGGATCTGGCCGGTGGCGGCGCCGAGCATGTCGCGCAGCCGGTCGGCGACCGCGCAGCGGAAGCAGCGTCCGGCCTCGTCGACGCGGCACGCCTGCCCGCAGGCGCAGCATAAGTAGTCGACCGAGGAGCCGGCGCAGGGACCGCATGTTCGCGCACCGGTGGCATCGATGCCGATGAGGATCCGCAGCTGTCCGCAACTGGCGCACTCGGCGGGGTTCTCCCGGACGCGCTTGTGGCGGGTGGGGCAGCTCGGACCGGCTGGCCAGTTGACTACGACGGCGCGTAGCTGATGGCAGAACGCGCATCGTTGCGTCGGCCGCTTACCGCACCGGTTGCAGTTGCCAGGATCATAGCCGCGGCCGGCCTGGCGGCAGGCGGGCGGTGCACCGGTGGTCGATGGAGGCGTCGGTGCACGGGCCGCAAGTTCGCGCACCGGTGGCATCGATGCCGATGAGGGCTCGAATGTGTCCGCAGCGGGCACACTCGGAGGGGTTCTGCCGTATCCGCTGATAGCAGGTGGAGCAGCACGGGCCAACGGCCAGTTGACCTTGATCGGGCGTACCTGGCCGCAGAATGCGCACTGCCGGGCCGGCCCGTGACGGCAACTGTCGCAGAAGAACACGCCGGTCCCTTGACGTGACCTGCCCTAACCCGGCCGCAGCCGGCGCAGGTGCCGGTCGCGTCCGGTACACAGTCCTGGCAGAGATGGGGACTCGACTCGGTTGCCCGGCGTTTGACCGGGCGGAGCCGGCCGCACGCGCCACAGACCCGGGTCGGCAGGTGACCGCGTCGGTAACAGCGCTGCAGACCGGCCCCGCCGGCGTCCTGGCCTGGGCCGGGCCCTGCGCCCCCGCACTCCACGCACCGGACCTGGCGGGTGTCAAGGTCGGTGTAGGGGTTGAGCGGGCTGCCGCTGGCCCTGGGGACACGGTGCCGACTGGGCCGGCACGGTCGGCTCAGCGTCCTCCGGCGCCACGACGTACTGCCGCAGGAAGGGGTCGCGGAACGTGACCGCCCGCGCGGACCCGGCAGGTGGTCGACGTTGATGCCGGTCCTCCGGCAAGCCATATTGGCGGCGTCGGCTTTCGTTACGGTTCCAGGTTCGCAGCCGGGTCTGACGTGAAGATTCTGAGGTACGAGCAGTCGAAGGTGCCGTCGGTATGTACGGCGGTCACGCGCGCGACGGCGACGGCGTCTATGGTCTTGTCGCCCCTCGCGGCGGTGACCATCCAGCTGCCTTGGTCATCAGCGGACAGGTGTACGTAGCGGCCGGTTCGGTCGCCATCGATTGTCGTCTCTTCGAGGTAGAGGTCACCATCGCGGGTTTCCTCCGCATGCCAGTACGGGCCGACCTCCCAGGACCGCACGACTTCGTCGCGGCTGGGCAGTGTG
>NZ_DASYTH010000004.1:0-5000 GCF_036002505.1 Actinophytocola sp. | reverse complement strand
CCGGGCCACATGCACGACAAGGTCCACCGACGCTGCCACCGTCTCCAGCACGGTGGTCTCCTCCACCCGCCGGGCCCCGAACGCGGCGTAGGTGCGAACCCGGGGGAGCACGTCCTCGGCCGTCGGCGCGTGGATCGTCGTCGCCACGCCTTGGGCGATGCCCTGGCCGAGGGCAAGCAGCAGCGGCAGCACACCGCCGTCGGGCTTGAGCTCCCCGAGCGCCACCCGCTGCGGGGTCTGCCGCCGCAGGTCGTGGGACAGGTACCGCTCCATCGAGTACTCGCCCTTGCCGTCCACGTTCGGCTCGCGGGCCTCGAACTCGACCAGGTTCCGGAACCGGCGCCGGTCCAAGAACAGCTCCTGCTCGTCTTCCACGGTCACCACGCGGTCCAGCACGATCCGATGCGGGTGGGCGTTCAACCACGCGCGCAGCAGGGTGGTCTTCCCGTTGCCGGTGCCCCCGGAGAAGATCACACCGATCGGCTCGCACACCGCGGCCGAACACCGCAGCACCTCGCCCACGTCATCACCGAACATGCCGGCGCCGACGAGCCCGTCGAGAGTGTCCAGCCCGGGCAGGAACAGCCGGAAGTCGATGTGCGGCAGGCTGGTGACCTTCGCGATCGCATGCACCCGCACGCCGTTCGGCAGGCGGAACCGCACCGACGGGTTGGATTCGTCGAATCGCTGACCGGCCAGCGCGGCGTGCTCGGCCGCCCACTCGAACACCTCCGCCTCGGAGGCGAACGGCGATGCGAATTCCTCCCGGTGGTCGGCGCTGCGGGCTGTGCAGACCACGTTGTGCGCGCCGTTGACCTCGACGTCGGACCACTGCGGGCTGTCGAGGAACCGTGCCACCGGGCCCAGCGGCGACACCGCTGCTCGGACGCGTTCGCGCAGCCGGTTCTCGGCATCCGGATCCAGCGGCCGGCGCCGGGCTCGCACCCGGCGCAGGTTCTCCTCCCGCAGCCAGGCCGCGGTCACCTCTTCGGCCAACGCGGCGCGCACCTCCGGCTGGACCGGGCCGCCGGCTTGCCGGCGTTCGTCGGCCAGCGCGTTGACCGCTTCGCGGATGCCGGCGACCACCTCCCGCAGCGCCGCCTCATCCAGCCCGCTGGTTGCCGCCGTCGTCGAGCGGCCGTTCGGCGTCGCCGGCCGGGGCGTGGCGCCGTCGAGCCACGCGCCGCCGGTCACGGCCGGACACCCCCCACGCCGGCCGGCTGGCCAGGCGCCGGGCGTCCTGCTGACTCAGCCGTTGTAGCCTCGCCAGCTTCGGCCGTTTCCTGGACTCGGAAGGCGTTGCAGAGTTCGCGCACTGCCCGCATGAGCGGGGACCGCTCGAGGCGGTGGGCGCGCCGGCCCTCGGGCGGCACGGCCAGTCCGCGGACTGTGCGAGGGTCCTCGGGGATTGTCACGACCGGCACCGCTCGACCGGCTCGCGCCGCTGCCTCGGCGCGTATCTCCGCTTGCCGGTAGGGCCCGTCCCCGCGGATCGCGACCGCGAGGCGCTCGAACCGCGCGGCCAGGTGCGGCATGCGCGCCAGCAGCCCCGCCAGCTCCTCGACGGTGGGCCGGGCCACCACGACGACCGCGTCGGCGGCGCTGGCGAGGTCGAGCGCCGTGCCGGCCGCGTGCAGCCGTCCCAGGTCGAGCACCAGCCGGCCCCCGGGCAGGGCGGCGCGAAGCAGGTCCAAATTGAAAGCCAGATGCTCGACAGCGCCCGCGGCATCCTCGGCCGAGGGTGGTAGGAGCACGGCGCGAACGCCCGAAGGAAGCAGTTGGACGTGGTCGTTGACCGCCGCGGCTGTCACGCCCGGGCGGAGGCTGGCCACCAGCGAGGCCAGCGAGGGCGCCTCGTCGTGCAGCCAGCACCCGTAGCGGGCGCCCAACACGCCGCCGTCGATGTCCGCCTCGACGAGGAGTCCGGCCACGGCGGCGGCGACCGCCACGCCGACAGTTGTCGCGCCGGGCGCGCCGTGGCCGGCGGCGGCGATCGCCCAGCACACTGCCCCGGCGTCGGGGGAGGCTTGACGCTCTCGACCGGCGAGGCCGGCGTCTCGTATGACGCCATCCTGGCCGTTGGGCGTCGGGTCTGGGGTCGCGGGCTTCATGGACGCACTCCCAGCAGCCGCACGCCGTTGTCGGTTGCCGCCGCCGCGGCGACCTGAGCCGCGGACCCCGGCGGCACAGACAGGTAGACGATCGTGTCCGACCGTTCACCTGTGGACTCTGCCGTGGCCGGGGCGACGGAGAGCACCTCGACCGACGGGGCAATCACCGTCGCCTGGCCGGTGGCCGGGTCGGTGCCGACGACTTGCACCCACTCGCCGGAACGCAGCACGGCTGCGGGCATGGCGTCGGCCGCCACACGCATGCCGACCGCCACTCCGTCTGGCCGGGGCGTGCCGGCTGCCACCATCTCGGGTGTCAGCAGGGTCCCGGCGGGCATGTCGACCAGCGCCGCCTTGCCCACGAGATCGCGCTGCGCCGTCGCCGGGGTGGCCAGGCGAAGTTGGCCGCCCTCGGCGGACAGCCGGACCACCGCGAGATCGGCCTCGGCGACGATCTGCCCTCGCTCGATCGGCGTGGCCAGGGCGATCACTTCGATCTGCCCGCCGCCCTGCGCGGCCAGCCAGAGGGCTCCTGCTGCGCCCAGGACCATCAACACCGGTGCGAGCAGGAGGCCCTGCCGCCGCGCCCGCCGCCGGTCGGCCGCGAGCCGGGCGGGGGAGCCGGTGAGCAGACCGTCCGGCCCGCTGGCCGAAGTGGCGGTGGGGTCGTGGAGCACGCCCGTTCCTGGCGGCGTCATCGTGCACCTGCCTGTTCGATTGCCTGGATCTCGCGTACGGGGACCGCATAGCCGGTCGCAGTGGTCAGCGGCCCGAGCGATCCGCCGGCGCCGCTGCTGGCCGACCAGGTCACCTCCCATTGGATGGACAGGCTGGCTGGCCATCCGTGGCCGTCCGGGGCCACCGAGGACGCGTCGCCGTAGGTGTAGGAGCAAGCGGGCGGCGTGGCTGGCTCGGCCATGCCGGGCCGGAACACTGGACCGGGACCGGCGCACGACACGGCGGCCGCGCCGTCGCCGGGTTCGAACACCAATTGTGTCGGCTGCGCCGTCACGGTCGCGGACAGTCCGGGGATCGCGGCCGTCGCGGACACCGGCGCCCACTGGCCGCCGGACACCGCGAACCACAGCGGGAGGTGCACGACCGGCGCCGCGTCCGGGTTCAGCTTCGGCGAGAACAGGCCCTGTGGGGCCGGGAGCCGATCCCGGACCATGTCGACGGCGATGGCTGCCAGTTCCTGCGGCGAGGCCTGCCGCACCCACACCAGTGCCGGTGCCAGGCCCGCGCATTCGCGCATGTACAGCACGGCCTTTGTGCCGTCCGGGTCCTCGCGCTCGGTGTGTGCCAGTGGCTGGCCGAATGCGAAGTAGTCCACCGCCAGCGTCCAGACGCACTTCGGCCCCGAGCCGCCGCCGGACCCGCCCGACGAGCCACGGCCACCGCCGGCCACCATGGCCACCAGTTCGTCGAGTGTGGGATCCACGGCCGCCCAAGGGCCGGGGTCGTACGGGTTCGGATCGGCCGGACCGATCTTCGCCGTCGCGCCCGGCGCGAACATGAGGCTTGCGACCACGAGCAGCGCCGGGCCGATCATCCGGACGCCTTGGCGGGGCATCGGTTTCCCCCTTCCCACGTCTTCACCACGTCGCCGCCCCGCAACTTCCAGGCGCCCTTCTGCTGGACCCAGAGGAAGCGCGTACGGGCGCTCTCGATCTCGTCGTTCACGACGATCTCCTGACCGTCGGGGCCCTTGCGGGCCGCGTCGTACAGGACACCGTCGTCGTAGGTGCACACCGTCGTCGTCGCCTCTCCCCGCGGGGGAAGGCTGGTCACGTCGACCCGTTCGACGACGTAATAGCCGTCCGGTCCGGCCCTGCCTGCCAGCCGCCTGTCAGCCAGCCCCTTGATCCTCGCGGCCATCACCACCCGTGCCGGGCTCTCCGTCGTGTACACGCTGAGGAGGCGTCGGATGCGGCCGCGATCGCCCGGCGAGGCGACGGCGCCGATGTACGCCTGGTAGTAACCCTCCTGGGCCGCCGCCAGATCTCGGCGTGCCACCGCGAGCGGGTCCGGCGAGGCGGTCGGGGGAGTGGTCCGTTCGGCCGGCGAACTCCGCCGGTCGTCGGACTGGCCAGAACGCGTTTCCGGCCTCGTCTCGTCGCAGCCGGCCGCCAGCGCGCCGGCCACCAGCACGACGACAAGCAGCCACCGCCGCCTACGGTGGCGTGTATCGCTGTTCGTCGCGCGGCTGCGACTCCAAATGTCCATAGTCCTCACACCCAGATAGTGCGAGAGGAGGCCACGGACGCGGAAAGCACAACGAGATCCCCCTGGAGGAACGGACGGACGCAGGAAATCGAATAGTCGCGCAGCGCGAGACGAACACCCAGCCGCAAACCCGCTTCGCGATCATCGAGCAACCGAGGCAGCCACGTGCCGCACGCCAGGTCCGGCATCGGACCCGCTCAGGCGCTCCGAGGATCACGAGCTCTCAGGCGAGATGCGATCTTCTCGGCGTTTCACAGACGTCCAGCGGGTCCTGACTACGGCACCGGCACACGCTGCGTGCGGGTCGGGACGAAGAGCGCCCGCATACGCACCACCAACCCCCGTCTAGCGAAGACTCCGCAGCGCTTCCAACAGTGGGTTATCCAACGTTGACGGATCGTACGCCGGGTGCCGCCGGGGCGAAAGAGTTTATGGGGGATTGATTCACAAGATAGGCCGAAGTGCACAGCGCGGGGCTGCCGGAGCCTCTTGCCGGGGCTGCCCCGTCTAGCGCCGAAAAGGCCATCCGCGTGAAGGTCGCTAAGCCGCCGCGGAGGTATCTCGCGATGACCCGTCCCAACCAACACAGCGCCCCGCTCGGGCCGGACCAGTCGGCGGAAGCCAGCGGATCGCCGGACGCTGTCGCCCGCCGTCACGAGGAGC
>NZ_DASYTH010000003.1:0-2442 GCF_036002505.1 Actinophytocola sp. | reverse complement strand
TCATCACCCAGGCCGCCGCCGTCGGGGACGTCCGCGACGACATCGGCGCCGACGAATTGGCCGGCTACTGCCTGCACGCCCTCACCGCAGCCAACGGCCTGCCGTCCAAGGCCGCCGTCGATCGGCTCGCCGCCGTCACGCTGGCCGGCCTTAGGCCCGAGCGGTGAGCAGACGCGCGAACCACACCGGATCCGTCATGGACCCGGACGCCACATATCCGATCGCCCCGGCCCGGCTTGCGGAATGGGGTAGCGACAATCCGTGAGAACTCTCCGGAACATCCATCCCTGCCACCTGCGTTCCGCAGCTCGTTGGTGGGTCTAGACACGGGATATGGGCATTGACCTGCGGGAACGGGTGATCGTGCGCCGTCGGGGCGTGTGTCTAGTGTGGGGTGTTTGCCCTGGTCAGGCGCTCGCGGGTGCCAGCTCGATGATCTTTTTGGGTGGGTTGAGGTTGAGTGTGGCGAGAAGGTCACGCTGCGGCTTGGTCAGCTCGGTGCGTTGACGGTAGGTGCCGGCCGGGCCGGTGAACGTGCCCAGGTGCAGTTCGTCGAGGTGCTCACGCAGGTGGTGCCACGTCTGGGTGGTAGTGGTCTCGACGATGCGGACCAGGAGCAGGGCGAGCCAGCACAGGATGATATGGGCCCGGATGCGTTCTTCGAGGCGGTGGTAGACCGGGCGCAGGTCCAGGGTGGTCTTCAGGGTCCGCCAGCCGCGTTCGACCTCGTAGAGCTGCTTGTATCCGAGGGCGATGTCCTCGGCTGTCAGGTGCGGGTCGGTGGCGCGCAGCAGGTACTTGCCGTCCAACTTCTCCTCGGCCTTGATCGCGCCTTGGTCGACGCGGAGCAGCCCGCCGGGTGTGACGCGTAGGTAGCGGTTCAGGCCGGGCTTGGTGGAGATCACTCCGCGCAGCTCGGCGCGTTTCGTCGCGGACAGCGGGTCCGACTTGGCGATCATGTCGGTCAGCTGCGCTACGAGCCGGTCGCGGATCGCGGCGTCCCGGTCGGCGGCTTCGGGGTTGTGGCAGATGACGAACCGTTCGCCGTCGCCGACCTTGACCTCCTTGACCCGCAGGTTCGCCGCGACGGTGGCGTAGCGGCCCTGCCGGGACAGGGCGGCCTTCGCGTCGGCTGAGTCGCCGCGCAGTTTCTCGCCGAGGATGTAGTGGTGGTCGCCGGCGCGGAGCGCCCGGCGGTTGTCAGCTGAGGTGAAGCCGCGGTCGCCGACCCACACGATCCGGGTCAGGGTCCAGTCGCGCATGTCTGTCTTGACCTGGCGGATCAGCTTCGAGTCGCCGGTGTTGCCCGGCCAGCACCACACGCGTACCGGGATCCCGTCGCGGGTCACGGCCAGGCCGACCACCACCTGGGGCAGATCGCCGCGGTGGTCCTTGCTCTTGCCGTAGGTGCGCAACCCGATCGTTGACCCGTCGCCGTCGCCGTCGCCGTCGCCGTCGCCGTCGCCGGTGGCGGTGGCGGTGGCGGGCCGGAGGTGGCCGCGGTGGTCGCGGGCGACGGGTTCGTCGGCCTCGTCGAGTTCGAAGTAGCTGGACGTGGTGTCGAAGAACAGCAGGTCGACTTCGAGGTTGAGCAGGTTGGCGACCTGGCCGAAGACCTGCCGTTCCAGTTCGGGGGCAACCTCCTGCAGCCAGTCCATCGCCCGGTAGCAGGCGTCGTCGCTGGCCTCGGGCAGGCCGTCGATGTGCACCCGCCGCGAGATCCACGAGGCTGCGGCCAGCTTCGAGGAGGGATCCAATGCCCGGTTGGCGACCAACGCGAAGATCACCCGTTCGGTGGCCGGGTCCCGGCGGGTACCGGCCAGCAGCCTCGCCATGACCTTGTCGATACCCAACCGGCGCCACATCTGGTCGAGCAGCCACGCCCCGCCGAAGGAGCGGGACTCGACGAAGGACAACCCCGTCCTGGTGGTGGCGGCCAGCGCCGCGCCGGGTTCCAGCAGCCGGCTCAGCGACGCCACCAGCCGTTCGATCACCGCCCGGTCCAGGGCGTCCTCACGGCCGAAGCTGTAGAGCACCTTCGGCCGGGACGTCTTCGTGGCCGCATCCCACTCGTTGTGCGCCAGCTGCAGGTACCGCACCGGGGTGCCGTCTGAGTTTCGGCGGGTCGCCACACGCACATGCACGTGTCCAGACGTTAGCCATATTCATCATGGTTCACAAGGCCACCCGAGTTGATCGTGTGTCCAGTGACTTTTCCGTTCCGGATCCGACCACGATCCGCTCACCTGGGCAAACGCCCGCCCGTGTGTCCAGAATCAGCACTCAACTGCGGAACGCAGGTTGATCGGAGGCAGAGACGGCAGTCATACCTCACCGCCGACCCAACCACCAGCGCCCTCGGCGCGGCAGATGAGTCACGCATGCCGGACACGTCAGGCAGAGGTTCGGTGTCAATCGTTGCCCCTCAAGACAGGCAGCAAA
>NZ_DASYTH010000002.1:0-2635 GCF_036002505.1 Actinophytocola sp. | reverse complement strand
TGGAACCCGACGGGCCGTGATGATCAGGGCGACCCCAGCGAGGATGATCGCGGCCGCCACAAGGGTTCGAGCCGCCAACACCTCATTCAAGAAGAGCCAGCCGAGGAAGACGGCGATCACCGGGTTCACGTACGCGTACGTGGACACGAGCGACGTGGGGGCGTTCCTCAGCAGCCACACATAGGACGCGAACCCGATCCACGAGCCCACGGTGATCAGGTAAGCCAGCCCGGCCAGCGACTCACCCGAGATGTTCTGTGGGTGGAAGCGGCCCAGCTCGCCGGCGGAAAGGGCCACCACGCCGAGCAGCGCACCGCCCGCCAGCATCTCCATCGCCGTGCCGACCAGCGGCCGGCGGGGGAGGGGAGCCCGGCGCGCATAGAGCGATCCCACGGCCCAGGACAGTGACGCCCCCACCACCACGAGCACGCGCAGGGTATCGACATGCCCCCGGCCATGTCCGGCGGTGAGCAGCACCAGTCCGCCGAACCCGAGCACGAGGCCGGCCACCGCCCAGCCAGGCAGCCGCTGACCGTAGAAGAGCCGATCAAGGACGGCCAGCCAGATCGGGACCATGGCGATCACCAGCGCGACGATCCCCGTGGGCACGCGTTGCTCGCTCCACGAGACCAGGCCGTTTCCTCCCAGGAGCAGGAGTCCCCCGACGATGGCGGCGGCCCGCCATTGGCGCCACCCCGGGCGATCGTGCACGGTATCCCCCCGACGGATGGACCACAGGTAGAGGACGGCACCGGCGATCACGAACCGGATCGACGCGCTGAGGAACGGTGGGATGGTGCGGACGGCGAGCCGGATGGCCAGATAGGTCGAGCCCCAGATCACGTACACGGCGCTCAGGGCAAGCCAGATCTGGGCCGGAGAGGCCTGTCCGCGAGCGGTGGGCGCCCCGCTGCTCCCATCGGCCGGGACTGGGCGGCGGAGGAGCCTCATGCCCGCCCATGCTATCGGCCGGATGTCCGCGGGCCGTTGGCCCTTCCGTCGACACGAGCCCACGGCGGCTATCGTTTCCGTCGGAATGCCTGAGGAATTCGAAACCGTCATCGGCCTGGAGTGCCATGTCGAACTGGCCACGGCCAGCAAGATGTTCTGCGGCTGCCCCAACCAGTTCGGAGGGCCGCCGAACTCCAACGTGTGCCCGATCTGTCTGGGACATCCGGGCACGCTCCCGGTGCCCAACGAGAAGGCCATCGAGTACACGGCGAAGATCGGGCTAGCCCTCGACTGCAGGATCGTCGCGCACTCGCTCTTCCACCGGAAGAACTACTTCTATCCGGACATGCCGAAGAACTTCCAGATCTCCCAGTACGACGTGCCGCTGTGCGTGGGCGGCCACCTCGACGTCCATGTGGACGGGGAGGCTCGCCGGATCGGGATCACGCGGGTCCACCTCGAGGAAGACACGGGCAGGACCGTCCACGCCGGCGCCACCGGCCGCATTTCCGGCGCGGACTACGCGCTGGAGGACTACAACCGGGCGGGCGTGCCGCTGGTCGAGGTGGTGTCCGAGCCCGACATGCGCACGCCGGAAGAGGCCCGTGCCTACTTCACCGAGCTTCGCGCGATCCTCGAAGCACTCGGAGTCTCCGACGTTCGCATGGAGGAGGGCTCGCTCCGCTGCGACGCCAACATCAGCGTGCGCCCTCTCGGCCGCGCCGAGCTCGGCACGAAGATCGAGATCAAGAACCTGAATTCGATCCGCTCCATCTACCGGGCCCTCGCGTTCGAGCAGGAGCGGCAGATCGCCGCCCTGCGAGCGGGCCAGCCGCTGGCCCAGGAGACCCGGCACTGGGACGAGAACCGGAACGTCACCACGCCTGGCCGGTCCAAGGAATACGCATCGGACTACCGGTACTTCCCCGAGCCCGACCTCACCCCCATTGAGCCCGACCCGGAATGGATCGAGGGGCTCCGAACCGCGCTGCCCGAGCTTCCCTCCGCGCGGCGCCGCCGGTACCAGGACGAATACCGGCTCGAGGCGCACCAGGCCGCGCTGATCGGAGGAAGCCGTTCTTGGGCCGAGTTCCTCGAGAAGGCCGTCGCGATGGGGGCCGAGCCCCGGGCCGCCGCCAACTGGATGACGGGTGATCTCGCGGCGTTGCTCCGCGAGCACAACCAATCGCTGGAGGGATCGAAGGTCAGGCCCCAGCACATCGCCGATCTCGTCCGGCTGTTCGCCAGGGGGACGATCTCCTCTGCCGGAGCGAAGACGGCGCTGGCCGAGGCCTTCCGGACGGGTGCCCCCATCGAGGAGATCGTGGCGTCCAAAGGCCTTCAGCAGGTCTCGGACGCGGGGGCCCTGGAGGCCGTGGTCGAGGAGGTCATCGCCGAGAACCCCGGGCCCGTTGAGCAGTTCCGGGGCGGCAAGGAGGGCGCGCTGAACGCCCTGGTCGGCCACGTCATGAAGAAGACGAAGGGCTCGGCCAACCCCAAGGTGGCCGCCGAGCTGCTTCGAGGGCGGCTGTCCGGATAGCCCTTCCGGTTGCTGGTAATCCGATGCGCAGTCGGTTACGAATTGATCCCGTGAGCGCGGCCTTGGACGAGTTCGACCTCGACCGGTACCTGCGGGCGTCCAAGAAGGTGGACCTTTCCGGCGTCTCGTGGGAACGGATCAAGG
>NZ_DASYTH010000001.1:0-4908 GCF_036002505.1 Actinophytocola sp. | reverse complement strand
CGCTGCCGGAGGCCGACGTGGTGATCTCCACGTTGCCCGGCGGTGCGGCAGATGGGGTCCGGGCGGACAGGTGGGCGGCCGGCACGGTCGTACTGGACGTGGTGTACGCGCCATGGCCGACACCGTTCGCCGCCGGGGCGGCGGCGAACGGGTGCCGGGTGGTAAGCGGCTTGGCAGTGCTGCTGCACCAGGCGGTTGCCCAGGTCGAGCTGATGACCGGGCGGCCCGGTCCGGTCGAGGCGATGCGTGCAGCGTTGGACGCCGCGGTACGCGCCCGTCAGGGCTGAGCCTTCCGGTGGACGCTGAACAGGCGGTGAGCGGGGTGGACGTTCGGCTGGTGACCGGCGACGGTGTCGCGCGGCGCGAGGTCGGTGACCTCGAGAAGCTGCTCGGCCACGGCGAGGGCGTGGTGTGGGTGGATGTTCCGGCCTGCGACGCCGAGGCCAGCCGGGTGTTGTCGGAGGTGTTCGGTTTCCATCCGCAGGCGGTACGCGACTGCGAGCAACGCAACCCGGTGCCGAAAGTGCACGTCTACCCCGATCACGTGTTCGTCGTGCTGCATGCCCCGGAGCCCGGCGCCAGCGGGCACGTGCACTTCGTCGAGTTGGACCAGTTCGTCGGGCCGAACTACTTCGTGACCGTGCACGGCCCGCTCAACCCCGCGGTCGACCCGGACGCGGCGCGGGTGGAGACCAGCACCCTCGCCCGGCGGCTGGACAGCGGACGACTACGCCCTACGTCGGCGTTCGAACTGTCCTTTCACGTCGTAACAGCGCTCACCGGGCGGATGCGGGCGTACCTAACGGTGCTGACCCAGGAGGTGTGGACGCTCGAACAGCAGGTCACCGCCGGCCAGATGGGTGATCCCGAGCAGTTCCTGGACGCGATGTTCCGGGTCCGGCACGGGCTGCTGGCCCTCCGCACGATGGCGATGCTCAGCCGGGAGGTCTACGGCCGGATGGCCACCCTCACGGTCTTCGGCACTGGAACAGGCCAGTCACTGCTGACCGACATCGTGGACCAGTTCCAGCGCATCGCCACCATGGCCGACGGCCAGAAGGACTACCTGCAGGGCGTCATCGAGTTCTACCAGACCCGGACCAACACCAAGATGACCATCGCCGCCGAACGACTCGCTGTCATCGCCGCGGTCACCCTGCCGGTCACCGCGCTGTCCTCGGTGGTAGGCATGAACGTCATCGTCAACGACTCGACCCACTACGGGGTGCTCGTGGTGTTGCTCGCAGTCATGGTGGTTATGTCGGCCGCTCTGCTCGTCTGGGCCAAACGAAAGGGATGGTGGTGATCCGATCGGGCAGCCATTGAGAGTCATCCACACGGCCGACGCGCCCGCGCACGCCGGTCCAGTGCCGCAGGCATTGGCGTCCGGCGGCTGGATCTTCGTATCCGCCCTATTCGGCGCGTATCCCGACAACAGGCAACTGCCCAACGAAGCCGGCGCCGAGGCCGGCCAGCTTCTCACCAACCTCGCCGCGATTCTCGCGGCGGCCGGAGCCGATCTGACCGATGTGGTGCGGGTGGGCATCTTCATGAAGCATCTTCAGCGGGACCGACCGGCTTTCAACGAGGCCTGGGTCCGGCACTTCGGCGAGCACCGCCCGGCTCGCACCGCGGTAGAGGTCAGCGATTTCGCCGCCCCGGCGAGAACGCCCGATTCATGATCGAGGCCATGGCCCTCGCCCAGCCGGCACCGTAACCGCGTCATCGCGGCGTTGTGCCACCGGTGACAACACCGGCGGCACAACCGCTCCGCAGTGAGCCTGCCGAGCCGGGTGGGGTCCTGATTGCGGAGGCGGAGGTGCCACCGGCGGCACAACCGCTCCGCAGTGAGCCCGCGGAGCCGGGTGGGGTCCTGATTGCGGAGGCGGAGGTGCCACCGGCGGCACTCCCTGCACGCGGAGCCGAAGAATTCATGGTGCTGCGGGTCAGCGCAACACAAAGGGAGGCCCGTGAGACCTCGGTCAACCCATTAGATAGGAGAAGACATTGGACTCACGGGGCCTACCGCGTTGAGCTCCGACGTGCTGTACGACTCACTACTCGCCTCGGTCCAGCGCCCACTTCACCACCCCCACGGACCTCGGCTTCTCTCCACCGGGTCCTCCCCAGGAGGCGCTCCGCGACTACCCTTCTCTGACGTTCGATTGGCGTGACAGTCGACAAGAACTCTCGGCAGTTCGGATTGTGCGCTCACCACGAGACCCGGTCAAGGCGTCGCGCTAACCCTCACGGAGGGTGAACCACATTTCGAGGTCGCCACCCCGACGCCCGTCGCCGCTGGGCAGGTTGACCTCCTTCCGGCCTCCCTCGGGGAAGCCGAAGACCTCACCGTCGAGGCTGACGCGCGGGTCGCCGTCCGCCCAGATGAAATTTCCCTTGATGACCAGGTGGGCGAGCACACCGCGGAAACCTTGGGGGGTCAGGATCTGGAACAGCTTGTCCCGGAGCCAGGCGGCTGTCTTGGGGTTGGGCTCCCAGCTGAGGATCCCCGGCCCCACCTCCGCCACCGCCGCGGCGAGGGTGACCGGCACCGTGCCGATCGCGGCCACCTGCCATGCTGCGACATCCGGTTGGGTGAACGGGAACGGCAGGTCGATCGTGACGATCATGACCGGGTTGCCTTTGACGATCGGATCGACCGGGCGATCGAGATGGGCGTGGATCCCGCCGGACAGCAAGCCGACCGGGACCGCGCTGTCGTTCCTGAGCTCGCTCTCGGGCGGCCCCACCAGGGTAAGGCGCTCCACGTGGACGCCGGGATCCCGCCCGGTCGTCGTCGTGCACAGGATGTCAATCGCCTGCTGAACGGTGTCCGCCCCGGCCAACGGCTCGCAGGTAGGCGTGTAGGCGACCGCGGCGGCCACGCTTAGGTTGGCTGTGAACAGCACGGTGGTCGGCGCGGCGGTGGGGTTAGGTCCCGCTGAGGTGAGTGTCGCCAGGAGTTGCTGGCTGGTCGGGCCGGCCGGGTCCGGCTGCCAGACGCAGGCCGCGATTCCATCCGGTCCTGTGGTCACCGCCATGGTGGTCGACGTCGAGCCGGGAAGGTCCGCCAAGGTCGCCGCGACCCGGCCGTTGCTCGGCGCCTCGAAGAGCACCTTCGCCTCTTGCAGGGGACCGCAGTCGTTGGCGGCCAGGACGCGGAGGGGCTGTGGCAGTCCCTGGCCGGGCATGGCTTCCTGACCGTCGCCGCTGGCTGAGGTGAGGGTGGTGAGGGTGCTGAGCGTGTCAACGGCGTCCTGAACAGTGGCCGCCGCGGCGAGCGTCTGGCACTTCTTGACCTGGGTGTCGAACGCCACCTCGCCGGCGATGCTGAGGTTGGCGGTGAAGCGGATCGGAGGCAGGTCGGAGGGCTGGCCGGTGTCGTCGAGCAGGGTTGCTACGACGTGCTGCACCGGGTTGCCGGGTCTCGGGTCGAGAGTCCACGAGCCGCTCGCCACCCCGTGCTCGTCGGTCAGCACGTTGGCGATCTTGACCCCGTTGACGTCACCGAGGTTGCCGGCGACGGCAAACCGCGCGGTCGCCCCTTTGACCGGATAGCGCCCGTTCGCCACCCGCACCCGCAGCGGCTCGGGCAGCGGTCCTGGGATCACGGGCGCCAGCCCGGTCAGATTCGGGGCGATCTCCTGCCCGTCCCCGCCCAGGTAGGTGAGGCTCAGCAGGCCGGTGAGCGGCGGGAACAACCGCCTGCAGTCGCCGGCGAGCTGCCAGGTGACGCCGTCGGCCTTGACCTGGAGCTGCGCGAGCGCCGCGAAACGGTGCTCGACGCCCTCTGGCGCGAGGAGGGCCGGCTTGGTGGCGTCGACCGGGTTGCGGGGCCATTCGACCTCGTGCGTCAGGCTGCGCGCGGGGACGGTCCAGTAGTCGCCCGACCGGAAGCTCCCCCCACCGAACTGGACTTGGACGCCGCCCTCCAGGTCGAGGAACTGGCCCACCGCGACCGCCAAGGCGCCCGCCGAGTCCCACCTCCGGACGGTCGGCTGGTCATCGAAGCCGGAGAGCGATGCCGCCGTGCCGCCCGGCCAGGCGCGCACGGTGAGCTCGGTCCCTTGCACCTTGCTCAGCTCGACGAGCAGGCCGGGCTCCCCGCGGAGGCTCCGGCCGCGGTCGGACAGCTCGACCCATTGGCCGGCGGCGAAACCCGACAGCGCGTCGCGGTTGGGATGCGACACCGTGAGGATGGACGTCACCGGGTCGATCGCGGTCAGCCCGGCCAGGATGCTGCCATTGTCACGCGACCACACGAACGTGGCCACGCGGCGCACCTTGGCCCCCGCGCCGCCGACGAGGCTCGTCAGATCCGCGTCCAGCTCGAGCGTGCGGTTCGCCTCGTCCGCCGCGACGATCATGCCCACCGGGCCGACCGCGTTGGCGCCGTCGGTCGCCGGGCTGAACACTTCCACGACCTGCCCGGCCAGCCAAGGCCAGCCACCGAGCGACCAGTCGCTGACATTAGCGATCTTGACGCGGCTGGCGCTGGTGACGGTCACGCCGGCGGCGACCGTCGCCGCCGGACGCGGCCAGGCCAGCGCGGTCCCGCTGTCGCGGATCTCCACTCGGTAGAGCTGGTTGTCGAGGCGGCGGTAGCCGGCGCCCGCCGGCACCAGGCAGTCGCTGGCGACCTCCGCTGCCTGCTCCGCCTGCGCGGCCATGGTGCCGTCGGCGACCGCCCCTGGCGGCGTCCAGCCGGGCCCGAACGCGCTGCACGGCGTAGAGACGGGGCCAGCCACCTTGACCTGCCAGACGGTCTTCAGGCGCGTGGTGGTATCGGGGCCACCCAAAGCCGCCTCGCGAATGCTCTCCTCCTCCGGCGACTGCTCCAGCGACGAGATGTGCTGCTGCCACACGTCGAGGTAGACGAGGTAGCGGTTGCCGGCCGTTCCGGTCAGC